>CAXUKB010000033.1:0-20699 GCA_964251345.1 uncultured Fimbriimonas sp. | reverse complement strand
CGAGAGCTCGAGAAGGCGCCATCGCGCGTCTGGACGAGAACCCCGCCGCCGGTGATTTTCCGAAGCTAGGATAGAAATCACACAGGCCTTCGATACGAGATCGAGAGCCCCCTGCGAGAACGATGAGTTGTTTATCGAGCGGTGGGGAGCCGGACGACCATCGTCGCGCCGCCGCCTGACGTTTCCGTGGCCGCGATCGTGCCGCCCCGGTCTTCGACGATCTGCCGGCAAAGCGCCAGCCCGATGCCGAGGCCGCCCGAGGCGCGGTTACGATGCTCATCGACCCGATAGAACCGGTCGAAAATGCGCTCGGCGTCCCCCGGCCGAATCCCGGCGCCGTGGTCGGCGACCCGGAGCTCGACCTCGGGACCGCACCGTTCGAGCGTCACGACGATCTCCGTGTCGGGCGGGGCGTACCGGCACGCGTTGTCGAGGAGATTGTCGAGCACGATCCCAAACTCCTCGGGCAGGATCGCGGCCCGAACCTCCTCGATCTCGATCCGCAAGTGGTGACGTGAGCATCGTTCCGCCGCCTCGCGGACGAGCGGGGTCAGGTCGACGACGGGGGCGGGCTGCGACGAGGCGCGGGCCGACTGGAGCAACGCCTCAACGATCGTCGTCACCCGCTCGACCTCCCTGAGCAAAGTCTCGTGGGACGCCACGTACTCCGACTCCGAACGGGAACGGAGAAGCGTCGTCTCGATCTGCGTGCGAAGAATCGCGAGCGGCGTGCGGAGTTCGTGGGCGGCGTCGTCGGCGAACCGCTTGCTGCGGACGGTGGAGTCCTCGATGCGGGCGAGCATTTCGTTCAGGGTCGCCGTCAACGCTCCAAATTCGGCTTCGTCCGGCGGAACGAGGCGCTGGGAGAGGTCGGAGCCCTGAATCGCTTTCGCCCCGTCGGCGAGGCGGGTGAGCGGGCGGAACACCGATTGCGCGCCCAGCCAGGTCGCCCCGCCGACGAGAACGACCAAGGGGATCCAGAGCTCGAACAGGGTTTTCGTGAGCCCCCGAACCCCTTCCTCGATCTCGTGCAGATTCTGGGCCAGAACGACGCGATCGTTCCCCGACGGCCCGGCAAAGAACAGCCAATGCGCCCGCAGGGCGAAGCCCTCCCGCAGATCGGCGGGCGGCACGGGCATCCGCCCCCGGAAATCGACGAGGTGTCCATCGGCGGCGAAGACGCGGGCTTCGATGTTCGTTCCGGACTCGCTGAGCTCTTTGACGCTGAAGCGCGGATAGGGGAGACGGGCGATCGCGCGGAAGGTCACTTCCATCTCCTCCCGCTCTTCGCGGATCGACGCGCGACGGGAGGCGGTGACGACGATCGCGAAGACGATGGCCAGGAGCACCGCCACCACCAGCATCGTGACGGTCGTCAGGCGCGTCTTATGGCTTCGGCGCACGACTCCCCAAAACGTAGCCTTGTCCCCGAACGGTGTGGATAAGGCGCGGCCGCTCACCCACCTCGAGTTTCAGCCGCAGGTGCCGCACGAACACCTCGACGATGTTGTCGTCTCGCACGTCGTCGCCGTCCCACACCGCGCGAAGGATCGCCGCCTTGGCGAGGACGACGTTCGGCCTGATCATGAACTGCTCGAGCAAGGCGACTTCCGTGTTGGAAAGGGCCATCGACTTGCCCGCGCGGCTCGCCTTGCGTCGGCGGCGATCGAGGACCATGTCGTCGAAAACCAGCTCGTCCTGCCCCGCGCGCGCGCGGCGAAGCAAAGCCTCGAGGCGAGCGAACAGCTCCTGCAGCCGGAACGGCTTGGCCAGGTAGTCGTCGCCGCCGAGCTCCAGTCCCTTCACGAGATCGTCGAGTCCGTCTCGCGCGGTGAGGAACAACACGGGCGTTTGGTGGCCCGCGCCGCGCAATTGGCGGACCATTTCGAAGCCGTTCATCACCGGCATCATCACGTCCACGATGAGCGCGTCGAAACCCGGCGCGAGGCGAAGGCCGGCGGAGCCGTTTTCCGCGACCTCGACTTCCAAGCCCGACTCGCGCAACGCTTGCGCCAAGGGCAACGCCATCGCGGGTTCGTCTTCGACGATGAGAACGGCGGCCATGCCGATACGATGATGGATCGGAGACCGATTTTGCCCGGCCGTCGTCACGGGGATACCCGTCCAACCCAAACCCTTCGCCTAGGGAGAATCGGGTACGACGATGAGGAGTTTCCTTTGAGTTCACTCCGCTTCCGTGAAAGGCGATGACGAGGCCGGTCTCCTCCCCGCGCAGGGCGCTGCAGGATCGGGCTCGCCTCTACGGCGGCCTCGCCTTCGGCCTGCAACTCGTCGCGGGGTTCGCGATCGGGTTCGCGACGGTGCCGTCGTCGGTTCCGACCGCCGCGAACTGGGCGGCGGCCGTGGGCGTTCTCCTGGGCCTCGCCGCGCAAGCGGCCTGGATCGTCGGCCTCGCCGCCCTGGGCCGGAGCAAGGGCTACTCCCGTTGGATGGGCCTTCTCGGTCTCCTCACCCTCGTCGGGCTGGTCGTCATGCTCGCCCTCCCGAACGCGTGGGCCGAGCCGCCGCCCCGGGGCGATCCGCGAGGCGACTACCCGCGGCCGCACGGATAGGCGCGTGGGCAAAAAAACGGCCCGCGAACGCTTGGGCGCGTTCCGGGCCACATTCGATGGACTTCCCCGCCTAAACCGCAGGGTCAAGGGTTAGACCGCACCCGCGCGCCCGGCGGACGTGAACAACGGTTCAGGGAGACGGACGTAAAAAGGGCCCCGTCCCCAAATCCTTTAGGAGACGAGGCCGAGTCCTCGAATGGTTATCCCGCTCTAGCGGCAGGCTTGGGCAAACGATACCCCGAACGGTTCGCATGGTGTACAGGCAACTATGAAAGACGGGTTCGGAACGTCCTTCATTTCAAGTCCGTTTAGGTCGGGAACGCCGGTAACACAAACGCTTCGCGTTTAGAATCATCCTGAGCCGATCTAAACCGCGATGCCCTCGAGCGGTCGTATCGGCGTCCGCTCCGAGGGGCACCTAGGCGGGCACGATCATCCCTCTGGCACCCCAATCTCTCCTTTCGTGATCGAGTTCCGAAGCCGTACGCACCCGATTGCAAGGGAGTCGCCCCCAACCCTCACCCCTGCCCCTCTCCCCCGGAGGGGAGAGGAGTTCTGAGAGCTTTTCAGCCCAGCTTGAGCACGAGGCCGTACTGCTTGCCGCTCGCGTCGACCGCGATCGCGGAGACGTAGCCGCCGTCGGTGATCGAGGTGGCGCTCACCAGCGTGTAGCCCGCGTCCGCGGTCGGCAGCGAAGCGTTGAGGTCGTAGAGCGTGCCGCCCTGATAGACGAAGGCGCGGGGCTTGCCGCCCGTGTCCTGGGTATCGCCCACGACGATTCCGCTCGCGTTCACGCCGCGGGCGACGATGGGCGAGGCGAGGCCGGAGCGCGCGTTCGTGTAGAGGCTGCCGAGGTCGGTGTACGCGCCGCCCGAAAACAGGAAGGCGTGGGTGGTGTGGACGGTGTGGGCGTGCCGCCCGGTGCCCGTCGTCGCGGCGACGTCGCCGCGGCCGACGATCGTGCCCGCGGACGAGATCGCGAGCGCCTTCGCGCTGGCGAAGCCGGTCGGCAGCCCGAGGTCGGTCATCGTTCCGGAAGCGAAACTGAACGGATGGGTCACGCCCGTCGAGAGCGACGCGCCGCCGACGATCGTCCCGGCGTCGTTCACCGCGGTCGCGGCGCTGTATTTTCCGCCGAGGGTTCCGAGGTCGGTCATCGTCGTGCCGTCGTCGGAAAACGCGTGGCCTCGGGTGCCCGCGACGCTGGAGGCGCCGACGACGAGTCCCGAGGCGTTGATGCCGCTCGCCGTGCTGCTGCCCGTCGCGCTCAGCGCGCCGAGGTCGGTCAGCTTCCCGCCGGAAAAGACGACCGCGTGCTGGAGATCGATCGTCTTCGTGCCGGAGGCGACGGCGGCGCTGCTCTCGCCCGCGGCGACGCCGCTCGCGTTGATCGCGGTGAGGGTGCTGGTGAACACCGCGCCCTTGCCGCCGTCGCACGATCCGCCCCCGCCGCCGCCGTGCGCGCCGCTTCCGGTGCCGCTCGTCGTGTCGGAGTCGCCGCCGGTGGCGGTCGTCAGGGCCATCTCGCTGGCGACGCTCGTGGAGGTCGTGACCGCGGTGCCGAGGCCGGTGAGGGGCAGAACCTCGGTGACCGTCGTGCTGTCGGCGGCGGTGAGGAAGGCGCTAAAGCCCTGATAGGCTCGGCTCTTCTTGCCCACCGTGGTGGTGCCGGTGTAGGCGTGGGAGCCGACAGCTTGGCCGAGATCGTTCACCGCAAGGGCGGTGGTGCGGAAGTCGTCCACGCGGAGGGTGGAGACGACGGTGAAGGTAGGGTCCGCGAACGCGACGGCGGCGGCGGGAACGACGAAGAGCGAAGCGAGCAGGCGAGAAAGGGTTCTCATGGTCTTGGGAAAGGCTTGGGGGAGAAATCCGCCGTCGGCGCCGTGGCGCCGGGGTCCTCGGCCGAACGTGGAAGGGCTCGATCGACGAAGCCTTCGCCTCGTCTATCGGACGATTCTGGGGAGAGCTCATGAAGATTGGATAAAGACCGGGTCCCTTTAACGGGTTCGCAGGGCGGGGCGATTCGGCCCTGAAAGGCCCCTCAGGAGGGGGTACGCGTTCTTGCGGCAGACGCGACAGTCGGGACAAAGGCGGGGGCTCTTCGTCCCATCTTCATGCCGCCGACCGTTTAATCGCTTCGCCCTCATGAGGACCGCATGAGGATGGAATGAACTCCGCATGAACGCGTTCCCCTCTCCCGTCCGCCCGCGATGGACGCGGCGTCTCGCCACCGTCGGCATGGGCCTCTGCGTGAGCACCTTCGTCTTTGCGGCCTTTCAGGGTCCGAAGCCGGCCCCGCTCCCGCCCGGAACGACCCGGTTCCCGCTCGTCCTGCCGCCCGGCATCCCGCAGCCGCCGGTGAGCCCCGACAATCCTCTCACCGTCCAGGGCGTCGCCCTCGGGGACCGGCTGTTCAGCGACCCGATCCTCTCGGACAACGGCGCGATCAGCTGTTCGAGCTGCCACACCGACGCGGGCGCCCACAGCGACCCCGGCAAGGCGTTCAGCCTCGGCGCGGAGGGCCAGATCGGGGTTCGCAACTCGATGAGCCTCATGAACGTCGCCTTCGCCGCGCCCTTCTTCTGGGACGGCCGCGCGGCGACCCTACGTATCCAGTCGACCCAGCCCATCGAAAACCCCATCGAGATGCACGGGAGCCTGGCGGCGACGATCGTGAAGCTTCAGGCCGACCCCACCTATCCCGCCGACTTCAAGAAGGCGTTCGGATCGCCCGGGATCACCACGGACCGGATCCAGAAGGCGCTCGAGCAGTATATGGACGGACTGCTCTCGGGCGGGTCGGCCTACGACCTGTCCCTCGTCGGGAAGGGCACCCTCACCGCGTCGCAGGAGCGGGGCCGCAAGCTGTTCTTCGCGCCGCCTTCCAGCGGCAAGTCGCGCGGCGCCGACTGCGCCCGCTGCCACGGCGGCCCTACGCTGAGCGACCACCTGTTCCACAACACCGGGCTCGATGCCGTTTCCGCCGACCCCGGCCGATACGCCGTCACCGGCAACCCGCGGGACCTCGGCGCGTTCAAAACGCCGACCCTGCGGAACCTGGAGGTCACGGGGCCGTACATGCACGACGGCCGGTTCAAGACCCTCGCCGAGGTCGTCGATTTCTACAGCGGGGAGATTCAGAACTCGAAGAGCCTCGACCCGGGACTCGCGAAGCTCGGCGGCGGCTTGGGCCTCACCGCGGCGGAGAAGGCCGACCTCATTGCCTTCCTCAAGAGCCTGCGCGATCCCCAGTTCGCCGTCCCGACGCCGTAGCGGGAGCGTCGAGCTTAATTTCCGGGGTCGACCGGAGACGTCGGATGCTCTCGTGCCGGCGCTCGACGCCGCAACCCTCTTGGCGCTTTTGCCTTTCGGCGAGACTCCCCTTTTCGGATCTCGCGAAAGGGCAAAGGTGCCAAGAGAACGCGGGGGCGGACGCCTTTCTCGTCTTTACGAAGAGGCTAAGCTCTACGCTACGGCGCTCTCCGGATCGCCCAAGAGGTCCTCGGCAGGAATTCCGAGATCGCGCGACAAGCGCGCGATGTTCGCGACGGTAAGAGGACGCTTGCCGCGGAGAACCTCCGAGACCCGGGGCTGAGACCCGATTTGCGAGACGAGATCCTTGGGGCGAAGCCCCAGCCGGTCCATGTGGAAACGAAGCGCAACGAGCGGATCGACGGGCTTCGCGGGCCAGCGCTGCCGTTCATAAATCTCGATGAGGACGCTGAGGACGTCGGCCTCGTCCGCCTCGGGAGTGCCGGGTTCCGGGTCGAAGACTCTCTCGATGCGCGCGAGCGCGGCCTTGAGATCCTGGTCGGTGCGGATCGGCTTAACGGGACTTTGGGTCATCTTAGGTACCTCTGGAAGTCGGCGCCGGTTTTGAACTTCTCGTATGCCTTGTGGTCGCCGACGAATTTGATGAGAAGCCGTCGGTGGCGGTAGCTCACCCAAACGATAAGTCGATCATCGTTGCGAAGAATATCGAAGACGAGCTACTCGCCCACCTGATCGACGCTCCGAAAGTCTCGCTTGACATCGGTGGTTCGAGGCGACGTCCTCCCTGCCTGAACGGATTCCAAACATCTCGGACGGGGGAGCGGGCCAAGATAGGTCGGCGGTTTCCGCCCGAACTCATGACCACCTTCCTCGCCCTGCTCGCCTTCGCGCCCGCCCCGCTCGTCGCGTCCAAGACCGTCGACCTTCCGAAGAAGGGTGGGTTCGACTCGCTCGCCTTCGACGCGGCGGACCACCGCGTCCTCGCCGCCCATTCCGGCGCGAACACCCTCACCGTGCTCGACACCGAGACGGGCCGGGTCACCGAGGTGGAGACCGGCTCCGTGAACGGCATCGCCGTCTCCAAGAAGCTCGACCGCTACTTCGTCGCGGGCGGCGACAAGACGCTCGTCGCCGTCGACCGCAAAAGCCTCAAGGTCGTCGGCCGCGCCCCGCTCGCCGGACCCGGCGATCTCGTGGTGCTCGACACGAAGCGCGGCCAGGTCTACGTGGGCCACGACGACGCCTCCGAGCTTTGGGTGTTCGACGGCGCGACCCTCAAGCCCGTCGGCACGGTGGTGGTCGAGGAGGCGCCCGAGTTCATGGAGTACGACAAGACGACCGACCGGATCTACCAGAACATCAAGACGACCGACCACCTCCAGGTGATCGACCCCGCCACCCGCAAGGTCGTCGCGACGTGGAGCACCGCGCCCATGAAGTCGCCCCACGGCCTCGTGCTGGACAAAAAGGCGGTCAAGGCGTACGCCGCGGGTAAGAACGGCAAGCTCGCGGTGATCGACCTGGCGACGGGCAAGGTGCTGAAGACGGTCGACGTCGCTCCCGGCATCGACCAGATCGCGATGGACGCGAAACTCGGCCGCGTTTACTGCCCCGGCACGACGAAGATGACGGTCGTCTCGACCGCCACCGGCACGATCCTGGGCGAGATGGCGCTGCCCAAGGGCACGCGCAACGTCGCCGTGGACCCCGCGACCCACACGGTTTGGATGGGGCTCGTCGACGCCCAAGGCGCGCACCCTAAGAGAGCGAAGGCGGAAGGGGTCCGTCGATCGATGACCCTTCCTTACGCCTTGGCGAGAGCCTCCCGCGCCGGGTGCATCACCGGCGGCGACAAACGCTTCGCGTTTAAATGGCTTCCGGTCCCCGCCCTTAAATCGCCCGGAGCTCCGCGAGAGCGCGTTCGGTCTCCGTCGTCTGGGCCCGCGCCAAGGCGACGGCGGCGCGGAGCGAGTCGGTCGCGAGGTCGGAGCCGATCGCGGCGGGGGCGGTTCCGAGGCGGCGGGCGGCGTCCCGCGTGGCGAGCACGGCCTGGCGAAGCAGTTCGAGGTGAGCGTCGAGCCGTTCCCGCCCCGCGTCGACGGCGCGGAGGCCGTCGATCCGCTCGTCCAACAGGCTCAACGACTGGCCGTAGGCTTCGCGCGCTCCGGCGTCGGCCGCGGCGGTGGCCTTCGCCGCAAGGGCCGCCCGCTCCGACTCGAGGCTCGCGAACGAGTCGCCTGGTTCCCTTCCCGTCGCCTCGCGCATCGCGAGAAGCCGCGCCTCCTCGTCGAGCAGCGCGTTCAGCGCCCGCATCGTGTCGTCGGCCTCCGCCTGCGGACGGCCCGCGCGTTGGAGAGCGATCATCGTCTCCACGTAGGCCCGCCCGATCGCCGTGAGGTCGAGGGTGGGCAGGAGCGCTTCGTACTGCCCCACGGTCACGTTTCGAGCGCCGCGCGTCGCGCCGACGATCAGCGTCGCCGCGAAGGCCAGCGCCAGCACGAGAACCAGGAACTTCGCCGCCGGACCCTGGATCCCCATCGCCTTCACCCCCAAAATGGAAACGGTGAAGGCAGCGGTGGCGACGAGGACGAAGGTGAGGGACCCCGCCCCCTGCTCCTTGAGCCACTGCGTCTCGTAGGCGGAGATCGTCCCCCCGCCGACGTCTATTCCGCCGTTCCAAACCACCGCGGACGCCGTCTTCGAGACGGAGGGATGCACGAGCTTGGGATCCAGCCTCACGACCTCCATAATACGGCACCTTTCCGCCGTCGGCAAGCGCCCCGCCAAACGTCCCACTTCCCTTTGTATCCCCCGTCCTCTTCGTCCCGCGGCTTCCGCCCTAACGATTCGTCAGCTTCTTTAAGAGGACGCCCCCGATATACTGACGGGGTGAAGTCTGCATCGCTTGGGGCGCTCGCCCTCCTCGCCCTCGCGGGCTGCGGCGGCAACGGCCGCTCCAGCACCCTCGCCGGGAGCTACGTGGGCACGACGAGCTACTATGCCTCGTCCTCCTCCATCGCCACCGCGTCGAATCTCGCGACGACCGGCAACGTCACGATCCTCGGTAACGTCGACACGTACAGCCTCGCCGTGACGCGGGACACGACTTCCGGCGCGACGCCGGACACGATCACCGGCACCTTCCCCTCCGCCACCGGCAGCGTGACCACGGCGGCCCTCACCCCGAGCGGTTCGACCACCCCGCTTTCCGGCACGGGCGCGGTTTCGCGGCGCGGCAGCGTCCTCGTGTTCGACCTGTCCTTCCCGCCGGCGACCACGGGCGGCGCGACCGTGCGCTACGTGATCAGCCTACGGCAGTTCTGACCGGACGGTCCTGTCGAAAAAGGGGGCCCCGCGTAGAGACCGATGCCTCGTGCGGTCGTCACCCGTGACGCGGCAGTCCCGAGAAGCACAGGGTGCCATGGGTAGAGACCGAGGGTTCGTGCGGTCGTCACCCGTGACGCGGCAGTCCCGAGAAGCACGGGGTGCCACGGGTAGAGACCGAGGGTTCGTGCGGTCGTCACCCGTGCCCGGGAGGAATCGAGAAGCACGGGTGACGGGCACGACCATCCCTTTACCCGTGGCACCCGTTCCCTATGTTTTTCCTCTAGTGCCCGCGGCGTGGCGTTGAGTGAGTCCCGGCCCCTCGCCCGGCGAGGGGAGGCGCAGGCCCGTTAGGTCCGCGTTCCAGACCCAGTCGAGGTACACTGCAGGACGGAAGTCGTCGCCCTTGCGGAGGAACTCGACGCGGTCGAGGGTCAGGCCGTTCACGTACTGCGCGTAGAGGCCCGACGCGGGCAGCTCGCCGAACATGGAGAACTCGGGGTAGTCGGCCGTCCGCGGGGGAATCTTTTCCTGCGGAACCGCCCGCGCGGGATCCGCGACGCCCGCCGTGGTCACGCGCACGTCCCGCAGAGTCACAAGGAAGATGGGCTGGGAGGGCAGGCCCACGATGCTCGCGGGAGGCGGGTTCGTCTTTTCCAGCGCGGGCGGCCCTTCGTAGGCGAGGCCCGCGTCGGGCTTGCCCGCAGGGATCGTCGCCTGCAGGTCTTCGATAAGGACGTTCCTCAAGGCCGACTTTCCGGCGCCCCGGGTTCGCTCGCCCAGACGGACGAAGAACGCGTTGCCCACGTTGCGGGCCCGCACGTGACGCACCGTGACGTCCTCCAAGACTCCGCCGTCCACCTCCTCCAGCGCGATCGCGGAGCGGAAGGTGTCGCGCACGTCGATCCCCTCGACCCGGATGCGCCGGAACCCGTCGTAGGAGCCGGTCCCGAACTTCACCGCGCTCGCGCTCGAACGGATGCGGCAGTTGCGCACCAGCACGTCCTCGCAGCCGCCCCCGCCCGCCGCCGACTTCAGGCAGATTCCGTCGTCCGCCGAGTCGACGTCGAGGTTCTCGATCAGGGCCTTTCGACAGTCCACGAGGTCCAAGCCGTCGTTGTTCCAATAGGCGCGGCTGACCACCCGCACCCCGCCGACGACGACGTCCTGGCATCGGTCGTAGGTCTGCACCCAGCACGACGAGTTGCGCAGGGTGACTCCCTCGACGCGCACGCCGCGGCAGTTCGCGAAGTCCAAAAGCTCCGGCCGCTCCGCCTCGCCGGGCCGCGACGCGCCGCTCGTCGGGCCGTATTCCCCCGCCCGCCAGCGCCGAACCACGTCGGCGGCGAGGGCCTGGCCCTGCCCGTCGACGGTGCCGCCGCCTGTGATCGCGATCTCCTTCTGCCCGTCGGCGAGGATCAGGGCGTGCCAGCGCACCTTCCGGTAGTCGTCGCGGTTCGCGCTTCCGAGAAGGGTCGCGCCCGACTCGATCCGCAGCTCCACGCCGCTCTTCAGGAAGAGCGTCCCGCTGAGGAACCGCCCTTTGGGCAGGACCACGCGGCCGCCACCCGCCGCGCTCGCGGCGTCGATCGCCCGCTGAATCGCCGCCGTGTCCATCGTCCGCCCATCCCCCCGCGCGCCGTACCGCGCCACGGGGAACTCCGGCGGAACGAGGAGAAGGAAGGGCAACGGCATGGCGCTTAGTATGCCGCCGGATTCAAGGGGGAGGAAACGGATGGCGGAGGTGCAGAAGACAAACCCGCTACGGGCTCGTGGCAAACCTGACCGAGTTCGCGAGCCAGCGTAGCTGAAAGGGACCGATCATCCGCGGAATCGTGTGGAGGATCACCTTTCCCTTGCCGATCCTCGTGACGACGTCGCCCGCGCCGATGACTCGGCTGTGGTCCTTGCCGTAGCCCGTCGGAATCTCGACGTTCGGGCCGCTGACGACGACCCCGTTCGACGCGCCGACGCCGACCTGATAGTCGCCCTTCATCACCGTGTTCGTCGGCAGGCCCGCGTAAAGGGGATGCGCGCGGACGAAGTACCAGGAGCCCATCCAGGGCGCGAACGAGCGACCCACGAGCCCCTCGAACTTGAAGGCCCCCGCGTTCGCCAGATCCGTCGCCAACTGCGTGGTGGCGTCGTCGTCGGTCGTGATCACGAGGAGCGACGCCCCCGCGCGGACCTTGTCGAGCACGGTGGCGTCGAGGGCGACGAACGGCTTGTACGGAAGCCAAACGGTCCCGTCCTTCGCGGTGTAGGGCTTCGTCCCGAAGTAGTAGGCGAACGTCTTGCCTCCGACCTCGATGCGGACGGTGTCGAAGGCGGCGTTGTCCTTCTCCGTCCGCCCCGGCCGGATGGCGATGTGGCCGTCCTCGGTCGTCGTCTCGAACGTGGCGGCGGTCCACACGCGATCCTTACCGCCGGCGCGGGCGAAGACGTCGACGCCCTGGAGCGCCGTCTTCCCGTTCACCTCGACGTCGAAGACCCGCGCGTTCGGGCTCGTGAAGTAGGGCTCCGAGAAGCCGAGCGTCACCTTGGCGAGCCCCTCGGGAAGGTTTCCGAAGCGAAGCGACATCTCGCCGGCCTTGCCGTAGTGCTGAACCCGGTACAGTTCCGGATCGTCCGTTCCCGCGGCCGCCTTGTCGGTCGAGAACGCGGTTCCGGACGGGTCCGAGGTGCAGACGATCAAGGGGTAAGCCTTGGCCTTGTCGTAGGGTTGGAACTTGACTCCCAGTCTCTCGAGGTCGGCGGCGACCGCGCGGTCGCCGCCGACCATCGCGACGGTGCCGACGTCGAGCTTTGGCAGGTCGACCACGTGAATCGGGCGCGACTCGGAGATCGGAGCGCTCTGCGCGCGCTGGAGCGAAAACAGGAGCGTATAGTCGCCGGCTTCGGTCAGCGCCGGGGTCTGGAGCCCCGCCGCGACCGGGTAGGAGAACACGTCTCGCTCAAACTTGGGCACGGGGTAGGTCTCCAGGCGCTTGACCTTCCCGCTCGGCGACCGGAGGCTCACGACGAGCGTGCCCGGCGAGGGCACGTTCGTCTCGTCCAGGAAGAACAGGTCGTACGTCACGGACTCCCCGACCCCGACCGCCGACCTTCGAGTCTGGAGCGCCGGAAGGACGGGCCGGAGGGCGCCCGCGAGCACCCTAGGGTCGCCGTGCGGATTCCGCAACGCGTCCACGAGGCCGCTGTGGTTCTCGATGGCGGTCGTCTCCCAGCCGCTGAGGGTGAGGTAGTCGGTCGCGTCGCTCAGCCGCGCGCACTGGATCACGTCTCGCCAGTAGCCGTACTGCTTCTCCCCGATCGCCGCGTAGAGGCTCCCGGTCCGGGGGAACGCGCCCCGGAACCCGAATCGGTCCAAGAACTTGTCGTAGGCGGCGTCGATCTCCTGGTGGTCGACCTTGTCGTAGCTTTTCCCGCCAAGCTCCGCGATCTGCCGGAGCATCAAGGCGTGGTCGTCCGCGGCCCCGCTCCCGCCCATCTCGCCGTAGTCGACGATCTGCCTCCGGTCGTCGTTGCGATAGACGTAATCGGCGGGGCTCTTATAGGCGTCGTCGGTCCACGCGTCCGGCGTCCCCACCGTGTGGTTGTCGTACCATCCCGAGTCGCCATCCCCCTTGTCGACGTAGACGCGGGCGTCGTAAGGGGCCATCCACATCTCGCCCCGGCCCGAGAGTCCGCTCTTGAGGATCGCGGGGCGGCTCGGGTCCTCGGCGTGGATGGCGCGCAGGATCCGCGCCGCGTTGGGGTGCTTGTACGAGTCGTCGTCGAGTTCGTTCTGGACGCCCCACATCGTGAGGGACGGGTGGCTGCGATGGTCCCGCACCATCGCGACGATCTTCGCGGCCATGTACCGCTGGGCCGGGTCGTCGGACTCCTTCTTGTTCCAGAACAGCGTCATGCCCCCACCGGGCTCCGCGTACCTCAGCAGTCCCATGCGATCCGCCGCGTCGAGGGCCTCCGTTCTCGGCATGTTCCGGTGAAAGTTCAGGGAGTTCAGGCCGAGGCGCTTCGCGACACGGACCTCCTTCTCCGCCAAGGCGGGCGTCGGCCAGAGGCCGTCGAGGCCCCAGAAGCCCCAGCTGATCGCGCTGAGAACCCGGATCCGCTTCCCGTTCAGCCGGAGGACCGCGTGGGAGCCCACGCCGTCGGGGCCGAACCACCGACAGCCGAAGGTGACCGCCTTCGTGTCGGTCGTCGCCCCGGCATACGTGGCCTCCAACCGGTAGAGGTTCGGGTGGTCCGGGCTCCAGAGCTTCGCCTTGGGAATCGAGAGCCGCTTGGACACGGTGACGCCCCCTCCCGAAGGCGCGGAGACGGGGATGCGGTCCCGCGCGACGACGGCGTGGGTCGTGGGATCGACCACCGCGAGATCGACCCAACCCTTCAGGCTCTGGCCCGCCCGGCCCTCGACCCGGACGTGGGGGAACACGGTCCGCGGGTCGGGCGTGTCCAGCACCCAGGCGTCGGCGATGCGGGCCGGTCCGTGGGCGCTCAGGACGAGCCCGCGGTCGAGGCCGCCGAAGGCGTGGCCCCCGAAGATCGTCTTTCCGCCCAGGGTGGCGGTGCTCCAGTCGCCCCAGTCCATGCGGCCGCCCGGGTTCGTGATGCGGATGGCGATCGTGTTGGCCTCGCCCGGACGGATCGCCTGGGTGACGTCGCAGTCGAACGCGGTCTCGGCGACGAATTGGTAGCCGACGAGCCTCCGATTGACGTAGACCTCGGCGCGCTGCTTGGCGGCCCGGATGTGGAGGATGACGCTCTTGCCCGCGAAGCCGCGCGGCACGTCCACGTTGCGCCACCACCACGACACGCCAAGATAGTTGCCGTTCCGGGGCGCTTTGTCCTGGCTTTCGTAGAAGTACTCGTTCTGGTAGGGCCGGAGGCCGTTCGTCCCCCAGAAATGCCCCTCGACGGTGGTCGGGAGGGTGACGACGGCCGCCCTTTTTTTCCCCAGCGCACCCCAGCCGGGAGTCGGTGGGCGGGCGGGGATCCTGCCGAGCGGGGCCTCGCCGGGATAGAACACCGGCTCGTCCTTCCACTTCGCCTCTTTGTCGAGCCACAGGTTCCACCCCGTGTCGGGAATGGAAACCGACGGGGTGTCGGCGAGAGCCGCCCCCGGCAAGTGGAGAAGGAACAGGGCGGCTAGGAACCTGCGGGGCTCACCGTCAGACATGGGCTCAGTCTATCCACCCCTGGGAATGGAGGAGACCCTTCGGAATCCGAAGGGTCGGAGCGACGATCGCACACAAAAGTCGTTATGTTCCCCTAAGTTATGGAGCAGGTAAGAAGAACCTAAAGGGGCTATGTGCGGATGATGGTCCGTTCATAGGCGACGGTTCGGCGGTACCCTCCGCGAATGCTGCCCCACCACCGGTCGACCCTCGAACGGGCGGTCGCCTACTTTCGTGAAGACCCCGTGGTACGCGCCGTCGTGCTGGGTGGCTCGCTTGCCAAGGAAGTCGAGAAGCCTACGTCCGACGGCGACCTGATGGTCGTCGTGTCCGCCGAGGAGTTCGCCCGCCGACGGCGCGAGCGGGCCTACGCGGCGGTTTACCACGACCTGGCCGACTACGACGGCGGCTACGTGGACGCGAAGTTCGTGGACGAGGCCTTCATTCGGGCCGCCGCCGAACGGGGGAGCGAACCGACCCGGGACTCTTTTCGCGGTGCGCGCGCCGTCTGGTCCACGATCGAGGGCCTCGACGCGGAGTTAGCGCGCGTCCCCGTCTATCCCGAGGCGGAACGAAACGAGAAGATCCGGCGCTTCTACAGCGCGGCTCTCATCCAGCAGTTCTTCCTCAAGGAGGCCGAGGGGCGCGGCGACCCTTTCCTCCTGTCGTATGCGGCCTCGCAGATGGCACTCTTCTCGGGCCGCCTGCTTCTGGCGCACGGCCGGGTCCTGTTCCCGAGCAACAAGCGACTGATGGAAAGGGTCTCCTCCCTAACAAACCGGCCCGAAGGAATCATGGAGGCGATGGCGACGCTGGTAAACGCGCCGAGCCTCGAAGCCGGCAAGGCCGTCGTCGGACTCCTGAACGGCTTCCACGACTGGGGAATCGACTGGGCCGCCGCGCTCGGACAGTACACCGAGGATAGCGAGTTCAACTGGCTCGACGGACCGCCTCCGCTGGCCGAGTCCTAGGAGACGCGATCACGCCTTTGGGAGGACCGGCGGCGCGATGCGGTTCACGTAGAGCAACAGCGGCACGCTCGTTCTTCTGCGCCGACGCAAGCGATAGGCACAGGTGTGATAGCCTCGTCCGACCTCGTCATGGCCTCACCGCTTCCCATGCTTTGGCGATCTGTGTCGATACGGGCCTGCGCTGGCTTTGGCCGCACATAAGGGGTTATTGTGCGGGTTACGCGGAAACGCTAGAGAAAATCAAAGGTTTATGCTTTCCTAGAACGTGAGACAACATCGATCCCTTGTAAACACCATATTGCAAAACTTGTGCGAGCATGGATGGCGTCGCACCTCATCATCCTCCGCCTAAGGTCTGACAGTGACTCGCGCGTTGATCATGGTCAACGCCTTTTTTGGGAGCGGTGTAGATCGCATCGTTCGAGACTAATCATTCTTCTACTGCACTACGACTTTTCGCGCCAAAGTACAAGAAGGAACTGGAAAAGCCCTGCTTCGCAGGAAATCCGGGTCGAACCTCGCCCGGTCAGGGAGTGCCTAGATCGTAGGTGTACTGGTCCGCGGCTTGGAACAGGCCGAGGCTCGTTTCACTCTTGTACACCATCGTCACCTTCGGTCCATCCACGTCCACCACGAGGTAACCGAGCGCCTGCTCGACATGCGCGACGCGGGTAATCGACCAATCGCCGTCGCTCGTGGTCAGCGTCTTGCCCTTGACGAACGGCGCTCCCGCCGTGCCGACGACGAACTGGTGGATCGCCCGCCCATCGCTCCAGCCCGGGAGCTTCGCCGCCGCGTGGTCGTAAAGATGGTCGTGCCCGAAGAAAACGACACGGGCACCCGCGGCCGCGAGCGACTTCACCATCGCGTCCCGCGCGGCGGGCACGGTGTTCATGCCGTCGGTGTGGTTGCCGGAGAAGAACGCCATTTTATGGGCGAATGCGAAGACGTGGGGCGGGTGCGGCGCTTTCAGCGTCGCGTCAAGCCAAGCCTGATTGATTCCCAAATCTTTCGTCTGGAACTGGTCTAGCGACAGGAAAAGACAGTTCTTAAGGGGGTAGGCATACGTCATGTCCTCCTCGCCCTTGGGACCATCCTGGGGATTCGCGTGCGCCCCGGCGATCACCTTTCGCCAAACTTCGTCGGGGTGCGGGCAGTGCATCTCGTGGTTACCCCGAGCGGCGAGCACCTTGATGCCCGCGTCATAAACGGGCTTCATCGTCGCAAACCACGTCTCAAACTGCGATGTCTCTGCCTCATCGGTGTCGGCCCCGCCGACGAGATCGCCGTTAAAAAGCAGCGCATCCGGCTTTTCCGCCACGATGGATGCGACCACCCGCCGGAGGCCGGTCACATTCACACCGTTTTCGTCCAGGCCAGCACGCGGGGCGCCGGTGTTCCACCGATCGTCGCCGGTGACGACGAACCGAACGTGGTCCCTGGCCGATGAGAGAGCCGCCAGGGCAAGCAGGAGGACACAGGAGGCACGCCGCATCTCCAGACGAAACCGCACCCGAGTTAGGACATGGTTAAGAGTGGACGCATCGAGTATATCTTCGCTTCGACTAAGTTTTTGAGTGGATCTTGGACTGAAATACCGTTCAGCAAACATGGCCTTAACGGTAGTTTGACGTACCGACCTTACGCTTACGCCGGACTATCTCTATGCGTAAAGCCTTCACCCTCATCGAACTTCTCGTCGTCATCGCGATCATCGCGATCCTCGCCGCTATCCTTTTCCCCGTGTTCGCCCAAGCGAAAGAAGCCGCCAAACGGAGCGCCTGTCTAAGCAACATGAAGCAAGTCGGGACCGGCACGTACCTTTATGCTGGGGACTACGACGACACCTTCATGACCGATAGCAAGTACGCCATCGGCAACATCGGCGGTCCGAAGTGTTCGGCAACCCAGAACACGAATTGCCAGGGCAAAAACTCATACTACATCTGCATCCAGCCCTACATCAAGTCGTACCAGCTCTTCATCTGCCCCGATGAGACGCGTCCGAACACCAGCTATGACGGCGTAAACCAGACGGGCAAGATGATCTCCTACGGCTACAACGAGGGGGTCGACAGCGACCATGGCTGGGGCCTCGTCGCGGGCGACGGTGCCTCGCCGAGCCGAGCCGGGTACAACTTTTCGCAGATCGACGCGGTCGCCGAGACGTTCGCTTTCGGTGACTCCGAGGATGGCGGCAACCCCGCGATTACCGCCGACAACAATCTTGCCACCGCGCCGAGCAAGACGGCGGGAACAACAGCGATGCGCCACGGCGGGAACTGGCAGATGAACTTCTGCGACGGCCATGCGAAGTCGATCAAGTTTGGCGCCTTCGCCTATAACGGCTGGAGCGCGGCCCACGGCCAGATCGGCCTGCCCCTTAACCAGACGCAAGGGCTCTACTTCTGCTCCAACAAAGATCGCCTCGGCGACATTACCGGCCTCGGCTCCGGCGCGATCGCCGACGGCTATCCGCTTCAGGCGGGCAACGTGAGCTGCGCCGACGCGGTCGCCGACTCCTACAAGAACTCGACGCTCGTTAAGTAGCCTCTCCTCAAGATCCATGA
Organism: uncultured Fimbriimonas sp.; assembly: GCA_964251345.1. Classification (GTDB taxonomy): domain Bacteria; phylum Armatimonadota; class Fimbriimonadia; order Fimbriimonadales; family Fimbriimonadaceae; genus Fimbriimonas. The sequence continues at coordinate 2,805 of CAXUKB010000033.1, read as the reverse complement.
CCACGCTTATCGCTCTCCTCGCCCTTGCGCCTGCCCCGCTCGTCATCGACCGGACCGTCGAGCTGCCTAAGAAGGGCGGTTTCGACGCCATGGCCTTCGACGCGGAAAACCACCGCATCCTCGCCGCCCATTCGGGGGCGAAGACCCTTGCCGTTCTCGATACCGAGAGCGGTGCCGTCCAGGAAATCGAAACCGGCTCCGTCAACGGCATCGCCGTCTCCAAGAAGCTCGACCGCTACTTTGCCGCCGGCGGGGGCAACGAACTCGTGGCGATCGACCGCAAAACGCTGAAGGTCGTTGGTCGAGCGCCCCTGACCGGCCCCGGCGACATCGTCGCCGTCGACACCAAGCGGGGCCAAGTCTACGTGGCCCACGACGACGGGACCGAGAACTGGGTGTTCGACGGGGCGACCCTCAAACTCCTCGGCACGGTCGCGGTCGAGGAGGCCCCCGAGTTTATCGAGTACGACAAGGCCACCGATCGGGTCTACGAGAACATCAAGTCGACGGACCACCTTCAGGTGATCGATCCCAAAACAAGGAAGGTCGTTGCGACATGGAGCACCGCGCCGATGAAATCACCCCACGGCCTTGTGCTGGACAAGAAGGCGGGCCGGGCCTACGCCGCAGGGAAAAATGGCAAGCTCGTCGTTCTCGACATGGCGACGGGCAAGGTCTTGAAGACGGTCGAAGTCGCGGCCGGAACCGACGGGATCGCCATTGACGTCAAGCAGGGTCGCGTTTACGTTCCGGGCAAGGGCAAGATGACGATCGTCTCCACCGCCGATAGTTCGGTGCTCGGCGAGGTCGATTTACCCGCAGGAGCCAAGAACTGCGCGGTCGATTCGGCGACGCACACGGTCTGGGTTAACGTCAGCGACGATAAGGGCGCACGCCTCGTGAGCTTCAAGTCCATCCCCTGAGGAGGCTCCTATTACAAGCCCTATTTCGAAGGGCAGACCTGTTCGGAAAGTGGCAATCAGGGCTCGGGCGAAGCTGACGGCTAGGACTGAGCGGAGGCCTTCAATAGGGCGTGGTCGATCACTTCATTGGGCTGCGCTCGACGAAGTCGCGGACGCAAGTCCCGTCGATTGCCGAGATTGATTACGGGTTTGGGGGCGGCAGGGAGGGCTACCTTTCCGCCCGAACACGGGTGGGCGAAGTTTAAGCGGTAACGTCCAGTCTTCCGCCGTCGGTATCACCGTCGGAATTCACCGCCTTAGGTGCGGGTGCGGGAGCCGGAGGACCGGCCGGCTTCACGGCCTTCGCGGAGCGGTTCGACATGGCCGCGATCATCGCGACGGAGTTGGCGTGGGTGGCAGAGCTAACGTTCATTTTCTTTTGGTTTCCTCGTGGATCCACTCTCAATGTCGGAAGTCCCCTGCCGGTGCCGCGTTTAATCAGCCTTCAGGACAAAGCGAACGCTCTCAAAGGGGCGTTTTAGCCAACGACTCTCTTCGCAAAGCGAAAAAGCCCCCTTCCATCGAATTGAGGAAAGGGGCTTATCGAGCGCGGCTTTTCAGCCGTTCTTAGCTTTGCCCTTTGACTTCATGGCGTCCTCTTTGGCTTCTTTCGCCTCTTCGGCCGCCGTCACTGTCTCGACGGCGGTGATCTTGCCCGTGTCGGCGTTCACTCCGACTTCCTTCATCGTCTTGCCCGACATTACGATGACCGCGTACTGCCAGACGCCGTCCTCGTTCTCGAGCTTTGGTTTGCCCTGGACTTTACCGTGGACCTTTGCGAGCGCGATCTTACCCGCCTGGGCCGCGGAAATCTTGTGAGGAGCGGCAAGCGCGAAGGCGGTCACGGCGACGAGCGCGAGGGTCGTGAGTTTGCGTTTTAACATCAACTGGTCCTGGCCATGGGTTTTGCGCCACGACCGACTCCATGTAACCTCTGCTCTAAGATAGCCGTCCCGTTCCTGAATGGATTCTCAATTTTTCACGATGTATAAAGGTCCTTCTGCCTTCCTGGTCTCTTTTTAAAAGGGAGAACCGAGCAGAGGGAACGATTTTTTTCGGGCGAGTCGGTTCCGTGTCTTCTCGGAACCGACTCGCTTTGGCCCTTCAATCGCGAGTTCGCGATGCGTCGATGGTTCCGCCGTTGAGCGGAAATCAAACGGTCGTCCCCGATGCTCTCCGATCCGATAAACGAAGAAAGAAGCGCACTCGATGACGCATGGAGCGTCTTCGAGTGCTGCCGGGCGCGGTTCGCGATCAACGTGGCCGGTTTACTTTCCTGACGCTTACGTTCTCGTTCGATACTCCTTCCTCCAAAAGCTCGACTTGTAAACCACACAAGAGTTTCAAGAGCAGAGTGGGCCGTAACTCAAGACGACGATGCTTCTATTCAAGTGGGCCGGCAGTCTGGTCGTCGTCTGGTTCGTCGAAGCTCTCGCAGTCCCAGTCCATGGTGGCGGAGGCTTGAACGCCGACCTCGACCCGACGCGGCTCCCGAAGGGGATGGAACCGCGCTTCGCCAACGACCTCATTTGGTCTCGCGCATCGAGCCTGAAAGACGCGGAATGCCGAGCGTTCGTCGCGAACGTCCTGCGCATGGGCGCGAGGCTGGACAATCCGGCACGCGACCCGGCCTTCGCCGAGCGGGCGCTCGCCGCGAGCGGCCTCTGATGTGCCCTCGACTCGCCTGCCGAACACCGCCGAGAAAGAGTTAAGGAACTCCTCGAAGAGATATTCCCTTCGAGGTCGCGAGAGATATGTGAGAGCGATCACCCCTGATGTTGCTCGTCTCTTTTGCTGCTAATCCGTGACCTTCTCCATCCAATCGACGCTCCGGCCGTCGAGC
>CAXUKB010000032.1:13936-21242 GCA_964251345.1 uncultured Fimbriimonas sp. | reverse complement strand
TCGTTGATCGCCTCGTACTTTCCGCCCGAGACGTAGGTGCGGTTGAAGAAGGACGCGCCATCGTAGCCGTGGACCGTGATGGCGGGGCTGAAGTCGTAAAGGCCGTAGAGCGCGTAAGGGGATCCCGGGGTGCTCGTGCGCTCAAGGATCTGCGATCCGTTCCACCAGGAGTTGATCTTGGCGGAGCCGCTAGAGTCCACCGCCTGCATAAAGAAGTGGTTGTTGCCTCCGACGTCGGGGTCCATCTGCCAGGCGTAGACGAGGGTGTAGGCGTTGCTGCCCTGCATGAGGGACGCCACGTTGTGACTCGCCCAGAACTGGCCGCCTTCCCAATGCTGGGCCGTGGTCCCGTTGACCCAGCCCTGCCGAACCGGCATGAGGTAGAGATTGTCGCTCGGCTGGTAGAACACCCGGTCGACCCCGTCCGGCGACACCATCGAGTGCGCCGCGAAGGTGCGGCCGTACTGAGGATCGTACTCTTCGGAGCCCGGATAGCCGGGCTCGAGCCACACGTAGAGACTCGAATCGCCCCTGGGTTCGTAGGCGGGGGCGCCCCCGGGCGTGACGGCGCCGCGCGGCGCGGCGCCGAGCTCCAACCCGACCTGCGCCCCGGGCATCATCGTTGGAACCGGAGAAGGGCGTTCTCCACCGCCTTGTCGTTCGCCCCGAGCGTCGTTTCGATCGCCTGGACGCCGCCCATGGCGGCGGCGAAGTCGGCCCACGGCAGGTCCGTGCCCTCGACGTTGCCGTCCGTCCCGACGACGACGCCCTCGGGCGGCGCCCCCGCGTCGGTGGGCAGCAGGCCCTTGGCCCGCAGGTTCATCGTCTCGTACTCGAGGTCCAGCTTGGCCCGGTTCAGTCCGGTGAGGCGGTTGGCGAAACGCAAAATGGAGTTGGTCTTGTCGGCGGTCATGGCGGTAGAGGGAGGGAACAGGGAAGAGGAGAAAGAAGGAAAAGGCGGGAATACGATGAGTCCTTCCCAACGCTTTGCTTCGTTTCCCTCTTCCCGTTTCCCCCGTCCTCTCCCTTCTCCTAACCCCTCGACCCGCCTCTCACCTTCCCCAAAGCCGAAAACGCACCGAAGGCCGGTTCTCCCACGGGGGAGAACCGGCCTTCGGTGCCAAAGGCGGGAAGGGCTTACGCGCGCTTGCGGCGGCGCATCAGGGCGGTGACGCCGACCCCCAGGGCCGCGACCGACGTGGGCTCCGGAACGGGCGCGGACGTGAACGAGAGGTTGTCGTAGAGGATGTGGTTCGGCACGCCGCTGAGCACCACCGAGTGGCCCGCCCCTGCGAAGGCGAGCGTGGCCGGGACGTAGACCGGGCCCGCGGTGGTCGTGTCGGACAGGCCGAGCGTTCCGAGCAGGAGGCCCGTGCCGTTCACGCCGCTGTACACCGAAACCGAGGGGGTCACGCCGTTGCTCTGGCCCGAGCCCATGCTGTTCGAGGTGTAGAAGAAGCTCACGCTCGTCGTCAGCACGTTCGCGACGCTGTTCATCGTGATCGTGCCGAAGGTATCGTCGAACAGGATGCCCGACGGCGAGGGCGCGGAACTCCCGACGTTGAGGAACTCGCCGTCGACGAACGAAACGCCGTCCGACGCGAGATAGGTGTCGCCGACGCTCGCGCCGTCCGCATGGTTATCGAAATTGATGAGGTTCGCCTGGGCGCCGAGGGCGGCCGCAAGGAAGGGGAGAACGGCGATGACGCGGGCGGCGGACGGGGTCTTCATGGGAATCGTGGCAAACTTGCCGGGCTCAGTCTACGGGCGGACGGGGAATATTCCGGCGGCGTTGCGGGTGAAGCGGCAAGGATCGGGAGATCCCGCCGAGTGGTCCTCGTCTAATTACCAGTGTCGTCCGAATTCCCGATTCCTTTAGGGGGCCGACGCGCGAATTTTTTCCGTCCGCCGTTCAAAGGGGGCGTCAGATCCAAAAGCCCGGCGTCGTCTCTATTCGCTTTCGACGCAGCCCAGCATGTCGCAGCTTCGCACGAACCAGAAGCCGACGAGGGAGAGGGACAGGGCGAGAAGGGTCGAAAAGATCAGGGCGACGGTCATGCCGTGAATCTTAGGAATCGTGAAGTCGAAATTGGAGACGCTCGCCCCTTTACGCGAGGAATCGCCGCCATGTCCGCAAAAACGGGACTATAATGACGGATGCTAAGGCCACTCACCGTCGATGAGGCCGCGAGGGTCGTCGTCTTCGGCACGTTCGAAATCGACTTCGTTCCCGGCCCGACGGGAGACCTCCAGCAACGCCGTGCCGCCACCGTGTTTCCCCTCGGCGGCCCCAAAGACCGCGGCCGAACCCTCTACCTTCGCGAGGAGGAGGAGCGCCTCATCCGCGAGTTCGACTACCTCTCCCACGACGAGCGTGGCGCCTTCGGCGTGACCGTCGGCCCCGGCGGCCATCTCGTCCGCGACGCGTAGAAAGAGGGGGAAGAGGGAAGGGGACAAGAGGGTGGCGGGCGTAGATCATCTGAAGCCCCGCTCTAACCCGCCGACTCATCGGCCGGAGCGAACGGAAGGCACCGAGCTAAGAGCTCCTGACAAGACGCCGATGTAGAGTGCGGTGGCCCGCCACCGCTTTCTCAAGCGAGCCTGCGAGCGCTCGATTGCGGGGGCCTGCTGGAGCACCCACGGTTTCGTTAGACATTTTAGAGTTCCTGATGAAATGCGGCGCCGAAGCTCCGCATTCCACCGGTTCTTCCATCCTCTTCTCTCTTCTCCTTCTCCCCGGAACCCTCGTCCCCGTCCTTCCGTCCCCCAACGAAGCCCACTCGCGGGCGAGGATTTCCATGAACGCTCTCAGCTTTGCCGACCGAATGCGCGGACGCGCCTTGGCCACCGTGGCCTGCGCCTCGCTCGTCCTCCCGCTCGCCGCTCCCGCCGCGGCCCAGGGCGTCTCCGACGTCGGACCCGCCGCCGCGACCCTCGCCGTGGCCGCGCCGCAGGGAATCGGCACGAAGAAGAGGGTCGTTCTCCTCGTGGGAGCCGCGGCGCTGTACTACCTCTACCGCCGCCACCAGAACGCGAAGGCCGCGGGCGCGACCGCTCCCGCCGCGGGACAACCGGTCTACTACCTCTCCAAGAACGGACAGGTCTACTACCGCGACGCCACCGCCCGCGTCCACTGGGTGACGCCCCCGTCCCAGGGGATCGCGGTGCCGACCGACGAGGCCAAGGCTTACCAGGGGCTGCAGGGCTACGATCGGTCGAAGGACGGGGAGACGAACCTTGCCCGCTTCGCCAGCCGTACCGGGTAACGACGCGGCCTCTTCGGAGCCGCGAATGCCGAAAGGTGCGGCGAAACGGCTCGGTCACGCGTCCTTACCGTCCCATGCGTCGGTCCTTCGAGTCGTTCCCGGTCTTTGTGGCGGTGATCGTGGCGATTCTCGTGGGCTATCTGCTCGGGCTGCGCGCCCGCCACGATCACGCGGCCGAAGCCGCCGCCGCCCGGCCCAAGCCGGGCATCGGCTAGCGACCCGCCAGTCCTCTCGAAACATGCCGGAGTGCCACGGGTAGAGACCGATGCCTTGTGCGGGCGTCACCCGTGATCGAGTAGACCCAAGAGGCACGGGTGACGGGCACGAACATCCCTCTACCCGTGGCACCCTTATGCTATCGAGGGCGTCGCATCGCCTTCCTACGGCGACCGCCGCCGTGGCGTCGGATGCTCCGCAATGCGAGCCCCACCTTGAAGTACCGATCGACGCCACGCCTAATGCGGCTTCCCACGGGCGCGAGGACGAGCGCCTCTCAACCGCCCAGCGGCTGAGCTCGGGAGGCACGTCGAGTCGTCGCGGCGGGCTCCGGGTAGCCGAGGCTCCGCGCGAGGAACGCGATTTGGGAGGCCGGAACCGACAGAGGACGCCAGCCTCGGTCCGGCTCGCGCGGAAAGGCGTCGATCCAGACCTGTCCGCGCTTGCCCGGCCGGAGCACGTAGCCGCGCGACTCGACGTGGGCCCACGCCGCAGAACCGGGACCCGCCCCGTAATCTTTCATCGCTCTAAGGATAACACGATCGCTCCCCATTCGTCAGGGGTAGACGGCCTTCTTCGCGATGTCGCCGCCCGCCGAGTTTCGCGCGACCAGAACATAGCGGGCGGCCTTCGGCACGTAGAACGCCATCTGGCCGACGGCGATCGCGCCCGGCGCGATCGGGTCGGCCTTGAGCGGCGTCGCCAGCCCGAACGTCTGGTTGTCGTAGCGCGCGGCGAAGCCGGTGCGGTCGGTGAGTTGGAAGTCGTCGGGGCCGACGACCTGCGGCCGGGTCCCGCGGTTGGCGATCGCGACCGACACCACCACGTAGCGGTAGTCCGACCTCGCCTCCATCACCCCGAGCTTTACGTTCGCGCGTGCTCCGGTCACCCGGACCTGCACCGGTCCGTCGCCCGTGAACACCCCCGATTCGGCCCGCCACTGCGCCTCCGGTTTCGGCGGGTCGGGCTTTTGGACCACGGGCTTCGGCGGAGCGGGGGCGCGCTTGCGAGGCGCCAAAACGGGCGGAGTCGTGAGATCCCCGTTGTCCCGGACGGTGAGCCAGAAAGCCCCGATCCCGACGAACGCTAGGCCAAAGAACCCCAAGAGCAGCCAAACGCGCCGCGTCACCGGAGGATTATAAGCCGAAACGCGATCCACCATCAAAAAAACCGGGACCTTGGCACCACACGCCCTTCGGTCTTCATCGTGAAGTCGCCTCATCCGGCCTCCAGGCACCCGTTTCCACCCAAAAAGATCCTCTCCTCACGCCTTCAAGGGTCTAGAGAAACAGGCTGTAGCGGCAGGGCTTGCCCTGCAAGAGTCTCCTGACGAGCCTTTCGCGAGCGGAGATCGGCGGCCCTTACGCGGTCTAAGGCCCTCTCGAGACGACGGGCGCGACGCGGTCCATCGCCAAGTGCCCCTCCCGATCCAGAGGTTGAGAACGGCCGAGACGGGTGGATTTCATCGTTCCCATCGTACGAGGATCGGGCCGGTCGAACGACGGAGTAAGATGCGCAGGTGCTTTCCCTCCTTGTGGGCGCGGCCATCGTCCGGACGTCCAGGCCCGTCGCGGAGATTCCGTTCGAGACGATCGGCAATCACATCTGGATCGAGGCGACGCTCAACGGGCGGCCCGTCCAAGCCGTCTTCGACACTGGGGCGAGCGTAAACGCCGTCGACGACGGGGTCGCCCGGGCCGTGGGCGCGACGGAAGGACGGAGTGCCCACGTCTACGGCAACGGCCCCGACATCACGCCCGGATGGGAGCCGAAAGGACTCCGGCTCCGGCTGGGCGGGACGGACGTCGAAACGCCGGTCGATATGGCCCTGCCGCTCGTCGGCATCGCGGGCAACGAAACGCATCCCCTCGAGACGATCGTCGGCTTCGGTCTTCTGAGGCCTACGTGATCGAGATCGACTACCCTTCGCGGCGGCTGCGCCTCTTCGACGCGAAGTCTTACGTCACACCGATGGGCTTCTCATCGGTTCCCCTCCGTCTTCGCGACGGCATTCCGACCGTCCAGGCCACCCTGAGCTTTCCGGCCCCCTTCGGAAAAACCGTGAAGGCGACGCTCGCGATCGACACTGGCTCGGCCTTCGGCGTCGACGTCACGAATCGGCTTGTTCGGCACGAGCGGCTGGACGAGGCGTCCGAAGGATTGCCCGACGTGATGGCGCCCGCCGGCCTCGGCGGTGTGGCCACCACCCGAGCGATCGATGCCCTGACCGTTGCGATCGGCGACGAACGGCTTCGCGGGAGCGGCCGCTTGGTGCTCACCGACAAGGGCAAGAACGGCCGCAAGGCCGACTACGACGCCGTCCTCGGCGGCGCGGCGCTTCAGGGCTGCGACCTCGTCTTCGACTACTCCCGTTCGACGATGCTTCTTCGCTCGTCCGTCTAGGAGAGTCGATAGGCCGCTCCCCTTTCCTTCCCTGTCGATCCTCGCGCAATGAATCGCCCTGGTAACGCTTAATCGTTGCACGCTCGGGTTCGGAACGCGAATAATGAACGTGGGCTTAATGCGCCGGGGACCTTGCAGGAAGGCGCCGGTCATTGGGCCGCTTTTCGTTGGCGGGCCGACGACGGCCCGCATTTTCCCCTGGAAGCTTCGACTTCCTAGGGCCTGATAATCTTCATCGTTCGAGCTGTGGCCGGTGGCTTTAGCCGCCGCGAGGGGCTCCCACCGAGGCTTTAGCCGCAGGATGGCTTGTGCCTGCGCGTGCGGAGCCGACCTCGTGGGGTGGCGGATCGCTTCGCGACGCGGGCAAGAACCCTCCCGCGGCTACGGGTCTCTTGGCGATCGTATGGGCGACGAGGCGTCGCCGACACCCCGCGAATGAACCTTGACCGGTCACTAGGACCTGTCATAGTGTTCGTTTCACAACTCGGGCGGGTCGGCCCCAAGACCCCGATTCGGGTTCTCGCAAAAGCGCAAAGACGCAAAGGAGGGGCACGCAAGAGGAGAACGCGACCGAACCCTCGCGAAGCCTTGAGCGGAGGGCCGATCGCGAGCATTGGGCTTTGGGAGCGGCCCTACTCGGGAGGCTTCTCCTCGCCGGGCGCCTGCAGAGCGTCATCCAGGGCGTCTCTCCACCAGGCGAGCTGCTCCTCGTCGTTGGCGAGCCAGTTGCGGGTCATCGCTTCGTCGACCACATGCGTGCCCGTCTCGATCTCGTGCCGTCGGCGCTCGACGCGAAGCTCGAACGTCTCGACGTGCGTTCGGGCGAAGGCGACGGGCGAATGTTCTCTTGGGAACGTCGGCATCGGGAGCTTGACCCCAAGGTTCGCAGCAGGGTTCGCGCGAAATCGACGATCCGCGACGATTCTCGCGAAACCCTCCGTCCACTCCGGAAAGACGGCGAGCGCGGCGTTTAAACCCCGCGCGACTCGAAGGCGAGGCGGGAGATCCGAGCGACGAGGTCGGAGATTCCCTTCGTGTCTTTGCGCCTTGGCGAGAGACCCCTTTAAGCTCTCGCCAAGGCGCAAAAGGGCAGAAAAGGGTGATCGAACGGGCCTTAATCGATCGAGGGTAGGCACCGGATGATCTCGTGCCGCCGCGTCGAATCGAGAACGGCTTCGCACGCGAGGGCACGAGCCATCCTGCGGCGACAGAGCCTCGACGAAAGTCGAGGACGGGAGTGAAGGAGTTCCAAGATCTGGGCTCCCGCTCCCGCCGGGAACCCCCCGGCCCTTAGGGTTCGTCAAGATTCTCGACGCCATCCGCCGATGGGTGCGAGTCCCCGGATGGGGTGGCGCGTGATCCCTTTCGCGCCATGAGCCGCCTCTCGCGTCCGTTTCTCCTCGTCCTTCCGTTCTTTTTCG
>CAXUKB010000032.1:0-13926 GCA_964251345.1 uncultured Fimbriimonas sp. | reverse complement strand
TCCTCGCGCTCTCCGGTTGTGGCGGCGGTGAGGTCTCTGCCGGCGCTTCGGGCGACATCGGCTCGATCGACACCGGCGAAGTTCCGCCGGTGGATTCCGGCGACAACGGGGATACGGGCACCGATTCGGGTTCGAACACCGGCGGCGACGAGACCACGGGCGGGGACGGTACCACCGGCGGCGATCCGTGCGACGGCGACTGCGGTGGGTCGACCGACCAGGCGAAGCGGCGAGCCGCGGCCCGGTCCCGCTCCGTCGTCCCCATCGGACCGGCCGCTCGCCCGCGAGCCTCGCGGTAAGCATCGACGACGCCGCGCTCACGCCGGCGAACGTCGAGTAGGGGACGAGAAAGCCCTCCGGACGAGGGAGGGAAAACGACTCGATCGGGAGGGCCGCTCGCGCGGCCCCGGATCTCTCCTAAAGGTCCTTCGCGCCATGCATGCGGTTCGGACCATGGCTCTCCTCTGGGGCTCAAACGGCCCTCGGGAAGCGAACCCAAAGGGCGCGCCAAGAGGAATTTACTCCCAATCGACGCCCGTTCGGCAGTCTAGGATGACGAGAAACGCAAACCTGGCATCTTTGCGCGTGCGTAACAATGAAGGCTTTTTAAGCGCGTGATCCGAGGGTGCGGAGTGTCTGGGTCGGCACCGCCGTCATCCGCCGATTCAGAGGAAACGAAGGCCCAAGGGCGACCGTAACACTCCACGCAACGGCCTCTAAAGTCCCGCACTCGACATCGGAGTTTTATCGAGGGCCCTTCACCGCGCGTTGGACGGATTGCTCGGCGTGCCCGTCACGATGCGATAAAAATTCCAGGCGTCCGAGGCCCGCGGAAACGCCTTCGTCCCGGCCACGCCCATCGATCCGACGAGCACCTCGACGGCCTGGCCACCCGCCTCGAAGTGGAGAAGCCGCGCGTCGTCGGACCACTTCGACTCGCGGGTCGGTGTGCCGAGCTTTTGGCGCACGCTCGCCTCGGAGTCGCCGTAGCCGATCGTCCACGCCCGGGCGATAAGGTCTCGGGGCTTGCCCGGGGGGGGGGCGTGAGTCGGCTGTATCCGACGAGCGCGGCGGCAAACACCGCGAGGAGCAGGGCGATCGGCCGGAGGCGGCGAATCTCGGAACGCACGCTTGGTCTACGAAAGCATCCCGCCCGGGGATCCTGGGCAAGCGCATCGTCGTCCCGATGAGTTTCAGACCCGAAGCGTTTGGTGCCGCCGGTGATCGCCCCGGCGCTTTCCGGTCGCGCCGCGCGATTTCGAACGCCGGGAACCGAAACTCGGGCGATGGGGTACTCCCAACAACGATGCTGAGCCTCGCCCTCGCCCTGATGCCCGCCAAGCCCCAGGTGCCGAGCGTCGCCGCCTCGAACTGGAAGGTGGTCGAGCGACTGACCGCCCTGGTAGGCAAGGACGCCGACGCCGTCCACCAGACCCTCGGCGATCCCATCGAGATCAAGCAGGGGGAGCTTGGCGAGGGCCCGGGCGCGGCCGGCGTCGCACGCTTCTACTACGTGTACGACACGAAGGTCCCGAACGACGAGCGGCTCAACGCCGCGATCGTGATTCGGAAGTCGGACCGCAAGGCGATCGGCGTGCAGGGCGAGGCCCGCTCGTCGTCGCTCGCCCGCGACGTCCGGAACTGGGATGCGTGCAAGGCGGCGTTGCTCGGGCCGCTCCCCTGGAAGCCGCTGCGCGCGTACGTCCGGCCGATGCGGACCGAGGTCGCGGACACGCGGTGCAACGGCGCCTTCTTCGTCTTCGCCCGGCGCAACGACGGCCTCGAGACGTCGATGCGGGCGTACAACCCCGAGGTGACGATCGTCCAGGCGCTCGCCTACGACGCGAAGGCGCTCGACTTCGACCGAACCTGGGTCTGGGGGCCGACGTTCGCCCCGGCGGACACCGACGTGGTCGCCTTCTCCATCGGCGTCCCGCTCGAGGCTCAGCCCGGCGCCGAGCCGCCGCAGACCGGCACCCTGATCACCTACGCCGCGCCGTAAAGATTGGGCTTCGAGGGCGTTTTTCGGGAGGGAACTTGGGGTGCTACCGGACCAGTGGCTTGTCAATCTTCATTTGAGGGATCTTGTCGCCGCAGGATGGCTTGTGCCTGCGCGTGCGGAGCCGACCTCGTGGGGTGGCGGATCGCTTCGCGACGCGGGCAAGAACCCTCCCGCGGCTACAGGTGAAATGAAGGTTGACATGCCAGTAGGTGTCCTGGACGACCCGAGAAGCACCTCGACGGGCACGGTCATCCCTGGTCCCGTGGCACCCCGACCCGCGGAGTCCCCGACTTGACGCTCGGCGGCCGTTCGCAGGAAGGAACGGGCGATATGGGCTACCCTTTCGGAGTGAACAATCCTTTCGTGCGGGTGGTCGAAGGCGCGCCCGACGAGCAAGCGATCAACGAGGCGCTCGCCCACGCGATCCGCGGAGGCGCGCGGCTCGTGTCGATGTCGGTCTTCGGGGCCGACGACGCGACGGGCAAGGTGATCCTCCTCTTCGAGGGCCGCGCGGAAGGTCCCAAGCGCGTGGCCAACGACACGTCGGTCATCGGCACCTAGCGCGAGAGAAAATTAAGGTCGGCGTCGGACGTTTTCGTGCCGACGGGATCCCTCTACCGCGGCCTTAGAACGAGCCGCCGACGCCGAGATAGAGGCCGCCGCGCAACCGCTTCTCCCCGAGGCCGTAGTTCAGCCAAGGACCGACGGAAAGGTCGATCTTCGGCCGGTAGCCCCGGGCGAGCGGCACGACGAACGAGAATGTGTGGGTGAGCGCGGTCCCCAGGGTGAGGTTCGTCTGCACGCCCACGAGGATCCGCGCGTCGACGCTCAGCCCCTTGCGGTCGAACACGTCGTCGAACGTCTTCGCCGTGTACGACACCACCTGCACCGGCTTTCCCTTCTGCAACGGGTCGAAGGCGTACTGCGCCGAAAACGACGAGGGCTTCGCATCGGCGGTTGCCGCCAAGGCCTGGGCCTTCGACCGGCACGGCGCGCACGAAAGGGTGAGAAGGGCGAGAAAAAGGAGGGGTTTCATGGGGAATCAGGGGGAAGAGGCAAGAGGCAAGAGGGAAGAAGGAAGAGGGAAGAGGGAAGAGGGAAGAGGGAAGGGGGAAGAGGGAAGGGGGAAGGGGGAAGAGGGAACTAGGGGGATGAGGAAAGGAAGAGGAGACGGTGGGCGTCACCCCGCTAACTTTTTCCCCCTTTCCTTTTCTCCTCTTCCCCTCACCCCTCCCTCCTCGGCACCACCAGCGCGCAGAGGGCGGAGACGAGGGCGCTCACCGACGCGGCCTCGTTCGGCGTGAGGAAGCCCCACGCCAGGGCGATACCGACGATCGCGAGCCCGACCGCGCCCAGGCTTTTGGGCGTCGCCTCGAGGTGGCCGTCGAAGAGCTTCATGCGCCCTCCTTCGGGGGCTCGGGGACCGGCGGCGCGTCGGCGCCCGCCGCCAGGGCGAGCGCCCGCAGGTCGTGCGCGTAGGTGTTCAGCCGACGCGTGTACCGGGCACGGTCGTGCCGCACCTGGCCGTCCTGCTCCACGCGCGCCTCGAACCGGCGGAGGAGCTCGGCGTATTGCTCCACCGTCTCCGCCAGCTCGTTCTCCAGCGTGACCACGTAGGGGCGGCCTTGCGGCTTGCTCCACTCCCAGAGGTTGCGCATGGAGACCGCGATGCCGAGCGCCATGAGCGGGACGAGCGCGAGCGAGCCGGTGGCGACCGCCCAGAGCACGAAGCCCGCCTGAACGACGACGCTCAACCCCCACGCGCGGCGGTCACGGTCGCCCTTCATCCACTCCGCGACGAGCCCCGCGCAGCGCAGGGCGAGGTAGACCCCGGTGACGGTCATGGGTGCCTCCGGTCGCGGTCGTCCATGCGGCGCGAGAGTTCGCGTAGCTCCGACTTCATCTCCTCCATCGTCTCGCAGACCCGGGAGAGTGTCGTCGACGTCTGCCGGAGCACGTCGCCCCACTCCTTCCCCTCGGAGGCGGCGTTGGTGAGCAGGTACTTGATGATCCAGATCGCGCCGACAAGCAGGATGCCGAACGACAGCGCGAGCACGCCCTGGTCGGCGTAGGCCTTGAGAACGGGATCCATCTACCACGCCCCCTCGTCGAGCCAAAGGTCCGTGTCGACCTCGCCCGGCGCGCCGGCGCCGTGAGCGGCGCCGTGCTCCGAGTCTTGCCAGACGGTGGCGTGGGACCAGGGCGAGACGTCGCCGAGGGCGGTCGAATAGCGCGCCGCCCACAGAGGCATGACGGTGAGGTCCGCCAGCCGTGTCCCGAACCGTTCCCGAAGCCATCCGGGCGAGCCGTAGAGCAGCACGCGCCCGTCCGTGAGGTCGAGCGCGCCTTTGAGCGTCTCGAGCAGGGAGATCACCACGTTGCGCCCGGCCATCGCGGAGAGTCGCGACCAGTCCCGGGAAGGGTCCGTCAGGGGCTCCACGTCCAGCGCGAGCAGCTCGTTCGGGCGAAGGTCGCCGACCACGCGGGCAAAACGGAGGGCTTGCATGCGCGGGTCGTCGAGGGGCCGCACGAAGTGGTAGAACGCCAGCCGGTGGAATCCCACCCGCCGCGCCCGCGCCTGGCGGTCCTCGAACGTGGGATCGGAGTAGGCCGATCCCTCGGTGGCCTTGAGCGCCACGAACTCCACGCCCCCGGACTTCAGGGTGCCGAAGTCCACGGGGTCCTGGTGGTGCGAGAGGTCGACCCCTCGATGCGTCGCGCTTGCCGTCACAGACCGCTTCAACAACGCCCCGGAGCGAGACATTCAATTTTAGGTAGACATTCGTCTGTTTATTCTTCCCAGCTCGGAACGGGGGACCTCTCTTGGGAAAGAGTGGGGTAGGGCGGCTGCGATCGTAGCCGTGCGGAACACACGTGAGGCTTAGGAGACAAGGGGTGCCACGGGGCGAGGGGATGACCGTGCCCGTCACCCGTTCTTTCCTAGATAGAAGGCAGGGTGGGGGCGAACTCCGATTCGCGACCCCGTTTCTTTAGGAGAGAAGGTGGGCGGGTTGGATCGGAGTTTTGTCCCCGCGGTCCGTCTAAACTCATCCCCGGCGATTCGATTCGTCGCCGAAAACTCTCAAACCCTTCTCTCGGAAAGGAGGTGAGTCGGAAAGAGCATGGACATTATTCTGGACAACTTCGGGCAGACGCTCGGATCGGTGAGCGGCGGAGCGATCCTCGACGAACTCGGAAAAAAGGTGGGGTCGGTCAACGGCGGGACGATCCTCGACGACTTCGGAAAGACGATGGGATCGGTAAGCGGCTCGACGGTCCTGGATCCTTTCGGTCACGCGTTGGGCTCGGTGAGCGGCGAGAATATCTTGGACCCCTTCGGTCACGCGGTCGGATCGGTCGACGGCGGGGCGACCGCGATCGATGGCGCGGCGCTCTTGCTGATCCTCGCCCCTTGAGCGCCACCCGGTGGGCAGACTCCGTCCCCTCCCGACGCTCTTGCCCTCGCATTTTCCTGTCCAATAACCCGGGGCCGGAGGTTCGACGGCGTGGAACGGACCGGGTATGCCCACCCTCACCCTTTCCGTTTGGAGCCGTACGCCCACAGGCGGACAGACGATCGTGGGCGAGTGCGCCCTCCCGGACCCGTCCTACGAGCAGTTCGCGGCCGCCGTGTACGAGTTCGTGACGAGGGTCGCGCCGCCCAACGTGCCGTCGTTCGCCGCCTGCGACTTCGGCAACGCCCGGTCCGGCGGCGGTCCGATGGCGTCCCTAGGCCGGGGCGCCGACGTCGAGACCGCGGTCCGCCGCCTGTGGCGCGACGTGTCCGCCGCCTCGAACTTCCGGCTGCGATAGCTTCACAGACCGCTCGTCCGGGTGCGCGGCGGCCTCGGGCCTCACCCCACGGAAGCGAGGGCCGTCTCCGGCCCGTCCGCCGGGGCGCCTTCGGGCAGGCGCGTCATCCGGCCGAACAGGAGGCCCGCGACGAAGGCGAGCGCGCCCCATGCGAGCAGAAACGCGAGGACGACGATCATGGCCGTAAAGATCGGACGCCGATGCGTCGAGCCTCAGGATTTCGCCCCTCGGAAGAGAGGGGAAAAGGGCGGGCGTGCCGGTCTTGCGCCCCACGCGTCCTATCGGGGAGTCCGAACGATGCTCCCGAAATTCTTGCCGGTCGTCCTGCTGGTCGCCGCCGCGGCCAAATCCTCCGCCACGCCGGGCGCGGAGCCCTATATTTTTGTTCCGGCCTCGGCGCTGACGCTCGTCGAGATGCCCGAGGTCGGACGCGACCTCGGCCTCTCGCCCGTCCAGCGGACCTTCTTCCGCCTGCTCAAGCCTCAGTTGGACGGCGAGTTCAAGCCCCGGTTCGACGCCGCGCGACGCGAAGTCGAACGAGAATTCGGAGACGTCGTGAACGAATATTGGCGCCAGGCGGACGCGCGGGTTCTGGCCGCGCTCGTCCCCGATCAGCGGGTTCGTTTGGCGGCGCTCCAGTGTCAGTCGGTGGGCTTTCGGGCGCTCCTGTGGCCGGCGCTGCGCGATCGGCTGACGCTCGATCCAGGGCAGGTCGCGGCGCTCGATCGGCTGAGCCGCTCGGTGATCGAGCGCCGAAGCGCCTGCGTAAAGGGTTTCTTCCTTTTCATCCCAATGGAGACCGGCGAGGCGGCGAAAAAGGCGAAGGCCTGGTACAAAGGGCAACTGGCCGCGCAGGGAGAAGCACTGGCGACGATCGAACGCGAGGCCGAGGCGGGCGCGATCGCCTTGCTCACCCCGGACCAGGCGGTCCGCTATCGCCGTCTCTTGGGGGCTGCGCTCCCGGCCGCGGCAGGGAGTGCGTTCTCCGTCACCCTCATCGCGGTCGACTGAGCGCCTTTCGCGGCCGACGAACGATCCGTCGAGGATCGACCGCGCACGAGGAAGCCGTTCTACGATCGTCTCGGCGCCGTTGCGAGAACCCGAATCGAGATCCCGTGGCCCCCGCCCGTGTGGTGAAACGAACGGTTTAACGTCTTGAGGATTGGCGCTCGCACTCTAGACGGGGTGCTTCGTCCCCCGAGGCGACAGGGTTTCGCGTCCGAAAATTGCATCAAGAATCGACAATTTTATTGCAACTCCATGGGTTCTCCTTGCGTCATCTCTACGTGGACCCTTTCGAGGAGGCGCGCAAGGCGGAGATCGAGATGCTTGAGACGGTTCGCCGCCTCGAGGAGGAGGACGAGCGGCTGCGGGAAGAGTCGCGGTTGATCGGGGAGCGGCTGCGGGATGCCCTCGCCGACGCGGGCCGGCGATCCCCCGGGCGAACCGCCGAAAGCGAGACTCAAGGGAAAGGGCCGGGAGTTTAGCCCGCTTTTCGGGTTCCTCTCTTCACGCGATCCTGAGGAGAGTCTCTCGCCAAGGCGCGAAGAGGGTCTAGAGAAACGGAGTTCGGTCGTTGGTGCGGCAGGGCTTGCCCCGCGAGCGGCTACCGTCTACCGCTCGCGAGCGACGTAAGGCCCCCACGGGGCAAGCCCTGTCTAAACGTCTACGGGTCCTAGGCGAGAGGACGCGGCTTCGCGCGTCGGCACGAGCGCATCCGACGCCTACCGCGGTCAGGCGTCGAAGCGGAAGGGGGGAGCGCCGTTCGCGGGGAAGAAGCCTTCGGTGCAGAGGGAAACGCGCTCGCCGTCGGCGGCGCGCAGGGCGAAGTGCAGTTCGCCGCCCTCGATCGTCGTGACGTGCGCGACCTCGAACCGCTTGCCGTCCGCGTTCCGGACCAGCCGTTCTTCGCATCGTGGCAACCGGTCCATTCCCGGCGCCGCGGCTCTTCCTCTCGTCTCCGATGTGGCCCTCCGCCCCATCGGCATCCACAACATCGTGCTACCCATATCGGCGTAGACGACGGAGATCGCCCGACGAACATGAATTCCGATTCATGTTCGATTGCGCTTCAACTTGCGCTGGGCTCCACGTGGACGAGCACCCTCGCCACCTCCGGCATCGCCGCCCGAACGTGGTCCTGCACCGCGTGGGCGACGCTGTGCGCGCGGGTCACCGTGGTCTCGCCGTCGACCAGAACGTCCAGCTCCACGAGGAGGTCCATGCCCGTTTTGCGCACGACGCACTTGTCGGTGCCCCGCACGCCGGCCACCTCCGCCGCGAGCGCGCGCACCCGCTCCCCGAGCTCGGCGGGCGGCGCTTTGTCGAGCAGCTCGCCCACCGCGCCGCGCAGGAGGCCGAACGCGCCGTGGGCCACCACCGCCGCCGCGACGAGCGCCGCCCAGTCGTCGGCGCTCTCGTAGCCCTTGCCGCCGAGAAGCGCGATCGAGATCCCGATGAACGCCGAGCCCGACACGAACACGTCGCTGCGCTGGTGAACGGCGTCCGCCTTCACCGCCGTGCTGCCGACTTCGTCGCCCACCCGCTTAGCGAACCGGAACAGCGCCTCCTTGGTCACGAGCACGCCCACCAACACGATGAGCGTGAACGGCGCGGGCGACGCGTGGGGCGTGCCGATCCCTCGCGCGCTCTCCCGGGCGATCCACGCCGCCGCCCCGAAGAGCGCGATCGAGACGAAGGCGGCGGCGAGGGGCTCGGCCTTGCCGTGGCCGTCGGGATGGTCGGCGTCGGCGGGCCTGGCGGCGAACCGCAGGCTCAGCAGCACGGCGATGGAGGTGAGCACGTCGCCCGCCGACTCGGTGGCGTCGGCGATCAGAGCGTAGGAGTGGCCGAACACGCCCGCCGCGCCCTTGACGACCACGAGCGCGAGGTTGGTGCCGAGCCCCGCCCAGATGGGGCGGCTCGCCTGAGCCGCGCGCTCCTCCCTCGCCCGCAGCGCTCGGTCCGACATCGGCTCTATTGTGGCGGATGTTCCCCACACCGGAGGCAAGGGATGATCGTGCCCAGACGAGGTGTCCTCTTGAACTCCCGAGACACGGGTGACGACCGCACGAGCCCTCGGTCTCGACCCGTGGCACCCCCCGTTCGAATCAGGGTGCCACGGGTACAGGGGATGGCCGTGCCCCGACACCCGTGCTCCCGGAGTGGGCAGACTCGCGGGTGGCAACGGTACAGACCCCACCTCACCCCGCGGCACCCCGCCCTCTCGGCGAACCCCTCCGCAGCCGTTCCCGGGGGAGCGGCTGCGGAGCGCGATCGCGCTTGAGCTTCTCGACGCTGAGCCGCTCAAAGACGATACGGCGGCCTAAAAAAGAACCCGGGGCAAACGCTCCACCCCGGGTCGGCCCCATTACGGACCGGTCTCAAGCGGACCGGCAAGGGGATCATTCGAGAGCCCGTTGGAGAGTAGCAAACGGCCCGATCATCGCGATGGCGTTGCTTTCGGTTACTCAATCATTGTTTGCCCCTTTCGGCAAACGATTTTGCAAAAAGGGCGTCCCTTAAAGGGAAGCTCGCCATCAGAGCGGGATATCATTCGAGGACTCGGCCCCAGGCGGACACGCCGGGGCCTTTTTTTGCTCCGGGCCGGACGCTTCGCTCCTTCGAACGGTCGGTTCGTCGCCGAACGTGCCGATACTCTCCCCGATGAACGGCGGCGGAGGGCAGCGAATGGGGGAGGCGATCGCCGGAGGCCTGATTCGCGCCGTCTTCTTCGGTACGCCCGCAGGCGCCGCGCTTGCCGTCCTTCTCCTGCTCGGCCTGTGGGCGCCCTTGGCGTCCCTTCGCCGCCGACGCGGCCCGCGCGTTCGCCGACGCCGAGTCCGGCGATAAGCGGGTCCCCGGGGCGGTGCCAAGGGGGAGTAAGCTCGCCGCGCAACGGGAAGGGGATCGATGGAAGCACGCGCGACGGGCGGATTTACGGTGAAGCTGAGCCCGCTGGAGACGGCGGTGACGGGCCTGGGGCGGCTGTCGATCGACAAGCGGTTCGAGGGCGATCTGGATGCGACGAGCGCGGGGGAGATGCTCAGCGTCGGGACCGAGGTCGAGGGCTCGGCGGGCTACGTGGCGATCGAGCGGGTCGTCGGAACGCTCGCGGGCCGGGAGGGGACGTTTGCCCTGCAGCACACCGGCACGATGAACCGGGGCACGCCGGAACTGGAGGTCACCGTCGTGCCCGACTCCGGCACCGGGGCGCTGACCGGCCTTACGGGGAGCCTCGCCATCCTTCGGGGAGACGGAGGGCACCGGTACGAGTTCGACTACGCGTTGCCGTAAGGCGCGCCACCGGCCGCGTAGGGGACGAGGGGCGGCCAGTGGCGCTCGGCGTCGGGGGCGGCGGTCTCCTTGTCGAATCGCTTCAGGCGTTCGCGGAGCGCGGCCTCGGACGTCCCCAAAGCCTCGAGGAGGAGGTAGGCGGGAACCGGCGAGTCCGCGAGTTCAATCGCGCCTGCGGGAATGGGCGTCTGGCCGTACCGCGCGGGCGTGGCGGTGGCGCGAATCTTGACGTCCCAGGCGGCGAGCACGAACGACGACGCGGCGCCGCTGAATCCCATCAGCCCGTCGGCGAACCACACCACCCCGCGATCGACGCCCAACCGCTGCCCCCGCGCCACGACCGCGATCTCGACGGGGAACTGCTCCCCAAAGCCGCCGTCGACGAGCGCCGAGTCCCCCGCGTGGGCGCGGCGGTCGCGCCAACGTCGGATGCGGGCGGCGACCGGCGACGCGAGGGCGAGGGCGAGCAGAACCACCGTGACAAGGCGGATCCACGCCGGACCGCCATGCCCCCCCGTAAAGAGATGGGTCCAAACGGCGAGTTGGGAGGCCATTAAGCTCAGTACGAACGTTGGCCAACCCGCAGATGGCTTCTGCGGACGCGCGATCCACCGCCCCTCCTTCGGAACGGACGGTGTGGTCCGAAGGCTCTCGATCCACCGCCCCGCGCTCACCTCTCCATTGTAAGCCCCGTTTCGGGAATCGTCCTCCCTCGGGTTGGGGTGAGGGGAAAGGGGCGTCGGCCTGTCGTCGGAAGCGTCGCCTTCGTGGGACCTCTAACCGTCCCGGCATAAACGCCTCGATGAGAGAAGTGCAGGTTTCCTACGGACAGGATCCGCTGGGCCATTGGTCGGCGAAGATCACCGGGGCGTTTCAAGCCAAGTGCGAGGGGTCGTCGCCCCAGGAGGCGCAGCAGAAGGTCGACGCCGCCCTCACCTCCCACGGGGCCACCGTGGAGCTTCCGAAAAAGGAAGGCCAAACGATCGTCTACGCGTAGCCGGGTGCCACAGGTACAGGACGATGGCTCGTGCGTCCGTCACCCGTGCTTCTGCCCGTTCCGGGAGCACGGGTGATGGGCACAAACATCCCTCGACCCGTGGCACCCCTTTCTAATCGAGGCGCGAATCGGGGGTGCCACGGGTCGAGGTGGGGGTTTGTACCACCGTCACCCGTGTTTCTGAGAACTCAGATACGGGTGACGAGCATGGTCATCCCTCGACCCGTGGCATCCGGCTATTTGTCCTTTAGCCACCGCGCCAGCACGGCCTCAAGGCGTTCCGGCGGGACGGCGGAGAGGTCGATCACGAGCGGGGCGCCGGAGGCGGCGAGGCGCTTCTGCAGCGACGCGGCCACCCGATTGCGTTGGGGCGGGTCCGCGTCGTCGCGCAGCTCGGTCACCTCGAAGTCGACGGTCCGGGCGGGAGGCGCGTCGGTGAAGGGGGAAGGGGCGACGGGCAGTTCGGTTCCCGAGGTCCACGCGACGAGGGCGCCCGCGGCGTCGGAGGCGATGTGGTTCTCGGGAAGCTGGCCCGGAAGCAGGAGCGGGCGGGCGGGATCGACGGCGGCGAGGGCGCGGGCGAGGGCCAAGGCGGCGTCGTGGGCCCACACGCCCCGCGCCTTTTGCCACGCGTCGAAGGTGGCCTCGTCCATGTCCCCACTGCTCCAGGCGGGCCGCAGGTCGACGTCCGTGCGGATACCGGGGTTCTCCACGTCGAGCGGATCGATGCCGTTCGCGGCGAAGAACGCCGCCCGTTGCGCGTCGGAGTAGCCGTACGACACGAAGCCGTCGGTGGTGGGCGAGAAGAGGGCGAACGAGCGGCTGCTCGCCTTCGCGTAGCCCGCCCCGTAGAGGTCGAGCAGGGCGACGCTCGCGAGTCCCGGCATCGACGCCAGCCGAACGAGAGCGGCGGTGCGGGCGGGGAGGCCCGGGTCGAGGGGCGCGAGCCGCTCGCGGGGCTCGGGGGCGAAGGCCGACGCGTACTCCCAGTACTGCTGCCAAGGGGCCAGCTCGGCCTCGCCCGCGAGGAGAGCCTTGCCGTGCAGACCCATCGCCGTGCGGTCGGGATCGCGGGCGACCTCGCCCGGGCCGAGCGTCCAGGGCCGCAGGACGAGGCTCACCTTCACCCCTTTCGCCCGTCCCGCGGCGACCGCCGCGGCGAGGGCCTCCGGGCTTCGGGTCTCCAGCCAAAGCACTCCGACGCCCAAGCGCGCGACCCGCGCCACGAGGGCGGACGCGGCGGCGGAGGCGTCGGCGTGGAGCACGAGCCCGGCGAGGCGGGCCGTGGGGGCGAGGGGCAGCATGGCCGCGGGCGGGTTCGGCGGCCGTCCCGCGTTGGGATTCCGATCGAACTGGTCGGTCTGCCCCAGGTCGGGCGCCGACGCCGTGGTCGAGCCGTCGGGAAGCACGATCTCCATGCGAAGCGAGGAGTAGAGGCCGATGCGGGTGCGGTCGATGTCGTTGCCCCCGCTGTAGGTCTTCATCGCGTTCGCGATGGCGGGGCTGGAGCCGGTGACCGGCAGGTAGGCGGGGCTCGCTCCGTTCCGGTCGTTCGCCACGAGATTCGCCCGCTCGGACTCGGTGAGCCCCTCGTACGCCGCCCCCGTGAACCCGGTCCGCCCGAGTCCGCCGGCGGCGAGGATCGCGCCGCGCCACCGGGCCTCGCGCGTCCGGACCTCCGTCTGCACCGTCTCTTCCCACGCGCCGAGCCGCGCCTGGTGGGCGGCCATGCCCTCGAGGTCGTTCGTCAGCACGTAGCCGTTCCCCACCCGCCGAAACACCCCCGCGACGCCGAGGGCGGCCGCCGCGAGCAGGTCGCGGGCGGACGCGGAGTCGCCCACCTCGTTCATAGCCGCGTTCCGGAAATGCGGGTCGGCGACGAGGCGCAGGCCCGTGGCGGCGGAGACCCGCGCGAGCAGCGCGGGCACCGAGTCCCGGAGCTTCAGCGTCACCGCCGCCCCCAGACGGGCGTCGCGCGGGTCGAGCGCGGAGGGGCGCGGCACGTTGGGGGAGGTGACGAAGAACCGGTGACCGAACTCCGAGGTGGGCTCGTCGCGGACGTAGGCCAGCCGCCGCCCGGGCTTCCACCCCTCCTCGAAGTTCGTGCTCGTGTAGCCTTCCTGCGCCCGCAGGGCGAGGTTGAGCTCGATGTGGCGCGCGACGCGCAGCCGGATCGCCCGCCGTTCGGGGCCGGTGAGCGCCTTCTGGTCCTCGGGCTTGTCCGACAGGACGACGGAGTTGTTGTTTTGGACCGTCCCGACTTCGTAGAGGAACGGGTCGGGGAGGATCGACTCGAACACGGCGGTCTGCTCGCCCCGGCAGTCGGCGAGGGACAGCCCTTCGCCCGCGGCCCGCGTCCACTGCTCGGGGGTGAGCAGGCTCAAGAGGTAGAGCATCTTGGACGTCTGCGGCAGCCCGTCGTAGAGGTTGGGCGCCTGGCGCGGACGTGAGTCGATCACGGTCATGGTGCGCGGCACGACCGCGGTGAGGCCGCCGACCTTGATCGTCTTCATGGGCGGTCCGCTCGCGTCCACGGGCGGTCGACCGCCCTGGAGCGCGAACGCCACGATCGGGCCGTCGGCGGCCGGGTCCCACTTGCGGCCGAGGATCGCCTGGGCGAGGTCGGGCGGCGTGCCCTGGCGAGGAAAGACGAGAAGCGCGGCGAGGGCTCCCGAAATCATAGCGCGCTTAGCATAACCGAAGAATGGCGTTCACGGTCGATCTCTGGGTCCCGGCGAGCGCGAAAGGGCAACCCTGTCTCTCCGCCTCGGAGAGAAATCGCCGTCCAACCCTAACCGGAGTTAGGGTTGAGTTAGGG
>CAXUKB010000031.1:0-21422 GCA_964251345.1 uncultured Fimbriimonas sp. | reverse complement strand
GCGCGTCAGGACGGGGCCGGCGACTTTCTCTTCGGGGGCGACCCCCTCTTCGGGGCGTACGGCTTCCGCACCGACCTTTCCGCCCACGCCGAGGTCGCCCGGGCGCTCGGCGTCGAGGTTGTGTCGCTCGGACTCGCCGACCCCCGGTTCTATCACCTCGACACCTGCTTCTGCCCCCTGCCCGGCGGGCGCCTACTCTGGTACCCGCCCGCCTTCGTGCCGGAAGCGCAGGCGGCCGTCACGGCGCGGGTGCCTGCGGGGGCCCCATTCCCGGTTGACGACCCCCACGCGGCCGGCTTCCCCTTCAACGCGGTCGCGACCGAAGGCCATATCGTGGCCAACTACTTGGGCGAGCCCACGAAGACATGGCTTCGCGCCCAGGGCTTCGAGCCGCACGTCGCTCCCCTGGGCGAGTTCATGAAGGCGGGCGGCGGGGCCAAGTGCCTGACTCTCCGCGTCGACTAGGGCGTATCTCAGAACTCCCGATCGGGCACCTCGTCCTCGTTCGGGCGTCGAGCCCAGGCTCCCGAACCCCTCAGGACCCCTCTCCCCCGGAGGAGACAGGGGTCCTGAGGGTTTTGAGACTCGCCTCAAGGCGTGGATGCACGTCGGTCTTCTTCCGTAGTCGAAGGTGTCGCGAGGCTTTGCGCACCGCGCCTATCCCGAGTAATGGGGCCGGTAGGTCTTGATCACCACGCCGGTGTCGAAGGGCTTGAGCTTTTCCAGCTTCAGATGGACGGGATTCTCCAACCCGGCGAAGATCGGAAGGCCACGCCCGAGGACGACCGGGTGTACGACCAGACGAAACGCGTCGACCAGGTGAGCGGCGATCAGGCTCGACGCGAACGAGGCGCCGCCGAGAGTGACGATCGGCCCGCCGCCTTCCGCTTTCAGCCGCTGGACATCGGCGATGAGGTCCGTTCCGGCCACGATCGGGTGCCGCCAACTCTCCAGCACGGCCCTATCGACACTCGACGGGTCCGACGCTTCGTCCTTGAGCGCAGCCATGGTCTTTTCTAAGCTTGGCGTTGAGATCGCGCCGCTTCTCGAGAAGACCGCTTTGGGGATCTCGTTCATCGCGCGTGCGAAGGGACTGGTCGAGGTGGGCCAGAAATCGACCATGCTGTGGTAGGATCGGTGTCCCATGGCGAGAAGACTCGCCTGACTCAACCCGTCGACGAGCCACTCCGTGGAGGCTTCGCTCACGTTGCGAAAGATCCAGTCGATCTCCCCGTTGGGCCCGGCAACGAACCCGTCGACCGACACCGACATACTGAGAATCAGCTCTTTGCTCATCGTCGAAGCATGGTCGAATGGGCCGGCTCGAAATCGACAGAAGATCCTGGCGAACATCCTCATCGAGTGGGCCTTCCCGGCAGACGCGGAACACGGCCCGTTTGAACCTGCTCAACATCATCCGGCCTGGCCACCAGCCCGGTTGGCACGCGTCTTGCCCCTCTCCCTCGCATGCTGGTTCGTTGCGCGGTCCTCGCTCTGATCCTGGTCCTTGCCGGTTGCGGCGGGGCCGGGGCGGGCTCCTACCCGCAGACGATCTTGATCACGCCCGTGGACGGCACTTCGGCCTCGGAACCGGCGACGAGTTCGTCGATTGCGGTCCCCTCGCCGCACCCGGGGCTCACAGCGACCAGACCGTGATCGCTCCCGTCCGCACGAAGCCGTGCCGGGCGTACCAGGGCTCGAGAGCGGGCGCGCACTGAAGACATGCCGCGCGGCCCTCCGCCGCCGCTTGAGCGAGGCACCAGGCGACGAGCGCGGAACCGACGCCCCGCCCCCGACTCGGTCCGGCGACGCAAAGATTGTAAATGCCCATCGTCCCCGGCGTCCTCGAGAGGACGACTGCCGCCGTGGGCCGCTCCCGCGGGGCGTGGGCATACACGGCCACCGGCGCGGCGGCGGTGGCGTGGGCCATGGCCTCCCGCACGAGCACCGGTTCGCGCGCGAGGAAAGCGTCGGCCATAAAGCGGCCCACCCTTTGCCGCGCCTCCTCGTCCCGAACGACGTCCACTTCGAGTCCGGCGAGGCCGAAGGTGGGCTCCGCGGCCATCGCGATCAGCCGATGAATCGCCCCGAAGCCTGCCCGGCGCAGGATCTCCGCGAGATGGTCGGGCTCGTCGTCGGGCAGGGCGATCGCCTGAAACGCGGGCCGTCCCGCCGCGAGGGTTCGGAGGGCGCCCGCGCTCCACGGATCGAGGCTCAGGCGGGCGGCGAAGTTGCCCGAAGGGTGCGGCAGGTCCGAAAGAAGCGCGACGTAGCCTTCCGCTTCGTGGATCTCCGCTCCGGGGAGAGCCCCACCGATCGCGAGGTAGGTCGCGAGCAGATTCTCCGACGCGGAGGTCAAAGCACGGCGCTCCAGAACGCCCCGATGCTAATTTTCGACCGCCCCCGAAACGAGCCGAACGCACCGAGCGAAAGCCCAGGCGCGATGCTCCGTCCGACGAAGATCTGCGGCCCCCGCACCGTGATCATCAAGGTCGAAAACAGATCGGCGCGGTCGTTGATCCGCCAGATGTCGAGCCCCGCCGCAAGATCGAAGCCATTGGGATAGTCGGCGATCGCGCCCAGACGCAGCGTGGGCGCGACGATCCGTCGCGGCGGCGTGTAGGCTTGGCCCATCATCTCGGTGCCGAAGAAGCGCGAGACCTCCCCGAGAATCTTGCGCTGAACGAAGATGCCGCCGTAATGGCCCGTGTCGATCTGAAGACGAAGGGGGTCGCCCAAGGCCCGCGCCAACGCCTCCGAGTTGCCGCCGGGCACGACGGTGTCGTACTTCGCCGAAACGAGGAGCGTGGTACCGGGGGTCTCGCGAGGAAGGTAGGTTAGCGGCTCGACGTCCTTCAGCTCGTTGCGGAGACGGGTTTCGTCGTAGCCCTTCCCCCGCAGGACCCCGCGCTGGTTTCGGGTAAGCGAAGAGTTCCAGAGGATGCCCGCGAAGTCCGCGCCCCCGAGCACGAAGGCGGCATGGGTCAGGCGGGCGTCGACGCCGTAGCCGAGGCTCGCGACGAGCGCCCCGAGGGAGGTTCCGGAGATCCCGCGGGGCGTTTTGGTGAACTCGGGACGCGAATCGAGAAAGTCGAGCGAACGCCGCACGTCGAGCACCGACTGAACGATGGTGAGGCGCAGCTTCGGCACGTCGGGCGTGATGGCGAGCTCGCCCGAGCGTCGGCCGGGCGGAGTCCGGGAGAGATGGTAAGGAAGGGTAAGGATGGCGGCGGCGATTCCGCGTCCCACGAGATCCTCGCCCAGCGCCCGCTCGGCGCGCAGGTCGGACGCGCCCCAATAGTGCGTGATGAGCACGACAGGCACCGGCCCTTTCGCATCGGCGGGCAGGAGAACGCGCAGGGGAACGGTGTCGTTCTCGACGATTCCTGAGACGTAGGCGCTCGGAAACTCCTCGACGTACTCGGCGATGGTCGTGTCGGGCCGCTCGACCTTGCGCCAAGGAGCGAAGGCGATGGGCGGCGGCGTGAGCAGGGCCGGAGCCTGGGCGAACGCAACCGCGAGGGCGGCGAGGGCGGCGGCCATGGGGAAAAGGTACCTAGGGGAAGGAGGGAAAGGGAAAAGGGTAGGGGTAAAAAGCGAAAGTCGGATACAGGGAAACGGCTGAGTCCTCTTTCCGTTTCCCGCTGCTCTTTTGCCAGTACCCTCTCCTGATGGACTTTCGGATCTGGGCCCTGTTCTCGGCGCTCGCCGCGGGCGCGACGGCGGTGCTGGCGAAGAAAGGCATCGAAGACGTGCCGCCGAATCTCGCGGTCGCGGTGCGGGTCGCCTTTGTGTTCGTGTTCGCGGCGGCGATCGCCGTGGCGACCCGGGAGACGAAAGTCGGTGAGATCTCACCCCGCGCCTGGGGCTTTCTCTTTGCCTCCGCGGTGGGCACCGGCACCTCGTGGCTGTGCTACTTCCGCGCGCTCTCGCTCGGCCCGGTGTCGAAGGTCGCCCCGGTGGACAAGCTCAGCTTCGTGATCGCGATGCTCCTCGGAATCGTGTTCCTCGGCGAGAAGGTCGGCGTCAAGACGGCCTGCGGCGCAGGCCTGATCGTAGTCGGGGTGCTGCTGACGCTGGGGTGAAGAGGCAAGAGGCAAGAGGGTACGGGGCCGACGCTCCGCCTGTTCCCCTCTTTCCTTTTCTCCCCCCTTCTTAGCCCAAGCCACCGAGCCACACGCCGATCGCGAACACGATGCCGCCGCCGACGATCACCTGGAGAACCGTCTTGCCCAGGGGGCTCTTCATGAAATGGAACCGGATGTAGGCGATCGCGAGCAGTTCGACGACGACGACCGCATAGGCGAAGGTCAGCGCCGTGCGGAGTTGCGGCAGGAGGAACGGCAAGGTGTGCAGCATTCCGCCGAGGGTCGTCGCGAAGCCGGTGATCGCCCCCCGCGTGATCGGCGCGCCGCGCCCCGTGACCTCGCCGTCGTCGGAAAGCGCCTCCGCGAGCCCCATGCTGATGCCCGCGCCGACCGAGGCAGCGAGCCCGACGAAGAACGCCTTGTGGGTATCGTGGGTCAGTCCCGCCGCCGCGAAGAGCGGCCCGAGGGTCGAGACCGAGCCGTCCATGAGCCCGAGCAAAGCGGGCTGAACCTTTTGGAGGACGAACTGTGGATCGTGCTCTTTTCGGGGAGTCGCATTGAGGGTTCGGCCCATATGGATTATCGTTCCTAACAAAGAATGATTATCCATAACGTGTGACGAAGATACCATACCGGCTAAAAACGTCTAGAATGGGGTTGGTGAGCGGCTTGGTCGAGTCGAGCGAACGCAAGGAGCAGCTCCGGCGGCGGTTGGCCTCTGCGGGCTGTCGGATGACGCCGCAGCGCCTCGCGATCCTCGACGCCCTCGTCCAGCCGGGACGCCATCCCACCGCCGAAGCCGTCTACGCCGACGTGCTTCGAGTCAACCCCACGACTTCTCTCGCGACCGTCTATAAGACGGTCGATACGCTCAAGGCGATGGGTGAGCTTCGGGAGCTGGACCTCGGACTCGGACGGGCTCACTACGACGCCCACGATCCGACGGAGCATCCGCACGTCGTCTGCACCGGTTGCGGCCGGGTCGACGACGTTCGCATCGAGGGGATCGACGGCCTGCTCGAGGAGGCTCGGCGGGCCTCTCCGTTCGCGCTCACTTCGAAGCGTTTGGAATTCTTCGGCACCTGCCCCGAGTGCCTTGCGGAAGCTCGGGACTAATCCGATGACCGAGGCGCGTTACGCGGCGACGCGGTCGAGCGCCTTGCGTCCCCAATGCCGATTCGGAATCGCGGCGACGAACGCCTTGAGGTCCGTTACGACTCCTAACGCGCCCATCGACGCCCCCTCGGGAAGCGCCGCCTTGAGCACGGCCTCGCCGTCACCGAGGGCGGCGATCGCCTTCGCGTGCTTGTAGCTCTGGGCGACCCAAGCCTTGGCGTCGCCGTTGGCCGCGAGCGACGCACTCGCGGGTACCACCACCGCGTCGTACAGCACGGACGAACTGTTCGCGTACGTCTTCGTGGCCTCCATCGCGCCGAGGTACGGCCCGACCACATCCGCGTGGGCGCCCGCGGCCTTCACCGCCGATTTCGCCGCGTCGACCTGCCCTTTGTCCGTGCCGGCGTCGACGAGGATCGCCACCTTGCGTCCTTTCGCGCTCGTCGGCTGATCGGCCTGGCTTAGCGCCTTGGACGACTGGACGCCGCCTGAGGCCGTCGTCTTGGTGGTCGCGGCGGCGAGCGCTTGGGTCTCGGAGACGGAGTCCGCGCTGCCGCTCGGCTTCACGTCGGGGTGGCTCTCGCCGACGGCCGCGCCGATCTGCGCGGCCATGGTCGCGTTAACCTTCGCGAGGTGGCTCAGCATCCGCTGCCGAACGGCGCGCGTCTCAACCTTGCTCAGCTCGAACTGGAGCGCCTTCACGATGTGCTCCTTTTCGACCGGGCTCATGCTGTTCCAGAAGAGGCTCGCCTGACCGTAGTGGTCGTCGAAGGTGTGGCTCCGCTCGCGCACCTTGGGACCGCTCACGCCGGACTTGAAGGTCATGAAGCCCTTCGAGTTGATCGTCTCCTCCGGCGAGTGGCCGTCGAGGGAGGCGGGAGCGTAGGAGACGCGCCCCTTGTTGATCGTGTGGCGCATGTGGGCGTCGCGCTGGTTGTTGTGGAAGGGGCAGAC
Source organism: uncultured Fimbriimonas sp. (assembly GCA_964251345.1). Classification (GTDB taxonomy): domain Bacteria; phylum Armatimonadota; class Fimbriimonadia; order Fimbriimonadales; family Fimbriimonadaceae; genus Fimbriimonas. The sequence goes on along the minus strand of CAXUKB010000031.1, from coordinate 15,264 downwards.
CGGCCGGTTGATGGGGAGCTCGGTGAAGTTCGGGCTGCCGAGGCGGCTGAGCTGGGTGTCGAGGTACGAGAAATTGCGGCCTTGCAAGAGAGGGTCGTCGGAGAAGTCGATGCCGGGCACGACGTTGGTCGTGTTGAAGGCCACTTGCTCCGTCTCGGAGAAGTAGTTGTCGGGGTTGCGGTCGAGCGTCAGCTTGCCCACGCGGCGCAGGGGCGCGATCTCCTCGGGCCAGATCTTCGTCGCGTCGAGGATGTCGAAGTCGAACTTGTTCTCGTCGGCCTCGGGAATAACCTGAAGGGCAAGTTCATACTCGAAGGCGTCGCCGCGCTCCATCGCCTCCCAGAGGTCGCGCCGATGGAAGTCCGGGTCGCGTCCCGCGATGAGCTGGGCCTCGTCGAATACGAGGGAGTGGACGCCGAGGACCGGCTTCCAGTGAAACTTGACGAAATGCGACTCGCCCTTCGCGTTGACGAGGCGGAACGCGTGAACGCCGAACCCCTCCATGGTCGAGTAGCTGCGCGGGAGGGCCCGGTCGCTCATCAGCCACATGATGATGTGCATCGACTCCGGCGTGAGCGAGATAAAGTCGTAGAACGTGTCGTGGGCGGAGGAGGCCTGCGGGATCTCGTTGTGAGGCTCGGGCTTCACCGCGTGAACCATGTCCGGGAACTTGATCGCGTCCTGGATAAAGAACACGGGGATGTTGTTGCCGACGATGTCCCAGTTGCCCTCCGGGGTGTAGAACTTCACCGCGAAGCCGCGCACGTCGCGCACCGTGTCCGCTGAGCCGCGGAAACCCGCGACGGTGGAGAAGCGCACGAAGACGGGCGTCTTCAGCGAAGTGTCGGTGAGCACCTTGGCCTTCGTGAGGCTCTCCAGGGACTCGTAGAGCTGAAACGTGCCGTGGGCCGCCGCGCCGCGTGCGTGGACGATGCGCTCGGGGATGCGCTCGTGGTCGAAGTGCTGGATCTTTTCGCGCAGCACGAAGTCCTCCAGCAGGACCGGTCCGCGGGGCCCTGCTTTTAGGGAGTTCTGGTCCGTCGCGTAAGGCATACCGATGTTGGTCGTCAGCGGGCCCGTGTCCTTCGCCAGGTCGGCGGCGAGATCCTTGACCTTCGCGTTGGACGCCTGTCCGATCTCCGCTTCGCTCGCGTTTTCCGGGGTTGCCACGGGCCCCGTGTCCGTCGATGCCAGGGCGTTGATGGGCAGCGCCGCCGCTGCCGCCGCCGCGATGCTCGTTCCGATAAAGTTCCGTCTCGTCTGTTCCATTCGCGTGTCTTGTCTGCCGAGCGTTCGCATGTTCGGGTCGAGGCTCCCGGTGCTTGGGCTCCCGGGGGCGGGGCTTCCCATCGCGACGGCCCCTTCTGCCGCCACTCCGGGGGTCGCATCGAAGGTGGTCCTGCCCTACCCCGCCGCGTTTTTAGAGGTCGAACCGGAGATTCCCGTCGATGAGATCGCCCGCAGATCGATCCAAAATCTTCGCGATCGGGCCTTCGCGATAACCGGTGGGACGGGTGCGCTCGGCAAGCACGACGGCCTGACCCTAGCCGCGGTCCGCCTGTTCCGGACGAAACGCGTGAAGTCGCGAAAAAGTGGGGACGTCGATGGGCGGCCGACCGACGAGACGAGGCCCGGGGCTTCCCCCGAAGATCCGCTCACGAACGCTCGAGTTTCGCGTCGTCGACGTTCAGTAGCCGCATGAGCGCGCGCAAGGCGGGACTCTCGCGCCGCCAGGCGAGCCGGACGCGGTGCAGGGGGCGGACGATCGAAAACTGGGGCGCCACCCTTGCGAGCGCCCCGTTTGCAAGCTCGGATCGCAAGGCGAGCGTGGAGACCACGGCGAGACCCATCCCCTCCGCGACCGCGCCCTTGATCGCCGCCGTCGAACCCAACGCCGCCAGGACGCGGGGCGTAACGCCCGCCTCGGCTAACGCCGCTTCGACGACGGCGCGGGTGCCCGAGCCCGCCTCCCGTAAGATAAAAGGCGCCCCATCGAGCGGAAGGTCGGGCGCGGTGCCCGGAGGCCCGACCACGACGAGTTCGTCCTGGGCGAAGCGGCGCACTTCGAACCGCGTCGCGTCGGCCGCGCCTTCGGTGAAGCCGACATCGTAGCGACCGGCGGCGACGCCCTCCTGAATCGCCTCGGTGTTCGCGACTTCCATCGACAGATCCAGGCCGGGATGCTCGGCGAGAAGGCGGGCGAGCACCGGGGGGAATAGATAGTCTCCGACGGTGGTGCTCGCGCCAAGGGTGAGCCGCCCGGTGCGCAAGCCGCGCAGGTCCGCCATCGCCTCCTCCGCCTCGCGTTCCAGTCCGAAGATTTGGACGGCGTACTCGGCGAGGACGCGCCCCGCTTCGGTGGGCGTCACCCCTTTCGGACCTCGGTCGAGCAGCCGCGTGCCGAGGGCACGCTCCAAGTCGGCGACCGCGCGGGAGACGGCGGGCTGGCTGACCGCCGCCCGCTCCGCCCCGCGGGTGACGCTGCCCTCCTCGACCACGGCGAGGAAGAGGCCAAGCTGACCGATGTTCATAGGTTATGAATCCAATACTGATTATGTCTTTGACTTATGACTCCATCCCAAGCGATGATGGGACATGGTCGGTTCGTCGATTCAGGAGGGGGAACGCTCCGCGTTCGGGAAGGGGCGCGAAGGGGTTCGCGCCCTCCCGAAGGCGGCGTTTTTCATCCTCGCGCTCCTTTGCCTCGCGCCGCTCTTTCCGCTGCCCGGAGAGTCTGCATCGCTGGTGGCCCCGGGCGCGCTCGTCGCCGGAGCGGCGCTTGCGCTGACCCTCGGCAACCCTTTCACGGTGCCGAGCAAGCACACGGCGCGGTGGCTGCTTCAGGCAAGCGTCGTCCTCCTAGGCTTCTCGATGGATCTCGGCAAGGTGGCGCAAGCGGGACGGAGCGGCCTCGTTTTCTCCCTCGTCTCGATCTCCGCGGTGTTCGGCCTCGGCTGGGCTCTGCAGCGGTGGCTGAAGATCCGGCCCGTGACGGGACTGCTCGTGAGCGCGGGCACCGCGATCTGCGGCGGCTCCGCCATCGCGGCGGTCTCGTCGGTCGTCGACGCGCCGGAGGAGGACGTGAGCGTGGCGGTGGGCACGGTGTTCCTGCTCAACGCGCTCGCCCTCCTCCTCTTTCCGCCGCTCGGCCATCTGCTCAGGCTGAACCAGCATCAGTTCGGCGTCTGGTCGGGCATCGCGATCCACGACATCGCGAGCGTCGTCGGCGCGGGCACGTCCTACGGACCGGAGGCCCTCGACGTGGCGACGGCGGTCAAGCTTTCGCGGGTCCTCTACCTCGTCCCGATCACCTTCATCGCCGCTTATCTTCACCATCGCCGCACCCCGACGGAAGCGCGGGGCGAGCGAAAGGCGATGGGGATCCCGTGGTTCGTGGGCCTTTTCCTGCTCGCCTCGGCGGCCCGGAGTCTCGTTCCGGCGATCGTGCCCCTCACCGGCGACGTGAAGCGGATCGCCGCCGCGGGCTTCGCCGTCTCGCTTTTCCTGATCGGAACCGCCCTCACCCGAAAAACGCTGAAGAGCGTCGGCTTGCGTCCCCTCGCCCTCGGCGCGCTTTTATGGCTCTTCGTCTCGGTCGCGGCGCTGTTGGGGGTGAGAGCCTAACCGTTCGTTCTAAGATTCGGGCAGGGTGACCGCAGGATCTCGCAAAAGCGCGAAGGAGGGTTGTGAAACGACCTCTAAAGGCAAAAGGAAGGGGAAGAGGATCTTTTCTTTCCCCTTCCTTTTTCCCTTGCGTCCTCCAAAACCCCGCAAACCTGCCGAAAAGGAGCATGAGACCATGCGCGTCAGTGATGCTTTCCGATACGACGGGTATTCCTCGGCCATCCGGTCGGCGGACACGCGCGTCCAGGAGGCCCAAGATCGGGTCACCACCGGCAAGCGGATCGAGAAGCCCTCGGACGACGCGACCGGCACGCGACAGCTCCTGAGCATCGGATCGGTGCGCACCGGCATCGCGGGCTATACGAAGAACCTCGACACCGCGAAGGGCGTCCTCGCGAGCAGCGAGGCGGCGTACAGCGACCTCGGCGACCTCGCGCAGTCGGCCCGCACCCTCGCGATCCAAGGCGCGACGAGCACGATGGACGCGTCCGAGCGAACGAACATCGCGGACCAGATCCAGTCGCTTCAGGACCATCTGGTGACCCTCGGTAACTCGCAGGCGCCGGACGGCCGCTACGTGTTCGGCGGGCAGGTGACCGACGCCAAGCCGTTCGCCGTCAACACGGACGGCACGCTCGCCTACTCGGGCAACACGACCGTCCCCACGGTCGAAACCGGCCCCGGCGAAAGCCAGAAGGTGGGCGAGACGGGCGGTTCGATCTCGTCGCTTTACGCTACCCTGCAGGGACTTCAGGACCACCTTCGCTCGGGCGACATCACCACGATTTCGAGCACGGACCTCACCGCGCTGCAAAACTCTTCCGACACGATGGCGTCGGCCCAGGGCGACGTCGGGCGGCGACTGAACGCGATCGAGGCGACGCGCAGTACGCTCACGCGCCAAGACACCGACTTGGCGGCCCGCGCGAGCGACATCGGCGACGTGGACTACGCCACGGCGATCGTCGACTACACGTCCGCGCAGTCGGCCTACCAGGCGGCGTTGACCGTCACCAGCAAGGGGTTCTCGATGAGCCTCATGGACTTCATGAAATGAGCATTCTCACCGGCACCCGATTTGGTACCGTCGAGTTCGACGGCGCGGACGTTCTCCAGATCGAGGGCGGACTCGTGGGCCTGCCCGATCTTCGCCGCTTCGTCCTGTTCGAGGCCAAGCCCGGCAGCCCCTTCTCCTGGCTGCAGAGCTTGGACGAGCCGAGCATGGCGTTCCTCGTGGCCGGTCCCGGCCGCTACGTACCCGATTACGAGGAAGAGGTGGCCCGCCGCTGCCCCGAAATCGTCGATGCGGTCGTCCTCGCGACGGCCAACGTGCCGGCCGGTCGGCCGAACGACACGACCTTGAACCTTAGCGGACCTATTGTGGTGGACGCCACAACTCGCCGAGGAAGGCAGATGGTCATCGAAGACTCCGCGTATACTACGCGGCATCGGGTTTTCCCCACCGCCGAGTCCGGCCGCCTTGCGGCCTGACAAAGCGTGAAGGGCCCGCCATGGAAGGCTGAACCCTAATGTTGGTGCTGACGCGCAAACTGCATCAGAGCATCGTGATCGGTGACGGCATCGAGGTCGTCGTGCTGGAGGTCCGCGGCGAGCAGGTCCGCCTCGGCATCAAGGCGCCCAAAGACGTGGCCGTGCACCGCAAAGAGGTGTTCGATCAGATCCAAGAGGCGAACCTCGGCGCCGCGAACGTCCGGCCCGAAGACATCCCGGATTAGCCCCGGCGAGCGCCTTGATTTAACGATCGATGCCGAACGTGCGGAGTGTGGCGCAAAACACGCCTCGGACGGCGACCTGTCTCGGCTGGCCCGCGTCAAAGTGGACGGGATGGATCGGCTGCGCATGGCGACCGCGGGACGGGCGATGGAGGAGGCGAGAGAGCAGGCGGAGATCTTGCTAGCCGCCCTCCGAGCGGCGGTCGCGCCCGACGCCGACTTCCTCATGGCCCACGCACAGCACCTTCTTTCCTGCTGTCGCGAGATCGCGGACGCGCGGCTAAACTAAAAGGGCGGCCGGACCCGTCCGCAAGGCACTAGGCATGAGCGACGCCAACCGGACCCAGGTTCTCTCCTCCGATCCCAACCGCACCCAGATGGGTGCGCCGCCCCGCGTCGGCGGCATGGACCCGAACAAGACGGTGATGGGCGCCACGCCCACGAAGTTCGAGGCCACGATCACGATCAAGCCGACGCAGTGTCCCATCTGCAAGACCTTCAACCCCTCGGGCGTGATGTTCTGCGTCGACTGCGGCCTGATCTTCGACCGCGCCCTGCCCGACGACGCCTTCGGCGCGCCCGCAGTCAAGCTCCCGAACATCGTGGACGCGAGCGGCAAGGAGCAGCCGGTGCGTCCCGGCGACAATTTCGTCGGCCGCGAAGCCGACATCTCGCTGCCCGATGGCCGCGTCTCGCGCCGACACGCTCTCCTCACGAGCGCGAACGGCCAGATCACGATCGAGGACCTCGGCTCGACGAACGGCACGAAGGTGGACGGAACCGCCCTCACCGCGGGCGAGAAGCGCGTGCTCAAGGGCGGCGAGACGATCTCGCTCGGCGGCATGGAGGTTCGGCTCGCGATGCCTGGCGAGGCGAGCGCGAACGCCACCGCCGTGTTCGCGAGCAACCGGACCGCCGCCATCGCCGCCGCGCCGCGCAAGGAGACCGCGCCCGCCATTCTCATCGGCCCCGACGGCGAGAAGCCCCTGCGGGCGGGCGTCTCGACCTTCGGACGCAAGGCCGACAACGACATTCCCGTGCCCGACTCCTACGTCTCGGGGCGTCACGGCCAGATCGAGGTGACCGAGCAGGGCGTGTTCCTGACCGATCTGGGTTCGTCCAACGGCACCTTCCTCAACGGGGCTAAGCTCGCGCACAACACGCGGACTCAGATCACCCCGGACGACACGATTCGCCTCGGGTCGCTCGAGTACAAGGTCAAACTCACGTAGCGTGGTGCCTCCTTCCAGGAGGCATCCCCCCCTTTGTGCCCCCGGCTTCCCGCCGGCCGGCGCGTCCCACTTTTCTCCGACCGCCCGACGTTCTCGCCTCCACGTCACGTTGCCCTTGGGAATGCTGGATTTTTTGGGCGATCTCCTCGGAATGATATTCGACTGCTTTCTCTGCGGATTACTCGACTTTTCGCGGAGGTCGGACGACGACGGTGATTGGAAGCCAAAGGTATAAAACACCCCAGCCAGGGCTTTATCGCCAGCCTCATGCCGCTCAAAGCGGCCAGTGGGCGGTCAACCTTCACCCGACGGGTTCCTGTAGCTCGAGGCTACAGAACGAACGATGAGGCTTGACAAGCCATCAGCGGACGTAGTCGAGGCCATGCGCCTTCGCCAGCGAGAGAAGCTTGAGAGCCGCGCCAGTGGCCTTGCGCTCGCCCCTCTCCCACTGACCGACGGTATTGAGACTGACTCCTAGGGTGCGGGCGAAAACGCTTTGGCTCACGCGCTCGCGTGCTCTTAAAAGAGCGATCTCCTCGCCCGACATCGGTTCGGTCGGCGTGAGGCAACGCGCGTCGAAGCGGCGCATGGTGGTCGCGTCGACAAGACCGGAGTCGTAGAGGTCGGTGACCCCCTCATGGACGACTCTCAGGATGTCGCTCTTGTACGTTTCACTCATCGTTCTAACCTTCTGAGTTTGCCTTCATGGATCTGCCCGGCGAGTTCTCTTTCGGTGAGCCCAAGGAGAATCGAGCCGTACTCATCAAGTGCTTCCGCTTCCCATCGCCGATGTTCGCCCTCTCGTTCTTGCCAAAGCCGTAGAGAAAGAACGCGCGACTCCCGCTGTGGTAGGCGACGATCGCTCGGTAGCCGCCCGATTTCCCCTCGCCTTTGCGGGGAATGCGGAGCTTGACCAAGCACCCCTTCAGATTGGCGGCGAACCGGCCCGCGTCGGCTCCGTCGATTGCGGCCATGAGCATGAGGTCTGAAATGCGCTCTTTGCGACTCCATCGGTCAAAGGCGCGCGTCGCACACACCTCCGACACAAAAGCATTATACACTCACTGAGTGACCCTCTCTCAAGCAGGGTGGTGACGACGCTCCATACTCTCTTGCGATGCGCGAGACGAGTTGCGACGTGCTGATCGTCGGCGGGGGCACGGGCGGCGTGGCGGCGGCGCTCGCGGCGAGCGCGCTGGGGTTGTCCGTGATCCTTACCGAGGAGACCGATTGGGTGGGAGGGCAACTCACCGCGCAGGCGGTGCCGCCCGACGACCACCCCTGGATCGAGATGTTCGGTTGCACCGCGCGCTACCGGATCTTCCGGAGCCGCGTCCGGCGCGCGATGGACGGTCCGAAACCGATGTCGATGCGGAGCTTTAACCCTGGAGGCGGGTGGGTCAGCAACCTCTGCCACCCGCCGGCGATCGGCCATCGCGCGTTGCAGGGAATGCTGGCCGAGCATCCGGTCGACGTTCGCCTGCGTACCGTCGCGCAGGGCACCGACCTTCTAACGAGCACCGTGGCCCGGGAGACGGGCGCCGCCCGACCGACGGTCGAGGACAACCGGATCGTCGCGGTTCCCTTGCTGAACCTCGAAACGGGTGAGGAATCCGTGATTAGGGCAAAGTTCGTCCTCGACGCAACGGAGCTCGGCGACCTCCTTCCGCTCACGGGCACGGAATACGTCCAGGGCGCGGAGAGCGGGGACGAGACGGGGGAGCCCCACGCTCCTCCCGGACCGGCGCGGCCCGACAACCAGCAGGGATTCACCTGGTGCATGGCGGTTGCCTACGATCCAACCCGAGACCACACGATCGAGCGCCCCGTGCAATACGAACGTTGGGCGACTTACGCGCCGGAAGGCTGGCGAGGCCGGCTGTTTGGGTATGGCGATCTCGCCCCCGCCACGAACGAACCGCGTGAGATCCCGCTGTTCAGCGACGATTGGCGTTGCTGGTTCAAGTACCGCCAGATCCAAAAGGATCCGCCCGCGACCATCGTCAACTGGCCGCAGAACGACTACTTCGTCCGTCCGCTGACCGACCCCGAGCCCTGGATCGCTCTGGAGGATTCGCGGCAGATGAGCCTGAGCTGGCTGTACTGGATGCAGACCGAAGGGAACGCGCCGGGGCTCTACCTCCGGCCCGACCTGACCGGCACCGCCGACGGTCTCGCCAAGGCGCCCTACGTTCGCGAAAGCCGCCGCATCCGGGCGGTGCGAACGGTGCGGGAGCAGAATGTGGTCCCGCAGGGCAATGAGGATCGCGCGTCGCACATGAAGGACTCCGTCGGGGTCGGCGCGTACCGGATCGATCTCCACTTCTCGACCGGCGGCGACCGTTACATCGACATCCCGTCCCTTCCTTTCCAGATCCCTCTGGGCGCGCTCGTGCCCGTCCGGATGCGCAACCTCATCCCCGCGGGCAAGAACATCGGCACGACTCACATCACGAACGGCTGCTACCGGCTGCATCCCGTCGAGTGGAACGTCGGCGAGTCGGCAGGCCTGCTCGCCGCCTTCTGCATCCAAAACGGCACGGAGCCCCGCGCCGTCTGGGAGTCTTCCGAACTGACGGAGGAGTTCCAGTGCCTTCTGCACGCGCAAGGCGTCGAGACCGCGTGGCCGACGCTGCACGCGCTGTAGGCGTCACCCCTTCTCGTTTATGGTCCCCTCCGTTCCGCGCGAGCGGAACGGAGGGGGAGACGAGGGTGGAGCGATGAAATGAACTTTCGTTCTCCTCTCGCGTCCACCCTCTGATGCTCGCCCTCCTGTTCGCCGTCGCGCAAGGCTCTTCCCACGTCGAGACCTTCACCGTCGACGGCGTCGAACGCCAGGCCCTGGTCTTCCCCGGGACGGGCGTGGCGCCGAAGGAGGGACGTCCCCTGGTTCTCGCGTTCCACGGACACGGGGGAGGGATGCGCCAAGCCGCCCGCTCGTTCGATACCCAGGATCTCTGGCCCGAGGCCAAGGTGATCTACCCGCAGGGCCTCGCCACGAAGGGGATCACCGACTCGGAAGGACGCCTGCCCGGGTGGCAGCAGAACGCGGGCGACCAGGGCGACCGAGACCTCAAGTTCGTCGACGCGATTCTCGCCGCCCAGAAGGACGTCGATTCGAAGCGGATCTACTCGATGGGCCACTCGAACGGGGGCCGCTTCACCTACCTTCTCTGGGCGACGCGAGGCGATCGCTTTGCCGCGTACGGCCCGTCGAGCAGCCCGGCCGCCCTCCTTGCCCGAGACTTCCGTCCCGCCCCGGCGTTCGTGACCGCGGGCGAGGCCGACACGATCGTTCCCTTCCGCACGCAGAAGATCACCATCGACCGGGTCGCCCGTCTCGATGGCGTCGACCTTGACAAAGGAGCGAAGACAGGCTACGTCACTCTTGTCCAAGGCGCGAACGGCATCGAGCTCGGTACCTACATCAGCCCCGCGGGCCACGCGTTCCCGTCCGCCGCCGTCGCCGCCACGGTGGCGCTGTTCAAGCGTCACTCGCTTTAGTTGGAAGATCAGAGATCGGGATCGAGAGGATAGACAACCTGAATCTCGGCAAGTCGATAGAGCGGTTTGCCCGGCTTCTCGGTCGTGACAAACCGATCGGCCCGTCCCCGGATCGCCGCGGCGGCATGGAGAGCATCGAGGTTCACGATGTCGTACCGTCTTCCAATTTCGATGGCATCTTCGATGAGGGTGTCGTCGACGGCAACCCATTCGTCGATTGCCGCAAAGACGGACTCTAAGAAGCTTAGTTCGTCCGAGTTACTCCGATAGGCAGCTTTCGGCCACGTTTCGAGCCTCATCGGTGAACTGGAAATCAGGCGGTGAGATCGCCTTGTCAAAAACTCGCGCGCGAGTCGTTTAGACTGCTCGTCGCCACGCCACGCCAAGCCGACAGGACGATTCCCGAATCGACGTAGCTTCCGGGATCAGTACCGCTCCCGATCACCATAACGACGTTCCGCAACCTCCTGGTTGATGCGGTCGATGTCCCAGGTCTCCATCCCTTCGGCAATGGCCTTATCGCTGATCATCCAAGCCTTTTCCAAGAAGGCTTGTTTGCGGGCTATGATCTCCGCTTCTCGATCCTCGTCGGCAAAGAGCACGATGACTTCCGCCGTGGTGCCGGGAACGAGATCGGTTCTCGCGATTTCGAGTCGCCCTTCCAGCCCGACCACGACCTTTCGTCTAAGCTCGCGCACCTTTATCTCTACGCCAGAACGGCGTTCTCCTCGGAGGTCCGTCCGAAACCGTTCCAGAATGCGAGCCAGCCCGTGAGCGTCCCGACGATCACGACGACGCGCGCGACGTTCGGGATGGAAGGATTGAACGAGAAGAAGCCCTCGATGGGGGCCGCCATAAAGGTCTGGACCACGCCGATGAGGAGCAGCACGCCCGCGTCCGGCCCCGCCGCCCGCAGGGAGGCCGCCCGCGAGCGACGGCCCGGGTCGATGAGCGCCCAGCCGAGGAGCAGTCCGCCCGCCGCCGCGATCGCCGCCCCGCTCATCTCCGTGACCCCGTGCGGCAGGATCGAGACGAGCAGGAAAGGCAGCTTGTGGACCCGGCTCATCTCGGAGGCCAAGACCCCGACCATCGCGCCGTTCTGCGCCATCATCGTGGCCGAGAGCAGCCCGAAGCTCGCCGCGCCCACCGCGCCCGCGACGATCGAGACCTGCGGGTTGTGCGAGGCGTAGAACGCCCACATCATCGCGTTCTCCGAGCCCGAGCGGGCGGGGAACTTGCCTTCCTGCCACGTTCGGACGAGCTCTTGCTGGGCCGAGGGGATAATCGCCTCGCGAAAGTCGGCGTTGTGGCCCGCGGCGAAGTAGGAGAGGAAGGCGCTTCCGAGCAGGAGGACGAGGCTCGCGCGGATAAAGGCGCGTCGTCGCCGCACGGTTTGGGCCGCCCGGGCGATCGCCGCAAGGAGCATCGCGAGCACCGGGCGGCGGGGGCGCCGGTACAGCACGCCGTAGGCTCGCCCCACGAGATCGTTGAGCGAATCGATCAGCGGAGGATGGTGGCCGAACGTCCGGGCAAAGGCGAGGTCCGACGAGGCGGCGCGGTACCGACGGACAAGCTCGTCGAGCTCGTTCGTGGTGAGGGTCTTGGGATCGGCGTCGGCCTTGGCGCACAGCCACGAAAGCCGTGCCCACTCTCCTTCCCGCCGTCGGACGAAAACCTCTTCGTTCATGCGCCTCCCGCTCCCAGTGTAGCCGTCTTCTGGACCGGAGGCCCATGCCCTTTCGATTTATTGGATCCTGGTTAGGACGGTGGCGGGGCGTCACCCCTTTTGTCGATTGCAGCCCTTAGGCCGATCTTCGCGTAAGAAGATCGAAATGGAGGGTTCTTACGACGACTTCGCCCGCCGTCCTCTACTGTCCTCGGGAGAAGAGCTTGCCTTGATCCAAGCGATCCAGGCGGGCGACGAGAACGCGCGCAAGCGGCTCGTCGAGGCGAACATGCGCCTCGTGATCAACATCGCGAAGACCTACCGCAACAAGCTGATCCCCCTCGAAGACCTGATCCAGGACGGCGCGATCGGCCTGATGCAGGCGGCGGAAAGGTTCGATCCGGACCGGGGCTTCCGCTTCTCCACCTACGCGACCCACTGGATTCGCCAGGCGATCGGCCGCGCCATCGACAACAAGAGCAAGGCGATTCGGCTGCCCGCGCACGTCTCCCAGTCGTTGCGCAAGGTCCAGAAGGAACGCGAGCGCATTCAGCGGGAGACGGGCGAGGATCCGACCCACGACGAGCTCGCCGAGGCCGTCGGCATGTCCTCTAAGAAGCTCCACACCCTCCTTCAATCGAATCAAGACACGATCTCTCTCGATCAGTCCGTCAATGGGGAGAGCGGCGGGGTCACCCTCGGCGGCCTCATCCGCGACGTGGGCGCGACGGGCGACCCCGAGACCCTCGTTCTCGACGCCGAGGTGGTCTACGAGCTTCAGCGCATCCTCTCCGAGCTGAACGAGCGCGAGCAGTCGGTCATGCGCCTGCGCTTTAAGTTCGACGGATCCGACGCGCATTTTCCTCTTCTGCAAGCGATCCGGTCGGGCGACGAAGCGGCGCGAGAGCGGCTTCGAAACGAGTACTCGCCGCGAATCAGGCGAATCGCCCGGATGGCGCACCTCCGCTCCTGGGGAACCAAGCCGGTAGAGGATCTCGTTCTCGCCGGAGAGGCCGGTCTGCTTCAGGCCGCCATGCGCTTCACCCCGGAACCGGGCCTCCGCTTTTCGACCTATGCCGACCACTGGATCCGTTCGGCAATCTCGGCGAGGATCCGCGAAGCTTAGAAAAGAGGCCGATATTTCGCTTTTCTGCGCAACGTTCGGCGCATAAGCCTCGTCATAGTGCCTAACGCTCGGTATGGCCCCTTTTGCCGCATAGACGCGGAGGTATCCTGCGTTCGGCGCGGGAGACCGTTGCCGACCGAGCCAGCCTTCCTTCCGCGCACGCCCGCGCATCCGCACACGCAGATGGCCAACGAGGACGGGATCCCCAGCTATCTCAACCGCTTGACTCAGGCGCCGCTTTTGACGCCCGAGGAAGAGGTCACGCTCACGCGCGCGGCCAAGGCGGGCGACGAGAACGCGCGCAAGCGGCTCGTCGAGGCGAACATGCGCCTCGTGATCAACATCGCGAAGACCTACCGCAACAAGCTGATCCCCCTCGAAGACCTGATCCAGGACGGCGCGATCGGCCTGATGCAGGCGGCGGAAAGGTTCGATCCGGACCGGGGCTTCCGCTTCTCCACCTACGCGACCCACTGGATTCGCCAGGCGATCGGCCGCGCCATCGACAACAAGAGCAAGGCGATTCGGCTGCCCGCGCACGTCTCCCAGTCGTTGCGCAAGGTCCAGAAGGAACGCGAGCGCATTCAGCGGGAGACGGGCGAGGATCCGACCCACGACGAGCTCGCCGAGGCCGTCGGCATGTCCTCTAAGAAGCTCCACACCCTCCTTCAATCGAATCAAGACACGATCTCTCTCGATCAGTCCGTCAATGGGGAGAGCGGCGGGGTCACCCTCGGCGGCCTCATCCGCGACGTGGGCGCGACGGGCGACCCCGAGACCCTCGTTCTCGACGCCGAGGTGGTCTACGAGCTTCAGCGCATCCTCTCCGAGCTGAACGAGCGCGAGCAGTCGGTCATGCGCCTGCGCTTTAAGTTCGACGGATCCGACGCGCACCTGCAAGAGGACGTGGCCAAGGAGATGAAGCTTTCCCGCGAACGGGTTCGCCAAATCGAGATCCAGGCGATCAAGAAGCTCCGCGCCCTCGCCCAGCGCCGCCGTCTCCGCGACATCGTGAGTTGATCCCGGTGGCCGGTTCGAAGCGTGGGCACGAGAGCATCCGATTTGAACGGAAAGGCAACCGCTGAGATGCTGCGACGGTGAGGTTTTGCCTTGAGACCGGCCCTCGGTAGAGCCTCCGCGCTCTCCGCGTCTCTGCGGTGAAGAAGGCCCGATTACGTGCCCAAAGACGCATTCTCGGCGGCTCCGGTGGCCGCGATACGCCTGCCGCGCGATATGCTGTAAAGCGATGTTCCTCCCGGCGCTCGCCTTCGTCGCCTCGACCCAGACCGCGGGGGCGCACACCTTCGCCGCCGTCGGCGACCACTTCGAGCTCGACGGCAAGCCGTTCGTCGTTCGCTCGGGCGAGATGCACTACCCGCGCGTTCCCGAGGCTTACTGGCGGCAGCGCCTGCGCATGGCCAAGGCGATGGGCCTGAACACCATCTGCACCTACGCGTTCTGGAACCTTCACGAGACGAAGCCGGGCGTCTGGGACTTCTCGGGCAACCTCGACGTCGCGAATTTCTGCCGCATCGCCCAGCAAGAGGGACTGTTCATCACGATGCGCCCCGGGCCGTACATCTGCACCGAGGAGGACTTCGGCGGTCTCCCGGCGTGGCTCCTGAAGGACCGCTCGATGCGCGTCCGGTCGAACGATCCGAAGTTCGTCGCGCTCACCAAGATCTGGTTCGACCGCCTCGGCAAGGAGCTAAAGCCCCTGCTCGTTCAGAACGGCGGCAACATCATCCTCACCCAGGTCGAGAACGAGTACGGCTCCTACGGCGCCGACCACGCGTACGTGGCGAACGTGCGCGACGCCCTGAAGGCGGCGGGCTTCTCCGGCCAGCTTTTCACCTCCGACGGCCCCGGGCAGGGGATGCTGAACGGCGGCACCCTGCCGGGCATCCCGGCGACGATCAATTTCGGCGGCGGAGCGGAGGGCGCCTTCAAGGAGTTGGCGAAGTTCCGGCCCGAGCCTCATCCGCGCATGATCGGCGAGTACTGGGCGGGCTGGTTCGACGCCTGGGGGGCGCGCCACCAAACGAGCAGCGTCGCCTCGAACGTGAAGGACCTCGAGTGGTGCCTCAAGAACGGCGTCTCGTTCAACCTCTACATGTTCCACGGCGGCACCAACTGGGGCTTTATGGCGGGCGCGAACGGCGGCGCGAACAACTACACCGTCGACACCACGAGCTACGACTACGACTCCGCGCTCGACGAGTCGGGCCGCCCCACCCCCAAGTACACGCAATTCCGCGACCTCATCGCCAAGTACACGAAGGAGCCCTTGCCCCAGCCGGACGAGGTGCCCGCGCCGATTGCCGTTCCGCCGGTGAGGCTGACCGAGACTCGCCCTCTCCTGGTGACCGATGCGAAACG
>CAXUKB010000030.1:21033-21988 GCA_964251345.1 uncultured Fimbriimonas sp. | reverse complement strand
GGACGCCTTCTCCTTTACTCTGGGCTCGGGCCAGGTGATCAAAGGTTGGGATATCGGTGTGAAGGGGATGAAGGTCGGCGGCAAGCGGACGCTTGAGATTCCGTCGGCGCTCGGTTACGGAGACAAAGGCGGCGGCGACAAAATTCCGCCGAACAGCGATCTGGTCTTCGATATCGAACTGACGGACGTTCAGAAGGCGTCCGATGCGGACACCGTCTTGCGCGAGACGATCACTCCGGGGAAAGGCGCGGAGGTCAAGAAAGGCGATGTCGTGACGATCAAGTACAAGGCGATGCTCGGCGACGGCAAGGTCGTGGACGACAACGGCGGAAAGAACATCCAGTTCAAGGTCGGTGACGCCTCGGTCTCGATCCCCGGCCTAAACCTTGCGCTTGAGGGTATGAAACCCGGGCAGGTGGCGCGAGCGACGATTCCGCCATCCTTGGGATACCGCGGACCCGGGATGGGCCGCCAAATTCCGCCGAACTCGACGATCAAAATCGAGATCACGTTGGTTAAGGTCGGGTGAGGGAACTCGCCGCCGCGAGTGGCGATCCGGCGGTCGCCCGCCACCTGTCGGACCATCCTTTCGTGCGTTTAGTCGAGGGCGGTCCGCCGTCGGGCCTCGCCTTCTCCCAGGAGGGTTGGGAGCGCCGCGTCCTCGTGGGCCACATGGAGGATCCGCTCCGCGGCATCCTCGAGATCATGGACAACAATCCGCTCGTCTGTGCGGATTCGATGTCGGTGCCGTCGGCGGGCGCGACTCTCGCCCTGATCGCCCTGGGACCTCTCGCGTCGGGCGGCCTCATCGCCGACTCACCGACTATCGTGTCGTCGGTACCCCTAGAGGATTCGGAAATCGCCGCGCTCATGGAGCCGCTCGGCTGGTTCGGTGGGTCGTACGTCCACGTCGAGCCGCAGTCTATCGCTCCGGCCGTCGCGGCCACGATTATGG
>CAXUKB010000030.1:19815-21023 GCA_964251345.1 uncultured Fimbriimonas sp. | reverse complement strand
GTCCATACCCCCGAAGATTCGGATGACATCGACGCGTTGTTCGAGGAGCGGTACGACCGAACGCTGTACGTCCGTCGGGACGAAACGTCAGAGTGGGATGTCGGCCTGGTTGCGGGGAAGCCTTACGCGCTTTACCGACTTCTCTTCGCCCCGGACGAAGGCACGTCGCTCCTCACCATTCGGGTGATCGCCGACCAGGACGGTAAAGGCGGCGCGGCGCAGGTGGTCCATGCGATGAACGTGATGGCGGGTTTTGAAGAAAGTCTGGGCATCGAGTAGGAAACGGTTTCCCTACTCGCCGTCCTTTGGACGGACGATTATCTCCGGTCCCTGTGTGCCCGCGATGCGCTCCCATTTGCCTTCTTCGACCTTCTTCCACGCGTTGAACTCGCGCCGTTCGCCTTTCTCGACCGGGTTGCCGCGCGAGACTTGGGCGTTGAAGCGGCTGATGACCCGCTTAACGTCGAGGCCGCAGTCGGGGCAATGTCGGAGCGGCTCCGCTCCGATCGGTTGGATCGCAGCCACTCGACCTTCGCACATCAGGCAGTCGTGGCCGTCGGGTTCATACTCGTAGATCGGCACACGTTATTCTACGCCGAGCACGATGGACCCTATTTCGACCCTCAACGCGGAACTGATCGAGTGCCGACGGTGTCCCCGCCTCGTCGAGTGGCGTGAGCAGGTCGCGCGGGAGCGACGGGCGGCTTTTCGCGACGAGGTCTACTGGGGGCGCCCGGTGCCTTACTTCGGCGATTCCGAGGCCGATCGCCTCATTCTCGGCCTCGCGCCGGCCGCGCATGGCGCGAACCGAACGGGCCGGATGTTTACCGGCGACCGGAGCGGCGACTTTCTTTTCGCGGGTCTGTACCGGGCGGGCGTCGCATCCCAACCCCAGAGCCTGCATCCCGGAGACGGGTTGACGCTGAACGGAGCGATCATTGCCGCAACGTGTCACTGCGCTCCGCCCGCGAACCTGCCCACGAAGGAGGAGGTCGCGACCTGCTCCCACTGGCTTGTCCAGTTGTTGGAGCTTCGGGAGTGGCGGGCGATTCTCTGCCTGGGAGGCATCGCATGGGAGCACGCGCATCGGATCCTTGGCGCTAAGCGGACGCCATTCGCCCATGGGGCGGTTCATCGACTGGAGCGCACGACGCTGGTCGCGACGTATCACCCGAGCCAGCAGAACACATTTACGGGACGCCTCACGC
>CAXUKB010000030.1:11273-19805 GCA_964251345.1 uncultured Fimbriimonas sp. | reverse complement strand
GATCGGCGTTATGCGGATGAGTCGGCCGGAGCGGCCGACGGGGCTTACTTGATCTCGACGGTGCCGCCGGCTTCCTTAACCTGGGCGGCGATCTTGTCGGCCTCGTCCCGGGTCACGCCTTCCTTGATGGCCTTGGGCGCGGTGTCGACGAGGTCCTTGGCTTCCTTGAGGCCAAGGCCCGTGATCTCGCGGACCACCTTGATGACGGCGAGCTTCGCGTCGCCCGCAGAGGTGAGGACCGCGTTGAATTCGGTCTGCTCCTCCTCAACGGGAGCGGCGGCGGCGGCTCCGCCGCCCATGGGGAAACCGCCGCCCATCATCATGGGGGCGGCGGCGGTAACGCCGAACTTCTCTTCGAGAGCCTTCTTGAGCTCGCTGAGCTCAAGCGCGGTCATTCCGCTGATCTGGTCGACGATGGATTCAACTGCGGTGGGCATGTTCTTTTAAGGGGGTAGGGTCTAAGGGCGTAGGGTTTACGCGGAAGGAGCGTCCTCGGTGGCCGGAGCCTCGGCCGAATCGCCGCCGCCGACCTTGTCGGCGACCGCGCCGATCACGCGGATCGGATCGGCGTAAAGCGCTTCGATGGTGCCGACGAGGGTGGTGAGCGGGGCCGCGATGGCGCCGATCACCTGAGCGATCAGCACGTCCCTTGGCGGGAGTTCCGAGATCGACTCGACTCCCTTCGCGTCGACGGACTTGCCGCCGAACATACCGCCCTTAACGACGAGCTTCTTGCTGGTGCGGGCGTAGTCGAGCAGCGTCTTCGCCACTTCCGACTCATTCTCGAACACGAACGCAAACGCGGTCGTGCCGTTGTGGAGGTCGGCGGGCAGGCCGCTCGCGGTCTCTTCTCCGACGGCCTTGCGGAACAGGGTGTTCTTGATGACGTGCAGCTCGCCGCCCTTCTTACGAAGGTCGTTGCGCAACGACGCGATCTCCTTGTTCTTTAGGCCGCGGTAGTCCGTAAACACCACGCCGCTGGCCTTGGAGTACCACTCCTTGGCCTGCTCGATGGTCTGAGCTTTCTCTGCGGTGGGCATAGGATTCACCGGCTTCCGGAGAAAGCAAGAGGGTCCTGCGTCCGCACCGAGGCGGCGACGCAGGACCCTCTCCGCGTCTTCACACGGTTCAAATCGCTATTTCGCACTCCTCGGCGGGCCGACCTTTCGGTCGATTAGGGCACAGGGCCACCGGCTGTCTCTGGAAGCTGTGGGGAAAGTATGGCAGAAGACTCCTACCGATTGCAAACCTTCGCGCTTAAAGCCGCTCGGTCTTTCTTCGGACGTGCCGAAGTCGTCGACTTAGAGGCCATTTCAAGACCATCCTTCGCCGCCCTTCTTTGCGCTTTTGCGAGAACCTAATTCGCGATTCTGCGGCCGCCCCGCCCACATTATGAAACGAAGCCTTCGACCGTTTTTTGTGCTTACATTGCGCCATGGAAGAAAATGGCGGCTGGGCTCACGAACAGGTGGTCCGGTTCCTCGCCCGAGCATCGGGGCGACCTCCCGAATCCATTCGCCTCGACATGCCTCTCGCCCACCTCGACATCGATTCACTCGAAGAGATCGAGTTCATCATGGAGATTGAGGACGAGTTTGGTTTCGACATTCCCAACCCCATCGCCCCGCTCGTCACGGTTGGCGATCTCGTCGACTTCGTGCGATCGGCAAAACGTTAAAAAGGGTTGGCCGGAGACGACCAACCCTTTCGAGCCGAGGCTAAATCTTTTCGACTTGGTTGAAGTTGAGCTCGACCGGCGTGTCGCGTCCGAAGATGTTGATCAGAACCTTGAGCGTCTCCTTCTCGGGAGTGACTTCCTCGATCTTGCCGGTGAAATCGCTGAAGGGACCCTCGACGACTCGGATCGTCTCGTTTTTGCTCCAGTTAACTTTCGGAGCCTCTTGGCTCGCGGCGAGATTCTGCTGAATGCGGCGAACTTCGTAGTCCTCCATCGGCACCGGCTTGTTGCCACTCTGGACGAAACCGGTGACGCCGCTGGTGCTTTTGACGAGCTTGTAGGCTTCGTCGGTCAGCGACATCTGAACGAGGATGTAACCGGGGAAGACCTTTTTATCGATTTCGTACCGCTTGTTGTTGCGGGTTTGGAGCTCGCGCTCCGTCGGAATGAGGACTTCGTAAATGTCGTAGTCCCATAGCCCCTCGACCTGGGCACGGCGGGTCAGGACGTCCTTGACCTTGTTTTCGTGACCGGCGATAGTGTGGACGGCGTACCAGGATTTCGGCATGGCGGGGAGGCGATTTAGAGGTGAGTGAGGAAATCGACGACGAACCCAAAGACGGCGCCTAGGGCCGTCAGAATCGCGACCAGCAGCGCGCACACGCCGAGCACGACGCCCGTCAATCGGTGCGTCTCTGGGACCGTGGGCCAGTTGACCTTCTTGACCTCGCGCCGGACCTCTTGGAAATAACCTTTCAGCCCGCGGTTTGATTTGGGCATGGGAAGGCCTCCTTGGGGCTTCCTCGGTCCATCGTTGCCGGTTGCGACGTTTGCCATCGATGTTCGTCCTCGAACACCTTGGCGCTCGGGGGTGCATAAGGATACCCTTAGCGCGGCGGAAGGCGGAGGCCCTTTCGAGTGAAGCCCCGATCACCCGCGCGAAAGGGTCGGATCACTTGGCATTCGTCGCATTTCGCGCTAAAGTAACGAGGACGGACGCGTTAGCGCTCGTGTATCGAACCTTAATCATGACGGGTGGCCCTTACAGCGAACTTGAGTTCCTTATTTTGGCGATGGTTGGCAAAGGCATCAGCTCGGGCTACGCCATGAGGAAGCAGATGACCTCATGGCGAGGGAGTCGTTGGAGTTCCGAGAGCGGATCGGTGTACCGCGTTCTTCGACGCTTGGAGAACGACGGCTTGGTTCACGAAGCGCGCCGAGTCGGCGTCCCCAACCGCGAACGGACGGAGTACGACCTCACGCTCAACGGTGAGACGGTGCTTCAGAGTTGGCTTGGCTTTCCGCCCGACCGCTCCGAATTCGGCCATCTCGTCGATCCGATCCGGACCCGGGCCTACTTTATCAGCCGTCTCAAGCCAAGCGAGCAGGTGCGCGTGGTAAAGGGGTGGATCGCGGAAGGAAAGTCGTTCGTCGCCGAACTCGAGCGAGATCTAGTGGAGAAGCCGCGCGACGCGATGACGGACGCGGCTTTCCTCAACCTCGTCTACCTTGCCCGGGCACGGCAGGAATGGTTGAAGAAGCTTCTCGCCACGGTCCGCGCCCAAACCAAGGGCGCGGAAGAGATACGCGAGCCGGTGGCTACTTCCTAATCGAAACGATGCGGTAGCGTTTTTTGCCCTCCGGTGCCTCGAAGGTCACATCTTCGCCGGGCGCGTGGCCCAGGAGAGCGGTGCCCATCGGAGACTCGATCGAGATCAGATCGTTCGCCGGATCGGCCTCGACGCTTGAGACGAGACGGATCTCGAACTCCTCGTCGTAGGTCGAGTCATGCACCATCACGAGCAGGCCGACGCCGACCTTGTCCGTGGAGAGCATCGATTCGTCGAGCACGTGGGAGTTGCCCAGGATCGTCTTGAGCTCGGCGATACGGCTTTCGACCATCGCCTGCTCGAATTTGACCTCGTCGAGCTCGTTGTTGTCCTCGCTGAACTCGCCGTGTTGTTGGCTCTCGCGAATCCGGTCCGCGATCTCGGGCCGCTTGACGCTCGTCAGCTGCTCCAGCTCCTTCCGGAGCTGATCGTAGCCCCGGGCGGTCAGCGGGATGCCGCCCTGCGGTTCCGCGATGAGTTCGGTTTCGTTCATGTCGTCCTTATGTCTTAAGGCGTGGCCACAGCCGCCGCCAATACCCGTACGTGTGTTTTTGGGCATTTGTTCGTGTGTCGTTACCCCTAGAAGGTTCCCGTGGGTCGAACGGACCGCCTTTCTCGCCCCGTCCTCCTTGGCGAGAGTCCCCCTTCGGGGGTAGATTCCCTCCGATGCGGACGCGCCTCGCCCTTGCCGCCCTTCTCGCCGGGACCTTCGCCCTAGGCGCGGCGGCGTCTGCCCAGGCCGTTCCCGCCGCGTGGGACGTGATCGTCACCGTGCGGCAGGATCGCGTCGGGGCGGACCTCGTCACCGTTGGAGCGCGGGCGTCGGGCTATCCCGCCGACCTTCTCCGAAACCAAATGCAAGCCTTGGGCGAACGTCTCGGCCGCGGCGGGGTGCGCGGCGTCTCGGTCGTCTCCGAGCCGATCCACCCGGGCGACCCTTCCTCGGGCGTGCTGCGAGGATCGTGCGCCGTCGATGGCCTCATCGACCCGGCGAGCGGCAGACTCGGCATCGCACCGCTTGCGCAGGCTTTCTCGGGAGCGCCCGCGCCTTACACGGTCCGGCGGATGCTCGTCTCGTTCGACGGGGTCACGCCCGGGCCCCGAACGGTCGCCTACCACACGGCGGGCGTCGCGAGCGACCTCGCCTTCTCTGGCCGAAGGGTCGGATCAAGCATCGAATACGACGTGGAACTGCGCTCGCAGAATCCCGCTCGTCTCGTCGTCCACGAGGCCGAGGCGGCGGCTCAGGCCAATGCCCCGGCCGCCGTTAAGCCGCATTCGGGCGGGCCCGATCCGCTCACCATCGGCCTCTTCGTCGTCGTCGCCCTCGCCGCCGGGGCGTTGGTATACTGCGGCGTGCTCCTCGTGGGCCGTCGGCCTGTCGCCAAGTCGTAACCGCTCAATCCTCCACAAAACCGCCATGACTCTCGAAGAACTCGATCTCCGTCATCTCATTCAGATCGGCTACGACAAAGTCGTGTCCGACGTGTACGTCAAAGCCGGCCAGGTGCCCATGATGCGTCTTAACGGCGCGATGGTGCCCTGCGGCGAGGACATGCCCGTGATCACCGGCGAGGCGATCGAAAAACTGGTGACGGACATGATGACCGAGCGCCAGAAGCATATCTTCGAGGAAACCTTCGAAATGGACCTTGCCTTCGAGCTCGAAGGTCAGTGCCGTGTCCGAATGAACGTGTATCGCCAGCGTGGCACCGCGGCGACGGTCATGCGCATTATCCCGTTCAAGGTCCGGACCCTGGACGAGTTGAACTTGCCTCCGGTTCTGAAGGAGCTCTGCAAGCAGCGTCTCGGACTCATCCTCGTGACCAGGCCGACGGGATCCGGCAAGACGACCACGTTGGCGGCGATGATCGACCACATCAATCGCACCCGCGCGGGCCACATCGTGACCATCGAGGACCCGCTGGAGTACGTCCACCAAGACCAGCAGTGCTACGTCTCCCACCGCGAGGTCGGATTCGATACCCTCGACTTCCACCCCGCCCTTCGCGCCGTTCTCCGCGAAGCGCCGGACATCATCCTTATCGGTGAGATGCGCGACACGACCACGATGGGCGTGGCGCTCTCCGCCGGTGAAACGGGCCACCTCGTGTTCTCGACGGTTCACACCGCCTCGGCTTACGAGACGATGGACCGTATCATGAACATGTTCCAGCCTCACGAGCGGGAGTACATGCGCGTTCGGATGGCCGGTTGCCTTCGCGCGATCGTCGCGCAAAAGCTTGTGCCACGTGCGGACGGCCAGGGCCGCGTCGTCGCCCAAGAGATCCTCGTCTGCACCCCGACGGTCCAGAAAGCGATCGAGGACGGCCACTTTACGGACCTGTACCACCACATGAACGAGGGCTCGTTCTGGGGCATGCAGACGATGAACCAGTCGCTCCTCCGTTACGTCAAGGCGGGCGTCGTGAACGAGGAGACCGCCCTGCGCTTCGCGGGCGTCGCCTCCGAGCTGAAGCAGATGCTTCGCCGCTAATCGGACCGCCGCTCGTTTGAGCGGCTTCACCTCGCATCTTCGAGATGGAGCCGAGCCTCGAAAGCGTCTTTGTCCGGCACGACGATCGTGTTCGGGCCTCTCCTCGTTTGAGCCTCATCCCGCGCTTGGTCTCGACCGCTGTGGGGCGATCTTGGCACGGCGGATCGCGATCTTCGACATGCATTTCTACTGAGCGAGAGGGCGGCGCTTCCACACGATCCAACCGGCGGCAACCAAGGTGGCGATGGCCGCGGCATCGTAGGAGGTCTCGTGCATCGTCGCGGTCTGGGCGAAGGCAAGCCGCCCATTTTTCGGAAGATTGGTGTAGATCGGACCGAAAGAGACTGGCAGCTCCAATCCAAAACCGCGTGTGATCCCAAACGCGACGGCGGTCGCAACGGCGGCAATCGCGAATACAAAGCCGGTCGACTGCACGATACAGCGCCAAGGGGCCATCGGGCGGTTGCCAAGCGTGGCCGCCGCAGCAAGGACGACGCCGAGAATCAACCCGAACCACCATGTTGCGACGACGCCCCACGCTAGGGCGACCCGCGTCGGATCGCGAGTCGAGACGATCTCCGGGTGCCAGTCTAGAAGGTACGGCGGCGAGATCCGGACAGAGATTTGGTCGTGAACGATGCCGTAGACGATCGCCGCACCAGTTCCGAGGACAATCGACCTCGCCGTGAGCCCCGCTTTTGTCACGGTCCTAATCTAGCCGTCTTACCGGTGTTCCCGAGAAGGGTTGTGTACGATTGCGCCCTCGCCCGCAAGAGGCCGAGGCCCAAGGTGACGGGATTCCCGATCTTATCGATCGTAAGCCGTCGACGCGGTCTTCTCTCCCCTAATTCGCGTCTCGGTCGTTAGACCGCCAAGCCTCTCGGCAAGTCCGGCGGGGTTTTCTTGTCCGGCCTGCCGAGAAGCGTCGTATAGTGGAGAGATTATGCTTCCGTCTCTCCTGATCCTCGGCCTCGAAACGAAGCCGCTCGACATCGCCGATTCCTTCATCGGCGAGTGTGGGAAGGCCGTTTTGCAAGTTCGGGAGGGAGTTTGGGGAATGGAAGGCGATGGCGAGGGGGGCAAAACGTTTCGAGTGGTTTGCCTGACTCGGGGGAAGCGCTCGCTCATCGCGTATTTGTCGGATGGCAAGGTGATCAGCAAAATGTCGACGGAGCCAACGTCGACGACTACCGTAGACAACGTTGCCCACAAGGTCGAGCGACATACGTTTCCTGCGGTAACTTCGACGCCGAAACCTCTCGAACCGATCGAGCCGGGCAACTTCCAGTTCAACCTTAACGACGACTACGGCTTTATCTTGCGAGCGAATCCAGGCTTCTCCGACGCTCGAATCGAAAAGGGCGGCGCGGTTGAAACGTTGCGCGCGAAAATGCGCAAGTCGGACGGAACCGAGGCTCAGGTCGTCCTGGTGCGCGACTCGAAAACGAAGCGGCCAAAGGATCTCCTTCTCGACGCACCGACAGCGCACGCCAAGTTTCATTTTTTCTTCGAATCTCGTTCGGTTAGCGAGGCCGAGCTGACGATCGATCCGGCGTCGTATCAGGGCTTCGAAGAGGTCGCCACGCCTTCGCGCCGTTAAGCTCCGGTACCCTTTAGCCCGTGGCCATCGACCCCGCGCTGTTCCAGGAGAACGAGCGTACCGCGCCCTCCGAGCACGCGCGACGAGCGGTCGAGGTGGGGGCGATGGAGTTGGAGGCAGGCGGCCGTCTCCCCGCGGTGACCGTCGCCTACGAGACGTGGGGCACGTTCACCGGCGACAACGCTGTTCTGGTGCCTCACGCGTTGAGCGGAGACAGCCATGTGGTGGGCTGGTGGAACCGTCTCGTCGGCCCTGGCAAGCCGATCGACACCGACCGCTGGTTCGTGATCGGCACCAATGCGCTGGGCGGCTGCCAGGGAGCGACCGGCCCCGCCTCTCTCGCGGAGGACGGAAAGCCTTACGGTTCTCGCTTTCCCATCTTGACCCTGCGTGATTTAGTAGAGGCGCAGATTCGGCTGATTGACCACCTGGGTATCGAGCGGCTGCACGCCGTCGCGGGGGGCAGCATGGGCGGAATGCAGGCGCTTCAGTGGACCGTTCAGGCGCCGGGCCGGGTAGGGAAGGCCTTCGTCACCGCCAGCGCCGGCGCGCATTCGGCGATGCAGATCGGCTTTAACGAGGCGGCGCGTCAGGCGATCATGCGCGATCCGAAGTGGCGGGGCGGCGACTATCCCGCAGACGATCCGCCCGTCGACGGACTTGCGATTGCCCGGATGGTCGGCCACCTCAGCTTTCTGAGCGAAGTCGCCTTCGCTCAGAAGTTTGGGCGTCGCCTCCAGGGCAAAGATCGTCCCGACTACCGTTTAGGGATCGAGTTCGAGGTCGAGAGCTACCTCAGCCATCAAGGCGACAAGTACACGCGACGCTTCGATCCGAACTCGCTTCTGGTGCTGACGCGAGCGATCGACTACTTCGACCTTCAGAGTCTGGAACCCAGCGAGTCGAGTTACCTCTTCGTCTCCTACACGTCCGACTGGATCTATCCAAGCGCGCAAAGCGCGCGTCTCGATCGCATGGCGCGCGACGCGGGCTGTCCTTCGCGCCACGTCGAGATCGATCTGCCTTACGGCCACGACGCTTTTCTCCTTGATGGCGAACTCCAAGGCGCCCTTGTTCGCGAGTTCCTAGAGAGCCGCTGAGGCGAAGGAGCTCTCCACCGACCGGTCGCCGTGCCGCGGGGTAAAGC
>CAXUKB010000030.1:4414-11263 GCA_964251345.1 uncultured Fimbriimonas sp. | reverse complement strand
TCTTCCTCATGCGCCTTCGCCTCCATCCTGAGGAATATGTCGTTGCGCGGACGGATTCCGGCGCGATGCGTCCGCGCCAAGACGATGGCCTGTTCGCATCTCTCTGCGGTCCGGACGGCAACACGATTGTTTGCCGCTACGGACTAGAGCCGATCCAAGCCGACGTCGAACGGGGCTGGCAAGCGCTTCAGGTCGATTCGGCGATGGGATTCAACGAGGTGGGCGTCATCGCGTCGATCGTCGGTCCGCTGGCGGCAGCGGGCGTGACCGTCTTCGTCCTGTCGAGCTTCTCGACCGATTGGGTTCTCGTTAAGAGCGCGGCAACCGGTCTCGCCACCGAAGCCCTCCGGGCGACGGGTCACGAGATCGTCGGTTGATCCGAGTCTCGACCGACTCGAAGGCCCCTTCAATTGCCGTGTGACGGTGGGGGTTCTTGCGCGATCCGACATCCAAATTGGGCACTCGAAGTCCGCGAAGCGACCGCCCGCAGGGCACCGGCGTAGTATTAAACGTCGAGGAATCCTCTCGACTATAATGGGGTGCGGCGCGCCGCGCCCGGCCAAAAAGTCCTATGTCCGCTACGATCCATAACCCGGGACACGAAAGTAAACTCATTCTCCTCATCGAGGACAACGAGGACGACCAGCGTCTTACTTTGCGCGCGTTGCGCCGGAACAACATCATGAACGAGGTGGTCGTCGCTTGCGACGGCCAAGAGGCGGTCGACTATCTGTTTGGAACCGGCTCGTTCGCGGGGCGTGATCTAAGCCAGATGCCCGCCGTCGTGGTTCTCGACCTCAATCTGCCTGGTCTGAGTGGCCTCGAGGTGCTCAAGCGGGTCCGCAACACCGCCGAGACGCGCCGAATCCCCGTTGTCGTGCTCACCTCCAGCGAAGACGAGAACCAGATCGAGGCGGCCTATGCCCAAGGGGCGAACTCCTACGTCCAGAAGCCCAACGACCCGAGCGATTTCTCGGAAATGGTTCTCCAGATGGCGATGTACTGGCTGTTGCTGAACCGAACGATGCCCGAGCGTATGCTCGCGTAGGAAAGTGGATTTTCTTGAACGAAGGCGAACGATGACTCGGAGTCATCGTTCGCCTTTTGTTTTCGGACCGATTCTCATGGCTCGTGATCGTAGGCTCCTAGGGTCCCGGGGCTGTTGACTTTCGAGAGATGCCCTGCCAGAGGCGTTTCTGTTCGCGGGTGTAGCGGAGTGGTTAGACCGCCGGCCTGTCACGCCGGAGGCCGCGGGTTCAAGTCCCGTCATCCGCGCCATTTTGCCTCTGTAGCTCAGTTGGTAGAGCATAGCACTGAAAATGCTAGGGTCTCCGGTTCAAGTCCGGATGGAGGCACCACGCGTTCAACCCTCAAGGGCCGGTTTCTCATTCGAGAAATCGGCTCTCCCTTTTTGCGATCGGTTAGAAACCGCGCTGGGTAAAGCGGTTCTTGGCTTTGTCCGCTGAATGGATTGTCCTTTCCCTCAGAGGGAAGGGGCTTGGCCGTGAAGAAGCCGGAGTTTTTGCGATCTCAAACGAAGCGGCTACGCACGTCGGCACAAGCGTATCCGACGCCTACCAAGATTCACCTCACATGGCCTAAAATCTTCGCTCAACTCATCGTTCCCTTCAACTGGGGACGTGCGAGTGCCTACAAAGTCGCCATCACCGTTCCGATTCCAAGTATTCCGTTTGGGCCTTGTTTGTGTGAGTGGCGTCGAACGATCCCTTCTAGTCCATCATCGTTCCGATTCCCGCATCGGTGAACACCTCTACGAGAAGCGAGTTGGGCGCCCCGCCGTCGATTAGATGCACAGCCTTAACGCCCGACGCGAGCGCGCCAAGTGCGCTCTCCAGCTTTGGGATCATGCCGCGATCGGCGCGGCCGTCGGCGAGCATCGCGCGGGCCTCGCCGCGGGAAAGGTGGGCGATGTGGGATCCGGGGTCATTCCGGTCGGCGAGGACGCCGGGGGTGTCGGTAAGGAGGATCAGCTTCGATGCCCCGAGCGCGCCGGCGAGGGCGCCCGCGGCCTCGTCCGCGTTCACGTTGAGCGGCCGGTGCGCCTCGTCGGTGGCGACGCTGCACACCACCGGCACGTAGCCCGCTTGGGTGGCGACGGCGAGCACGTGAGGATCGACGCGAACGACGCGTCCGGTGCGGCCAAGCTCGTCGGACACGGGTTTCGCGACCAGGAGGTCCGCGTCGCGCCCAGACAGTCCAATCGCCCGTCCGCCGGCCGCCTGAACCCCCGCGACCAGCGCTTTGTTCGCCCGACCCGCGAGTGCCATCTCCACCACGTCCATCGTCGCCTCATCGGTAATGCGAAGGCCCTTATGGGTCCGCTTCTCGATGCCGAGCCGCGCGAGCCAGCCATCGATCTCCGGGCCGCCTCCGTGCACGAGCACCGTCCGGATCCCGACGGCTTGGAGCAGAAGCACGTTGCGGATCACCCCATCCATGAGCGACGGGTCCCGCATGGCGCTTCCGCCGTACTTGACGACGAACGTCTGGTCGCGGAACGCCTGGAGGTAGGGAAGGGCCTGGGCAAGGACGTCGGCGTGGTCTTGGGGCGAGAGCACAGTCGATTGTGGCGCAGGGGCGACGCCTACGCCACAATAGTCGCCATGCCCGCTTTGTTGAAGACCGACCTTCCCGGACTCCCACCGCCCAAGGTCGGCAAGGTGCGGGAGGTGTACGATCTCGGCGACGAACTTCTCATCGTCGCCACCGACCGGATCTCCGCATTCGACGTGGTCATGGCGAACGGCGTCCCGGACAAGGGGCATATTCTCAATCTCATGTCGGCGTGGTGGTTCGACAAACTGAGCGACGTATGCCCAAACCACGTGATCTCGGTGGACGACGCCGAGATCGCGAAGCGCGTGTCTCAGCCGGAACTCCGGGGACGAACGACGATCGCGCGCAAGTGCCGTCCGCTCCCGATCGAGTGCGTGGCCCGGGGATACCTATCGGGCTCGCTCTTCAAGGAGTACCGCGCGCAAGGCAGCGGAGTGCACGGCCTGAGCCTGCCGGAAGGGCTGCTTGAGAGCGCCAAGCTTTCCGAACCGATCTACACGCCGGCGACGAAGGCGGAGGAAGGGCACGATGAGAACATCGACTTCGCCCGATCGGTGGACCTTGTCGGAAGGGAGATCGCTGAGAAGGCTCGCGACTGGACGCTCACCCTCTACCGGCGTGCCGCGGAACACGCGGCGAGCGCCGGTCTCATCCTCGCCGACACGAAGTTCGAGTTCGGTCTGAGCCAAGACGGCCTCGTTTGGATCGACGAGGCATTGACGCCCGACTCGTCCCGCTACTGGCCTGCCGATGCCTATCGACCCGGCGGACCCCAGCCGAGCTACGACAAGCAGTACCTCCGCGACTACCTAGAAACGTTGGTCTGGGACAAGACGCCGCCCGGCCCCACATTGCCCGAAGAGGTCGTGATGCGAACGCGAGCGAAGTACCTTGAAGCGTTCGAGAAAATCACGAGCAAAACGATTGCCTGATGTGGCTGCTCTACAACCTGCTACTCACGCTCCTAGCGCCTCTATGGGTGCCTTGGATGCTGTGGCGGACGCACCGGCGGGGGGAGAAACCGAACTGGCGTGAGCGACAAGGCGATTACCGCGAATCGATTCCGAAGAAAGGCGATCGCCCGCGCCTCTGGGTGCATGCGGTCTCGGTGGGGGAGTTCGTCGCCGCGCAGCCGCTCCTTCGTGCGCTCCGAAGGGAGATGCCGGGCCACGAGATCGTGCTCAGTGTCACGACCACCAGCGGGCACCAGACGGCGCGCGAGGCCAAAGAACGGCTTTACGACTACCTCGTCTACCTTCCGATCGACGTGCCGAGGTTCACCCTCAATGCGATGCATCGCGTCCGTCCGGACGCGCTGATCGTGATGGAGACGGAGCTCTGGATGAACCTCTTCTGGGCGGCGGAGACCTTCGACGTGAAGACCTACGTCGTGAACGCTC
This sequence comes from uncultured Fimbriimonas sp., assembly GCA_964251345.1. Classification (GTDB taxonomy): domain Bacteria; phylum Armatimonadota; class Fimbriimonadia; order Fimbriimonadales; family Fimbriimonadaceae; genus Fimbriimonas. The sequence continues at coordinate 7,286 of CAXUKB010000030.1, read as the reverse complement.
GCATTTCCGACCGTTCGTTTCCACGCGCAAAGCGCGTCTCCTCTTTCTACCGCGCTGTGTTCCGCATGGTCGACGGCGTGATGGCGCAAACGGAGGAAGACGCGGCACGGTTCCGAGCCCTGGGCGGGAAGGGCGTCGAAACAACCGGAAACCTCAAGTTCGACCAAGCGCTCGAAGGCCTTGACGACGCCACCGACTGGCGAACGAATCTCCGTCTGGACGAAAGGCCCGTCGTCGTCATCGGCTCGCTTCGCGCCGAGGAGTTCGACGTGCTCGCCGACGTGATCGCGCACGTCACCTCCCCGCAGTGGATCGTGGCGCCTCGTCACCTTGAACGAACGCCGGAGTTCATCGCCTCGCTGGAGAAGGTCGGCCTCGACTCGACGGGCGACACCCCACGCATCGGCCGTCGATCCAAGGGAGAGCATGCGTTCGTCACCGTTCTCGACACGTACGGCGAACTCGCCCGGGTCTACCGGGTCGCCGACGTTGCGATCATCGGCGGATCGTTCGCCAAAATCGGGATGCAGAATCCCATCCAAGCGATGGCGTTCGGCAAGCCCGTTCTTCATGGTCCGCATACCCAGAACCAGCGCGACGTGGCCGATCTTGCGCGGAACGCCGGGGCATCGATCGTCTGTGCCGACGGCGTCGACCTGGCGCGGCAACTCGCCTCTCTTCTCGAGGATCCCGCTCGTCGAGCGAAGATGGGCGAGGCAGGGCGGATGCTGGTCGAGTCGAACGTGGGCGCGGCGGACCGAATGGCGCGGCTCGTGGCGAAGCGCACAAAGGCGTGAACTCGCCGGTCTCCCTTTTGACGCTCGGACCGATCGGGCACCCTTGGCCCCGGCCGAAGTAGGCTCTTCTCCATGAATCCCTTGGTCGGCGTCATCATGGGCAGCAAGAGCGACTTGGACACGATGCGTCCCGCCGCCGAAGCGCTCGGCGAGTTCGGCGTGGCCTACGAGGTGCGGGTCGTCAGCGCCCACCGCACGCCGGAAGGCATGGTGGAGTACGCAAAGGCGGCGCGCGCACGGGGGCTCAAGGCGATCATCGCGGGCGCCGGAGGCGCGGCTCACCTGCCCGGTATGGTCGCGTCGCTGACGACCCTGCCCGTCATCGGCGTTCCCGTGGTCACCCGCGCGCTGTCCGGCGTCGATTCCCTCTATTCGATTCTTCAAATGCCGGCCGGCATCCCGGTAGCGACCGTGGCGATTGGTAATGGCCGCAACGCGGGACTGCTTGCCGTTCGCTTGCTCGCCATGAACGACGAAGCCCTCGCCGAAAAGCTTGAGGCGTACGCCGGGGAGATGCGCGCGCTCGTCGCGCGCATGGACGAAGAGGTCAGGGATTAGGCGGAATCGTCGTCGGCGAATCGTCTTTCCGTTTGCTCATCTGGATGAGTAAGTTGTAGGCGACGGGGTCGAGAATGACTTTGCGAACGAAGAACTTAACCTTCGCGTCGGAGTCCATCTCGGCGACTTTAATCGAAGGATCGAGCAGCTCGGGCTTGAGCGACTTCTCCATCACCTTGATCTGCCCCTCGTTCAGGGTCGACTTGCAGGCGAGGAACACGATGTCGACCCACTGGTTAGCATAGAGATCGCGGCGCAAGCCCATGGCGCGCATCGTCGCCGCGATCTCTTTTTGTTTGTCGCGAGGCGGATAGACCCCTTTGTCGACCCCGTCGTCGACCATCTTCGCAAGTTTCGCGTCGAGCGCCACGAGATCCTTCGACTCTTGGGCGTACATCTCCTTCTGCTGCTGCCGGACCTTCTCGATGGCGGTGAGAATCGGCGGAAACTGCTCCTTGGCGAGGGAGAGCGGCACGAGTTGGATGAGAACGTCGAGCTGCTGGATCTTGAGCAACACGGCGTCGCTTCGCGCCGCGTCGTTGCTCGGGGTCTGGGCGTAGGCCGCCAGCGGTAGGGCGACGAGCAGAGCGAGGGCGAGAAGGGGCTTCTTCATGGGCGGCGGGGATCCTCCTTATCGGACGGTCGCGGACGTTCACCCGTTACCGCGTTCAACATGAGCGGGACGAGGCCCACGGTTTGCAGCACGACGAATCCCGCTCCGGCCGCCGTGATCGTCGGCCAACCCCACCAGGTTAGACCGCGTGGCGTCATCCCGCCGAGGGCGAGCGCCCCCATGCCCACGCCGAGGAGGACGATCGAACCGACCATTGAAGACAGTGCGATGCCCAAGCGACGACCACGCGGAACCGTCGCCATACGTCGAAGCAGCATCTCCCGTCTGCGGGCCAGCAAAGCGACGACTCCCGCCCAAAAGATGGCCGAAAGCGCGAGTTGGGCGGCGAACACGCGAGAAGGCTACCTGCCGGTCCAGGCGCTCATACCGAAGCCGACGAGGCGTTTTTGCCGCCTTCATGGCGGCTTCATGCCGCTGAACGATTCTATAGTCATGAAGCTCGCGACCACCCTCGCTCTCGCCGCGCTCTCCCCTGTCGTCCTCGCCCAGATGGGACCGCCCCGTCAAGGTCAGAGTGCCCCGCCCTCTCAGGCCGGTGGGGGCATGTCCCGAGCCAACGGATCCTCAGGCAATACCTCTTCGGTAAGCCAGACCGAAACGATTCGTCTGCTGAGCATGACTTCCGTGCAATCCGACCTCGCGCTAACCCAGAGCGAGTTGGTTGCGCTCGGCAAGGTCGCCCGAACCCTGCGAGGCGCCGCCACAACGGAGAACGCTGCCCTCGCCGCCGTGTCGCAAGTCTTGACCGTCGATCAGGCTTCCCGCCTGAAAGAACTGCTCGTACAGGATCTCGGCTACAACTCACTCGCGATCTCCGACGTGCGCGCTCGGCTCTCGCTTACGGACGATCAGGCGACGCAGATTCAGAGCATCGTCTCCACCC
>CAXUKB010000030.1:0-4404 GCA_964251345.1 uncultured Fimbriimonas sp. | reverse complement strand
CCCTAGAAACGACCACGGCGGCCTTTGCGACCTCGACCGACGTCGGCGCCGCGGCGAAGGCGAAAGCCACGCTCGCGAGCAAAGCGAGTGCCGAACTCGCGAAGGTTCTCACCGAGGATCAGGACAAGAAACTTCACGCTCTTGCCGGCCCTGCCTTAGGGTCGAAGTAAGATAAAGCGCATGGAACAGTCCCTCGCCTTCCTCGGCCCTGAGCCTGCCCTTCTCGTCTTGGTCGTCGTCCTCGTGCTGTTCGGCGGCCAGAAGATTCCCGAGCTTCTGCGGGGTGTCGGGCAGGGTATCGGCGAACTTAATCGGGGCGTCGAGGATGTGAAGGGTTCGTTGCCGACGTTGAAAGACTAAGCCATATTCGGTGAATCGTTTCCCCTCTCATTCGGGGGCAGGGGGTGAGGGGGCAGGGAGTCCCACGAAGGTCGAAAAGACGCGGCTGCGCGTGTCGACACGAGAACCCCCGACGACTACAGGGCTTCACTCGACACAACCTTGTAGAATAGAACTCTTTACCTCGTAACCTATACTTTGGTATTCCATTCTTGTAGACGATCCGAGCGGTCTCACGTCCGCTTCGGGCAAGATCCGGCCTTAGATCGGAGTTGGTCGACAAACCATTTCACTCGGTGAGAGTGCGGTCACAACGGCCTTTCCCGCCAACCGCTTACATAGGGATTGCGACATTACTCGATATCGTGATGCTTGGAAGCGAAACTTACACTTCGAATTCGGCGCCAAAAATTTTTCTTAAAAATTATCCGTCGGATCAGTATAGCTTATGCGCTAAAATCATGGATATATTTCGATCTTGCGGTGCCGTACGCAAGATCTGATTCTCGGTCTGAAAGTAAGGGTTCGGCGCCTTAACCTAGAGATAACCTCGCCTTTCGAAAGCTTCGAGCAGTCCATCGGGAACGAGGCGGTGAGACATGGTACAACCTCTAGGTCGGCAAGCAGCCAGGCAAGAGGAGGTTCCAAATGCGTAACTGCTCACAAAGCGTGAGTATCGTCCTAGCGTTGGCCGCCGTAAGCGTTTTCGCTTACGGGGGACAAACGGGAAAAACAAAACTGAATAGTGTGGTCCGGACGGAAATCGTTTCGATTCGTCCGCCGGTTCGTTTCGAGTTCGACAGTTCTGTCGGTGCAGGCCGTTTGGTCAAGCAAGATCGAGGCGAAGCCGGATATGTTCGTCGGACTTACCGGGTCGCACTGCGAAACGGAAAGACCGTAGGAAAGTCGCTCCTCAAAGAAGAGCGACGCTATCCAGAACCTGTCGTGTTCCACATGGGACGCTCGGGCTATGTCGCGAGCCGCGGTAGCTATGTTCGGCACAAGGTGCTTGAGATGTCCGCCACGGGCTACGACGCCTCGCCCCAGACGATCCGTCGGGGAGCTACCGGGCGCACCTGTACGGGGAAGCATGCCGAGTACGGCGTGGTCGCCGTCGATCCACGGGTGATTCCGCTCAACACCATCGTTTACGTCGAGGGATATGGATTCGCCCTCGCCTGCGACCGCGGTTCCGCCATCAAGGGCAATCGCATCGACCTGTGCTTCGACTCCCGTTATGTCGCCAACCAGTATGGCCGCCATCACGTTCGGGTCCACGTCCTTCAGTGAGGCTCGACCAACCTGATATCCTTCGCGCGTTTCTCGCGCGCCATGGTCTGAGGCCCGAAAAGGGCCTTGGCCAACACTTTCTCGTTTCGTCTATGGTCGTCGACGCCATCGTCGCGGCCGCGTCGTCCTGCCCGGGCGTTCTGGAGATCGGTCCCGGCCCCGGCGTGCTGACGGGCCCTCTCTCCGAGTCTGCGGAACGACTCGTGGCCATCGAGTTGGACGCGACGATGCCTCTCCTCCTTAAAGAGAGCGCCCCTCGAGCGGAAGTCGTTCGCGAAGATGCGCTCCGAGCCGACCTGAGCGCGATCTTAGACGGGCTCCCCACTCCTCGTGCGGTCGTGAGCAACATGCCGTATTACATCACGGGACCGCTCTTGGGGCGCATCGCCGATGCGCGGGCGAGTTTCGACGTCGCGGTGCTGATGATGCAACGCGAGGTGGCCGACCGGATCGTCGCCCGACCAGGAAAACGGGAGCGGGGCGCGCTCAGCGTCGCGCTCCAGTCGCAGTTCCAGATCGAGCGGGTCGTAAACGTTCCAGCCGGTGCGTTCCTACCGCCCCCGAAGGTCGACAGCACGGTTCTTAGACTCATACCGCGATTCGATGGGCTCGGCGAAGAAACGATCCGACGGGTCAGGATCGGCTTTGCGCAACCCCGAAAGACGCTCGTGAACAACCTCGTGGCTGGACTTCGGATCACGCGCGACGAGGCGGTGGCGAGAGTCGAAGCAATTGGCCTGTCGGAAACGGTTCGTCCCGCCGAATTGACCGAAGCCGACTGGGCACGTCTCGACGAAAAGAGCGCGTCATAGGACTCGCCCTCACGCCAACCTCGGGGGCATAATGGCGGTCATGTTTTGGATGCGGGGCGGCGTGGCCCTTCTGTTCGGTGTGACGAGCGCGGCGCTTGCCCAAGCGCCTTCGTCGAACCTTTATCCATTCGTTCCCAAGCGGGGTTACTCGGTTCTGCTCGCCCGAAGCGACCAAGCCTGGCGGGACTTTCAATATCACTTCTGGGATCCCGACCGCCCGGTTCCCCGCATCCGGCCGACCCTCGGCAACGGGAGCATCGACAACGGGGCGCGCTATCCCGTGTTCTGGCACATGGCGGAAGCTAACAACGTCCTGTACTGGCGCTGGAAGATGACGAGGAGCGAACCGGTGAGGGAGATGGTCCGGAGCCAGTTCCGCGAAATCCGCTCGCGCTATCCCGATGCCCAACTCTCTTCGGCGGCTTGGACCGGCTATCGCGTCGATGGGTTGATCAACGTGGAGGACGACGCGTCTTGGGCGATCGCCTACTTCTGCCAAGTCCACGAAGTCACGGGCGACCCCGCCGCGCTCCACATCGCCGAAGCCCTCATCGACAGCACCTATGCCACGTACGCGGACCCGAACCGCGGCGGAGCGGGACTGCTCTACGCGCTTCCGGGTCAGGATCCCGATCATCAAGGCGTTTCGTCGGCTTACGAGGTCGTCGCGGCGAGATGCGCCCTTTATGTCTTCGACCAGACTTCACACGGAAACCTCCTCTCGTTTGCGCAGGGAACTTGGGGGTGGATGCAAAAATATCTACGGCACCCCAAAGGCGTGTACTTTGCGGAACTGGACGTCCGCCCCGCGATCCGCGGGAAAGCGAATCCTGATTATCGCAAGCCGATCGGATGGAATCGACCGGACGACACGAAACGCGGTGGTTCCGTCACCTACCTCGGCGGGACGATGGGCATGGCCTCTCTCTCCGCGGCGCTTTACCTCCAGTCGGGCGACCGACGCTATCTGGACGAGGTCCGCAGCATCGTCGCCGGAATAACGCGGGCCGACACTTTTCTGCGACCCGGCAGTGCGGTCGGCGTCGAGGGTGACGTTTTGGTCAACGAGCGAGATGGTTGGACGGAGGGCTTCACCGCGCCGTACCTGGTCTCGGACGCACTCTCGCTTGACGGAGTGGATGCCGACGGGAAGCTTAAAGCGGCGCTTAGGAACACCGCCCTCGCCATCACGAACCGGCGGACGAACGACGGCTTCTACGGAGCCGATTGGTCGGGACCCGAATGGGACCCCGCGCATCGGTGGAACACTTGGGAAGCCCAGTCCGGTGCGGTGGAAGGCGGCTCGGGGACGGGCATGGCGTCGGCCGCCCAGATGCCGACGACGTCGAGCAGCGTCGCCATGGTCTTGGCGGGGGCGATGATCGAACGTTGGAAGACACGGTCGGTCGACGGAGGTCTGTAACCGCGACTCGTCCGTGAATCGATGTGGGTGGTCGCGGGACCCAATCGAATCAGGGATGGAAATGCGTCCGGAGTCTCTGTTAGGGTCTGTCCCCAAAGACGTGTACCGATCGGTACATAATTGACGTAGAAGATGCGAAAGGTACGCTGAATGGAAAGCATGGTTCACAACGTCATCATCATCGGGTCCGGCCCGGCGGGCTACACGGCCGCCTTGTACAACGGACGTGCGAGCCTGGAACCGGTCGTGTTCGCGGGCTTTCAACCCGGGGGGCAGCTCATGATTACGACCGACGTCGAGAATTACCCCGGGTTTCCGGACGGGGTTCTCGGACCGGAGATGATGGACTTGTTCCGCAAGCAGGCCGAACGGTTCGGGGCGAAGATTCACGATCAGAACGTCGAGCGGGTCGACTTTTCGGGCCGTCCGTTGAAAGTCTGGACCGACGATGGAGAGGAGCACCAAGCTAAAACGGTCATCATCTCTACCGGCGCAAGCGCGAAATGGATCGGCCTCCCGGGCGAGGTCAAGTACGGCGGC
>CAXUKB010000029.1:15273-22046 GCA_964251345.1 uncultured Fimbriimonas sp. | reverse complement strand
GGTCCGCCGTGCGCTTCGCCGCCTGCTTAGCCTGGGCGAACACGGGGAACAGGATGGCGGCGAGGATCGCGATGATCGCGATCACGACCAGAAGCTCGATAAGAGTGAATGCTTTCTTCATTGCGGGATGGCCTCCGTTGGCCGATAGAGCGGCACCGGCGCGTACGAACGCGTCGGGCCGGGAACGTCGAGCTCCGCGGCGACGCGCACGAGCCGGGGCTCGGTCGCTTCGCCGCGGATGCGGTCAAGCAAAAGGTGGGCGGCCCGAAAGCCGATGTCGTTCGTGCGCTGGACGATGCGCAGGGTCTCCGGCGGGGTGCGGAGCATCACCGCCGGCCAGTCGTTGAACGTGGCGAGCGCGACGTCCAGGCCGAGCCGGATCGAGGCTTCGAGGGTCGCCGCCGCGAACACGTCCTGCACGCAGAACAGGGCGGTGATCCGCTCCGGCCCGTGAACGAGCGCGTGAAGCGCGTCGGCGACGGCCTGAAACAGCCGCGGCAGGTCGTCGTCCAACTCGCGGGCGAACCAGCGCTCGTACGGCACGTGATCCCGCAGGCCGACCTCCTCCAGGGCGGCGACGTAGGCGGCATGGCGTTCCTGGATGCTGGAGAAGCCCGGCTTATGGAAGGAAAAGAAGCCGATTCGGCGGTGGCCGCGCGCCTCGAGGGCACGTACCGCCGCGAGGGTCGCGCCCTCGTTGTCCGTCGTGACCGCGTCCGCGCGCAACCCCTTCGGAACGCGGTCGAGCACGACCACGGGCAGCCCGCCGTCGACGAGCCGCTGAAGCCGCGGCGTGTTCTGCGGCGCGGCGGTGGGAACGACCACGAGGCCGTCGACGCCCTGCAGTTCCGCCAGGCGGCGCGCCTCGACCGCGGGATCGCTCCGGGAGTCGATCACCATCAGCTCGACCGACTCGCCCAGGCCGTCCTGCAGGCCGCGCAGCATCTCGGCGGGCGGAAAGTTCACCGTCGGCGCGAACCGGTCGACCATGAGGGCGACCCGCTTGGCGACGACCGGCTTGGCGTCCGCAACGACGGTGCCCCAACGGCGCTGCCGAATTACGAGACCCTGTCGCTGAAGCTCTTCGACCGCGCGGTGTGCGGTGTGGCGGCTGACGCCCCACGTCTCCGCCAGTTCTTGGCCCGGGGCAAGGCGTTCACCCGGCACGAGATCGCCCGCGGCGATGCGCCGGGCGATGTCCTCCGAGATGTCTTTCCAGCCGATTGCCATGCGAACTCCGTATCTCCTAGGAAATATAGACGATATTTCGGGAAAAGGGAAGGGGTTTTTTCCAGATGATCACATTGTAATCTAGAAATGCCTAAATGTTCAAACGTATTTTGGCGAGGTTGGGGTGAAATGAGGGGGGAAGCCGAACGATGATCCGCGAACTCCTCCTCGTCCACCACAGCCACACCGACATCGGCTACACCCATCCGCAGCCCATCGTGTTCGAGCTTCACGACCGGTTTATCGAGGCCGCGCTCGACCTCGCGGAGGGTGCCGACGACGGGGGCGAAGCGTCCCGCTTCCGCTGGACCTGCGAGGTCACCGGCACCACCCGGGCTTGGTGGGAACGCGCCTCGAACGGCGACCGGGACCGGTTCTTCGCCGCCGTGCGACGGGGCCAGATCGAGGTGGCCGCCCTCGAGTGGCACCTCACTCCCCTCGCCGATCTCCGGATGCTCTTGCGCAGCCTGGACAACGTCCGCTTCTTTCGCGACCTCGGCGTCCCCGTGCGCTCCGCGATGAACACCGACGTGAACGGCGTCCCGTGGGGCCTCGTCGACGTCCTGCTAGACCATGGCATCGACGGCTTCTCCATGGCGGTCAACTCGCACCTGGGCGGTCCCGTCGCGCCTCGCCCCGGCGCGTTTCGCTGGGCCGCGCCCGATGGCCGCGAGCTCCTGGTGTGGAACGGCTTCCAGTATTGGCACGCCGCGAACGTGCTCATGCGAATGCCTTCGTCCGTCGAGGCCGTCGCCGAGGCGATGCCGAAGGTGCTCGCGGAGGCCGAGCGCCGCGGCTACGCCCTTCCCTACCTCCCGCTCCAGATCACGAATCCGCACCACCCCGACAACGCCCCGCCCGACGCGACGCTGTCCGCCTTCATCGAGGCGTGGAACGCCCGCGACCCCGAGGTCCGGATCCGAACCGTCCTCCTCACCGAGGTGTTCGACCGCCTGCGCGGCGAGACCCTGCCCGTCCTCTCGGGCGACTGGACCGACTACTGGAACCTCGGCGCGGGCAGCTCCTCCCGCGAGACGACGGTCCTGATGGAAGGCCTGCGCACGCTCGACGCGGCCCACCAGGTCGCCGCGTGGCCTGGCACCCCCGAGCGGCGCGAGGCGGACCACCTCGACGCCGCCCACGAGGATCTGGCCCTCTACGCCGAGCACACCTGGGGCGCCGACCGCTCGATCACCCACCCCGAGTCCGTCGAGACGCGAATGCAGTGGTCGATGAAGTCGGCCTACGCCTATCGCGGCCTCGCCGAGGCTCGCCTCGTCCTCCGCGACGCCCTCCACCGGATCGCAACCTCCGAAGAGGGTTCCCCTTGGGGCGAGGCGCAAGCGGAAGGGGCAACCGTGGGGGAGGGAGAGGATTCCGGACCCGCACTCCTCCTCTACAACCCCCTGCCCTTCCCCGTCCGAGTGCCGCTGAGGCTTCCCACCGAGGGCCTCGAATGGGCGCTAAATCCCGGCGTCCACCACCGCCAACGGCTCGACGGCTCCCTGTCCGACCTTCCGGAGAGCACCACGCGCTGGTGCGACGTCGCGCTGCCCGCGCTCGGCTTCCGGACGATTCCGCTCACCGAGCTTCCCCTCTCTCCCTCCGAGGGCCTCACCGCAGCCGACGACGCGCTCGCCTCCTCGCGGGTGCAGATCGAGTTCCTCGAAGCGGGCGGCGTCCGATCGCTGAGGGTCGATGGCGTCGAGTACGCGGGCGACGTCGAGGGCCTGACCTTCGGCGTTCCCGTCCTGCAGCGTCCCGTCGGCGGCGACCGCAAGCGCATCATGCGGCTCGACTTTAGCCTCTTCGAGCCTGCCGAGGGATGGCAGCGCGACTGGCCCCGCGACACGATTCCCGGCCGCCTCCTCGATCGGGAGAGCCGGGTAGTCGATGGGGCGGTCGAGCACCGTCAGAGGTTCGCGATGGACAACGGCGACCGGGTCGAGGTCGTGGTCCGCCTCTTCGCGGACGATCCCGGCGTGGACGTCGAGGCGACTCTCGACAGCGCGGGCGACGCGAGTCCGTACTCGCTTGCCCTGCCCTTCACCCTTCCCGAGCGTGGCCCGACGACCTGGCACTTCGACACCGCGGGCGCGGTGGTCGAGTTCGATCGCGAAGGACTCCCCGACGCCGCGCGCCACTACGTCACCGCCCGTCGGTTCGTGCGGATGCAGACCGGCGAGACGGGCCTCTCGATCGCCACCCCCGACCTCCCGCTCTGGAAGTTCGGAACCCTGGAGGTGGCGCATTCCGCCGACCTGGATCTCTCCCAACGACGCCCCGCGCTCATCGCCTGGCTCGCGAACAACCTCTGGGAAGTCAACTTTCTCGCGAACCAGACGGGGCGGACGCGCTACCGCTTCCGCCTCCTTCCCCACGCTCCGGAGCCCATCGACGCGTCGGTCGCCCGGGCGCTTCCCTACGCCGTCCCGCCGCGGATCCATGCCGGCCGCGGAATCGCGGCGAAGGGCGGTTCGCTGCTCGATCTCGAAGGCGAGGGGTTCCTCGTCGAAGCCCTTCGGCGGGACGGCGACGGCGTCGTGCTGGCGTTCGAGAACCTTCGCGACGCGCCGAATTCGGCGACGCTCGGCTTCGGCGCCCTGCGCTGGACGGAGGCGCATCTCGCCCGCTTAGACGGAACGCCACTCGCACCCCTCCCATCGGTCGGGGCGGATCGTTGGCGCCTCGATCTTCCCGCCCGCGCCCTGGTCGGCGTGCGCCTCAAATCCTCGTAGAACCGGGGTACCACGGGTAGAGGGGCCGTCTCCCTTCAATCGACGGGGTGCCACGGGTACAGGGATGATCGTGCCCGACACCCGTGTCCGGGGCGCGTGGGCACGGGTGACGGCGGTACAAGCCCCCGCCTTTACCCGTGGCACCCAGGACCCGCCTTCTTGGCCCAGTGCGTGTCTTCTATCGACGGGTGCCGCATCAAATCCTCGTAGAGCCGGGGTGCCACGGGTAGAGGGATGATCGTGCCCGTCACCCGTGCCGTTAGCCTATTCGAGAGGCATGGGCGTCGGCGGTACACCCCCACCTGGCACCCGTTAACCCCGCAGCTCGAACTCCGCCTTCTCCCCAGGCTTGAGGGGAATGCGCGCCGTCGGATGATGGGAATCGACCGTCGCCACCGCCGTACCCGCCCGAACCACTTGGTACTTTCGGCCGGGCTTGAGTCCGTCGAACGTCTGGGTGACCGGAGAGGGGTTCGCCCCCGCCAAAGCCGACCACCGCTTGCGGACGCCCCACTCCCGCACGTCGACGGTCAGCCGGTTTCCGGAGCCCGCGGTGACGGTGAACGCGGGCAGGTCGGCCTCGCCGGCGAAGAAGATCGCCCCTTTCGGCCCGAAGTCGGACCCGAAGGGTTTCGGCGAGGCGAGCGCGACGCCCCGGCACGCCACCTCGAAGCGGCCCGTCGACAGGCGGATTGTGAGGGGCTTACCCCGGAGGGTGTACTCGACCCGCGTCCCGTTGAGCTCGGGCGAGAGGTGCGGAGCGAGGACGAGCCGGTCGTGCTTGGGCTGAATGCCGTACACGTCGCGGTAGAGCCCGAGGATCACGTTGGCGTTGTTCGACAGGATGTCGTCCCCCGCGCCCTTGCCCGTCGAACGCAGGTATCGCTGGAACGCGAGGCCGTCCTTCCGGTACTGGCCGACGATCGCCCGGACATACTTCAGCGCGACCGAAGGGCGCTCGGCGGCGTAGGCGCGGACGCCGTACGACGCCCAGGCGAGGAACAGATCGCCGTTCTCGTAGTCGGGCCACTTGGTGTTGGCCGCCTCGCCCGGCGCGTACGGCTCGAAGCACGACGGCCAGGAGAGGAGCGATTCCGCCTTCATCCGGCTCTCCATCGTGTCGAGAAGCCGCCGTCGCCGCGCCGGGTCGTCGCACAGCCCGTCGGCCAGCGCGGTGAGGTTGACGTGCGGGACGAGGTTGTCGCCATGCACCGATCCGTCCGGCTCGCGCCAATACACGTACCAGCCCTTCTCCGCGTCCCAGAAGCCGCCTTGCGTGGTCGGACGATTGAAGCTCGCCTTGAGCTTCGCGGCGCACGCGTAATAGCGGGCGGTCCGTTCGGCGTCGCCGAGGAGGCGCTCGACGTCGGCCCAGGCGAGAAGCGCGCGGTAGAGCTGGGCGTTGACGAAGGCGTTCTCGTACGACGCCCAGACGATGTCCATCCAGTCGCTCGAGCGGCGCTGCGTATGCGAATCGGTTGCCATCTCGACGAGCCCGTTGCCGTTCGTGTCCCGCTTCAGGAGATACTCCAGCGCCGCCTCGCAGACCCGCTTTTGGCCGCGCACCCAGCGGAGATCGCCGTTCAGGTCGAACTCGTCGGCGACGTCGTTCACGTAGGAGCTTTGGGTGTCCTCCAGGCGGCCCCACTGGGCCTCGTAGTAGCCGTAGGCGTCGTAGGTGCCCGGTTGCGCGTCACCATCGGTGTAGCACCAACGGGATTTCACCATGCCGTCGGGCTGCGCCGCGTGGTCCCGTTCGTCGTCGAGCGCCCGGGCGTAGTTTCGAACGTAATCGGAGTCGTCCAACGCGAGGCCGGCCGCCCCGAGCCACGGTTCGTGAAGGCAGGCGTAGCCGCTGTACCAGCCGTTCGTGCCGACCAGCCCCTCGTCAATCACCCCGATTCGGCCGATGGTGTTCAGCAGTTCGGTGATCGCCGCGGTATCGAGCCCCTTAAAGTCGCCCCGCCCGAAGGTCGGGGCGAACTCCGGCGCGCTCAGCTCGACGGTCGCGCTCGCCGACTCGCCCGCCGCGACCGGAAAGCCCGTCCACACGTCCTGTTCGCCGCGCCGGAAGCGAGCCTTGCCGTAGCGCGGCGTCCGCTCGCCCCGCGTGACCGACGTCGCCATCGTGAAGCTGCCCTGGAGCTCTCGGGTGAATCGCAGGGCCTTTCGTTCGGTCCCGTCGACCGAGGCGTCGAGCCGAAGGCAGGCGTTCTCGCCCGACTTCCAGAAGGTCGCGGAGCCGGTGTGGACCCCGTAGGTCGCGTTCGGCGCGTCGAAAAGCTTGGCCCACGCGACGCCCCCGGTCCCCAGCCGCGCCCCCGTCCAAGTCGTCATGTCCCGGAAGGTCGCCATCGGCATCGCCGTGTCGTCCAGCGTCCCCGCCGCGAGATACGTCCGGTCGATTCGCCACCGGATCGCGTCGCCCCCGGCAGTGAACGTCCATCGTTCGCGAACCCTCACCTCGCCCCCGCCGAACTCGATCCCGTCGACCCGAACCACGTTCCCTTGCCGCGAGAGCCGGGGCGAACCGCCGCCTTCCCGCGTCGTGATCCAGCGGCCGTCGACGCGGATTCCACTGCCGACGCCCCGGCCAGGATCCTCGACGTCCCGCCCCGCGACGCGCAACCGGTCCACGACACAGCCGTTCGCGAGGCTCAGGCGCAACTCCAGCCGCCCGGAGCGATCTCGCATCGTCACCGTGTGGTGCGCGTCGTCGACGGCCACGGGCGGGACGCCCGGCGTCTGCGGCGATCCGGCGAGAAGGAGGGCGAGAGATCCAAACATGCGGACGCTCCGAATCTA
>CAXUKB010000029.1:0-15263 GCA_964251345.1 uncultured Fimbriimonas sp. | reverse complement strand
CCGAATCTACCCTTCGCGGCGGAATCTCGCGCCTTTCGGAGATTTGCAGGATCGGTCAAGAGTTTCGCAGAAACGTCCAAGCCGATGGCGTTCCTCTCGGTTCAAAATAGAGTCGGAGCGACGGGTGTCGCCGGGAGCACTATGTCTCAAGATCCTCAAGAAATCTCCGAACCGGGGCCGATCGACTTGCCGTCGTCGCGCCGGGGCTTCCTCAAGGGCGTCGGCGCGGCCGGAATCGCCGCCTCGCTCGCGCCGCTGAGCGCCGCCGAAGGCGCCTACCGGGGCGCGACCGCGGTCTTCCCCACCCCTTCCGCCGAAACGCCCGATTCACCGGTGCCGACGACGGCCGCCGGCCTTCTCGTGCCCATCGTCCTGAACGTGAACGGCGCGACCGAGCAGGTCCAGGTCGATCCGCGCGCCTCCCTCCTCGACACCCTGCGCGAGACGGTTCACCTTACGGGCACGAAGAAGGGCTGCGACCATGGCCAGTGCGGCGCCTGCACCGTCCACATCGACGGCAAGCGCGTGCTCTCTTGCCTCACGCTCGCGCTAAGCGCCCAGGGTCACGAGGTCACCACCATCGAAGGATTGGGCACGCCGGAAAGGATGCACCCGATGCAGGCCTCGTTCGTGAAGCACGACGGCTACCAGTGCGGCTACTGCACCTCGGGCCAGATCATGAGCGCGGTCGCGCTCATGAAGGAGCCCATCGGCCCCGAGGACGCGGACGTGAAGGAGGCGATGAGCGGCAACATCTGCCGGTGCGGCGCCTACGCGAACATCGTCGACGCCATCCAGGAGGTCCGTAAGGCGTGACGCTCTTCACCTACCGCAAGGCCGAGAGCGTGAAGGACGCCGTCGCGGGCGAGGGCCGTTTCCTCGCGGGCGGCACGACGCTCTACGACCTCATGAAGCTGGACGTCGAGCGCCCCGAGTCGCTCGTCGACGTCAACGGCCTGCCGCTCGACCGGATCGAGAAGGAGGGCGGCGGCCTGCAGATCGGCGCGATGGCGCGTAACTCGGCGGTGGCCCAGCACCCCGAGGTCTACAAGAACTACAAGGTCCTGTCCGAGGCGATCCTGCAAGGGGCGTCCGGCCAGATCCGCAATATGGCGAGCACGGCGGGCAACCTGCTCCAGCGGACCCGTTGCGTCTACTTCCGCGACGTGGACATGCCCTGCAACAAGCGCGAGCCGGGCTCGGGCTGCTCGGCCCTCGAGGGCTACAACCGGAACCTCGCGATCCTCGGTGTGAGCGACAAGTGCATCGCCAGCAACCCCTCGGACCAGAACGTCGCGCTCATGGCGATCGGCGCGACCGTCCACATTCAAGGCGCCAAGGGCACGCGCGCGGTGCCCATCGGCGAGTTCTACCGCCTCCCCGGCGACACCCCGCACATCGAGACGGTGCTCGGAAAGGGCGAGCTCGTCACCCACGTCTCGCTCCCGCCCCTCCCCGCCGGGGCCAAGTCGACGTACCTGAAGCTGCGCGACCGCGCCTCCTACGAGTTCGCCCTCGCCTCGGCCGCCGCCATCGTTACGATGAAACAGGGCCGCATGGACGACGTGCGACTCGCGATGGGCGGGGTCGGCGCGATCCCCTGGCGCGCCACCGCCGCGGAAACGATCCTCAAGGGCCAAGCGCCCTCGCCGGAGCTCTTCGATCAGGCCGCCCAGGCGGTCCTCAAAGACGCCAAGCCCCACGAGGGCAACGCCTTTAAGGTCGAGCTCGGCCGCCGTTGCCTCGTCCACGCCCTGAGCCTCGTCACGAAGGAGAACGCATGATGACCGTCGGTACCCCCATCGCCCGCATCGACGGGCCGCTCAAGACCACCGGCACCGCCGACTATTCTTCGGACCACCACTTCCCGGGGATGCTCTACGCCGTGCCGGTCGGCTCGACGATCGCCAAAGGCACGCTCACGAAGCTGGACGTGAGCGCGGCGGAAGGGATGCCCGGCGTCCACAAGGTCTACCACCGCGGCAACGCGCCGAAGCTGTACCGCTCCGCCCCCGACGCGGGCTTCGACACGATGCAGGACGAGCGGCGCCCGCCGTTCGAGGACGACGTCATTCGTTACCACGGCCAGTTCGTGGCCCTCGTCGTGGCCGACACCTTCGAGCAGGCCACCGCGGCCGCGCGGGCGGTGAAGGCGACCTACCGGGCCGAGAAGCCCGACGTCGTTTCCAAGATGGAGCCCGAGGGCGGTCCGAAGCCCGAGCACGAGCGGGGCGACGCCGCGAAGGGGTTCGACACGGCGGCGGTGAAGGTCGACCAGGTCTACACCACGCCCCCCGAGACCCACAGCGCGATCGAGCTCCACGGCACCGTCGCGATGCCGGAACGCGACGGCGTGATCC
This sequence comes from uncultured Fimbriimonas sp., assembly GCA_964251345.1. Classification (GTDB taxonomy): domain Bacteria; phylum Armatimonadota; class Fimbriimonadia; order Fimbriimonadales; family Fimbriimonadaceae; genus Fimbriimonas. Next base: position 12,903 of record CAXUKB010000029.1, on the reverse strand, counting down.
TTTACGAGACTTCTCAAGCGGTGAACACCCACCGAAACGTGCTCGCCGCACAACTTGGGATCGGCCGGGATAAGGTCCGGGTCATCGCGAAGTTCCTCGGCTCGGGATTCGGCGGCAAGCTCTGGGCCTGGACCCACAGTTCGCTCGCGGCGATGTCGGCCCTCGATCTCGGTCGACCGGTGAAGCTCGTCTTGGCGCGCGACCAGGTCTTCCAAACGGCGGGCCATCGCCCGGCGACCGAGCAGCACGTTCGCCTGGGCGCGAGCGCCGACGGCCGGCTCACCTCGATCCGTCACGAGTACGTCAACCACAGCGGCATCCTCGACGCCTACGAGGAGGACTGCGGCGAGGCGACGGGCTACTTCTATAGCTGTCCCAACGTGAAGGTCACCAAGGGCATCGCCCGGCGCAACGTCGGCGCCCCGACCGCCATGCGCGGCCCTGGCGCGGTGCCGGGCCTCTTCGCGACGGAGACGGCGATGGACGAGCTGGCGGTCGCCTTGAAGATGGATCCCATCCAGCTCCGGATCCTCAACGAACCGAAGATCGACGAGAGCAAAGGCATCCCGTTCTCGTCGCGCCACCTGCTGGAGTGCTACGAGGTCGGGAAGAAGGCGTTCGGCTGGGACCGCTACACGCCGGCGGTCGGCTCGATGCGGCAGGGCGACCTCGTCCTCGGCTGGGGCGTGGCCTGCGCGGGATGGATCGCCGAGCGCTTCCCCGCCGAGGTCGCCCTGGATCTGCGCGGAGACGGCACGGTGCGCGTGGCCACGGGTGCCCACGACATCGGCACCGGAACCTACACGATGATCGCGCAGATCACGGCCGAGCGCCTGGGGATCGACCCGTCGCGGGTCGTACCCGTCCTGGGCGACACCGACCTGCCCGTCGGCCCCATCAGTGGCGGTTCGATGGCGACGGGCTCGCTGGTCCCGGCCATCTTCAAGGCGGCGGACGCCGCGGTGAAGAAGCTGACCGAGGTCGCCGCGGTGGCCAAGGGGACGCCGTTCGAGGGCAAGAAGCCCGAGGAGTTGGCCTACACGCAAGGCATGGTTCACCTGAAGGAGGCCGATTTCAAGGGCGGAATGCCTTTTGCGGCGATCCTCACGAAGGCGAACGTCGGGGCGGCCTCGGGCACGGGCAAGGACGCGGGCACCTTCGGCGCGCCGCCCAAGGTCTCGCGCCACTCCTACGGCGTGCAGATGGTGGAAGTCTCCTGGGACCCCGCCACCGCTCGCTTGCGCGTTCCGCGCGTCGTCACGGTGATGGATGCGGGGCGCATCGTGAACCCCAAGACGGCGGCCAACCAGATCGCGGGCGCGGCGATCATGGGCATCGGCATGGGCCTCTTCGAGGAAACGATCTACGACCACCGCAACGGGGCTCCCGTGAACCGCAACTTCGCGGACTACGTGATGGCGGTCAACGCCGACGCCCCGAAGGTGGACGTCCACTTCCTTGACCATCCGGACCCGGAGGTGAACGAACTGGGGCTGCGCGGCGTGGGCGAGATCGGTCTCGCGGGCGTCGCGGCGGCCCTTAGCAACGCCGTGTACCACGCCACGGGCAAGCGAGTCCGCGACCTCCCGATTACCATCGAGCAGCTGCCCGTGTAGCGTAATTACCGACCGGAGCGACGTCCATCGCTCCGGTACGCCGCAGGCGTGTCGTCGTCGGCGCAAGCCTTCGGAGAGGCTCGCGGACGACTCTTTGCTTAGAGGATGTAGAGAAGGGGCATTCCCGCATTGGTGCGGCAGGGCTTGCCCTGCGAGAGGATGCCGCCTTCCGCTCGCGAGCGGCGCGTCGCAAGGCCCCCGCGGGGCAAGCCCTGCCGCTACACGCTGTCCCTCTTACAAGCTCTCTGCGAAGGCTTGCGCCTCCGACTACAAATGCTTCGCATCGAGATCGATTCACGCGGATGCCATCCTAAAGGCATGGAACCCACGGGAAGCCGATGGCCTCGATGAGTTGGTCCGCCGCGCAGTACACGAAGTTTGAGGCCGAGCGGAGCCGTCCCATGCGGGACCTCCTCGCGCAACTTCCGGCGGAGGGCGTGCGGACCGCCGCCGACCTCGGCTGCGGTCCCGGCAACTCCACCGAGCTACTCCAGGCCCGATATCCCGACGCCGCGATCGTGGGCATCGACAGTTCCCCGGACATGATCGAGGCCGCGCGGCGGCGGCTTCCCAACGTCCGCTTCGAGATCGACGACATCGCGACGTGGACCGAAACGGGCTCCTTCGACGTCATCCTCGCCAACGCCTCCCTCCAGTGGGTGCCCGACCATGCCTCGCTCCTGCCCCGGCTCCTCGGCAAGCTGGCTCCGGATGGCCGACTCGCCGTTCAGGTTCCGGACAATCGGGACGAACCCGCCCATCTTCTCATGCGCGAAGTCGCGGCGAACGGCCCTTGGTCCGAGCGGTTCGCCGACGTCGGGGACGGGATGCCGCCCCGGCACGACGCGGAGTGGGTCTTCCGAGCCCTGCGCCCGCTCGCCGCGGACGTCGACGTTTGGCGGACGACGTATCACCACCCTCTCCCGGGCGGCGCGTCGGCGGTGGTGGAGTGGTTTAAGGCCACCGGCCTGCGCCCGTTCCTCGATCCCCTGGACGGAGATCAGCGCACCGCCTTTCTCGCGGCCTACGAATCGGCCCTCGAGGGCACGTACCCCACGCTGGAGGACGGCACCGTTTTGCTGCCCTTCCCCCGCCTGTTCTACGTCGCCAGGCGGGGATCTTAGGGGCGAGGCCTTTAGCCTTTTTGGGCGCAGCACGCGCCGCCGGTGCAGCAGGCCGAACCCGGCGTGCAGCACGAGCCAACCTTTGCGGCGACCTTCTTGGCCGATCCGCCTTTGAGGATCGAGCGATTCTTCGCGCAGCACGCGCTGGGCTTCGCACAGCAGGCGTCGCCCTTCGCACAGCAGGCGGCCTTGTCCCCGGCAAAGGCGGACGAGGCGACGGCGGCGAGGGCGAGGCTCACGATGAGAGTCTTGATCATTAGATTATCTTCGGTATGTCGGTTCCTGTTCTCGACGAGAGTGAGCGGTCAGGTCCTGGCAGGAGGCGCGCGACTCTGAGCGGGCGCGCGAGGTCGCTTCCGCGGCGGCCCCGCGTCGCTTCCGGCAATGCCCGATTGCGGAGTCAGGGGCGCGGAAGCGAAGGGCGGCCGCCATTCGGGGACGAGGACAACCGGAAAGGATCCCCGCGCGGCGATCGCCCTTTCACCGGAGGCCGCGACGGGCGAAGGAGCCGCGACGAGCCGCGTTTCGCAGCGGCAAGCCGCCCCCGCCATCCGGCAGAGCGCGTTCGGGGCGATGCGGCGAGCCGGTTCTTTAGGCAGGCAACACGAGGACCTCCGCGTCAGGGCGGAGGCGTTCGCGGGAGGTGCGCAACACGGCATCCCACACTTGCCCAGCGGCACGGCGGCCTTTCGACTCTCGAGAACGCACACCGTCTCGGTCGCTCCTGTCGGCATCGAGGCCAGCACGAGGAGGACGAGCAGAAGGAGTCGGTTCAGAAGGGAGCGGGCGCGCTTCAACGGTAGATCTAGCTTACGCCGAAATCTCCTTATGACGGCCCGCGGAGAGAAAGAAGGGAGACAGGGAGGGCAAACCGCGTAGGCGCCGGATGCTCTCGTGTCGGCGAGGGCCTCCGAACGCGCTTCTATGAAGAGAAGGGCGTCAACGTCATTCGAAAGATTTCTGTAGCCGTGGGATGGCTCGTGCCCGCGTGTGCGGAGCCGCTCTCCGAGCTTCCCGAAGCGCCGGCACGAGAGCATCCGACGCCTACTTGCGATGGGAGAGTGACGGCTCATTGGTGCGACGCCACCCCTTTCCTACTGCGGGGTGGCGGTGAGGAAGAGCATCCGCTCCGAGACGCTCCTGCCGTCCTTCTTCGAGGTCCCCATGACCACGACCGTCTCGCCGGGGGCGGTCCGAACGGACGTGTTGAGGGACTCGTCCCCGGTCGTCGCCGCGTCGACGACCTTGAGCTTGACCATCACCGTTCCGTCTCCCGCGGGCGAGAGCATCGGGGTCGCCTCCACCGTCCGCGTACCCTGCCGGCTCTCCGTCGTCTCTCCGATCACGGTTCGTAACACGAGCGATTCGACCGCCTTCGTGCGGTCGGAGCCGATCCACTCGAGCTTGAGCGTCACCACGTCGGAAGGATGGGCGAGGCGCGGCAAGGCGGTCACGGCCGCCGCGCCGACCATCGCGGCCGCGGCAAGCTTGGGCAGATCTAAAACGTCCATCCTCTTCATCCTACAGTCATTTTCGGGAAACTGCCAAGTCTGAAAGGAGCGCACACCGGCCGTCTTTGCGTAGCTTCGCCGTGCTCCCGATTTTCGCGTTCGCCCCTACCGCGCAGCACTCTGATTGGTGGAAGTCCGAGGCGGTCCGCATCTACGACATCGCGACCTTTTTCCGCGACCGCGGGTACGCCTTCCGTCCCGACGACCGAGGCGAAGTACGGGGCACCCTGACCCGCGATGGCCGGTCGATGCGGGTCGAGATCGATCTGTTCCAAGGCGGCTCAAACCGAAGTGCGGCGGGACCCCAATCGTTTATCGGTCGACTCCGCCTGAGCGTCGATCTCGACGTGAGCGACGGCGACGCGGAAGCGGCGGTGCGGGAGCGAGGGCCGTTGCGTCTTCCTTGGCCGGGCGTCGCGTTCGTCGCCCATCCGGGACACCGCGTCACGGCCTTTGCCGATTTCATCGCTCCCCCTCGCCCGATCGATGCGCGGTCTTACGACGAGATGGGGGGCTACGGCATCGAGCGGCCCGCGATTCCTACGGGCGGCGAACTCGCCACATGGCTCAACCGCTTCCAATTTTCGACCGATGCCTTCGTCCGGCGCCATCGCGGGCGGTTCGTCGGAGACGGTCGCGTCGACTGGACCGGAGCCCGCTTTCCCGAGGCGACCGTCTTCGCGCTAGAGGACGGAACCGCCGTCGCCCGCTTGGTCCAAGCCTGGGGCTGGCGGGCCTCCGCGGACCCCATCGCCGTCGATCCGTTCGGTTCGCTCCGGGGTACCGACTTGGCGGGGGATATCTTTACGGTCGCCGGGGAGCGGCTGAGGCTCCAGGTCGCACTGCCCACGATCTCCGCCCTTCCACCAGGCTCTACCGTTAACGGCTTCCCCAAACTCGCCCTCGGCGGCCGAATCACTCCGGGGACGCCACTCTTCGCTCCACGAGAGTTCGTCTTGAGAGGCGACTTCGAGGCACCCGCCAAGGTCGCCTCGCGCGACTGGACCGATTGGCTCGACCGCCGGGTCCGCGCGGAAACCCCGCCCCTTCGGATCGTCTTCAGTTTCCATTCCCTCGAGACGCCGGTCGAGCATCCGGATGCGATGACGGTCGGCGCGTTCCACAAGCAGGTTCTCCGCTTCGCGGATGCACTCAATCGCATTCGCGCCGATGCCGACCGGCCTGCCCCGGCTTCGCGGGATCGTCGTACCCACGCGTGACACGAACCGGGTTCGTTTTTCTCACAAAGCGCATTCGACCCCGAAGGGTGTCTCAGAAGATAGCCGGTCGGTCGAAGACCACCGGCGGACGGTACGTTGGCCAAGTTCCCTCTCCGGTCTGCGACCGCCTTTGGGGTCGAGATTTGAGTTCGTGTGTGATCAGAGGCCCCAGATCGACCCTTCCTGCGGTAACTTTCGGGGCCGAATCGACGACGGTCTCACGGGGCAGCCGATCGGTTCGCGGGCACAATCCATCCCGCGGCTACGATATCTTTCACGATCCACGCTCTTCTGCAAACACCGATGATTAAGGAAGCCATCGCACGAATCGATGGCTTCGACGTCCGCCTTAACGGCAATAGTGCCGGCAAAGACCCGCGAGTCTTTCCGCCCAGTCGGCCGGATCTTACAAAGTCTTTTCAAGATCTCGGCGAGTTCTCCGCGTCTCCCTGCCTCTGCGGTCGAGATCAACCGCACTCCCTCCCGCATGGTCTTCCACCCCGGAAGGCGGAGCCACCCTTTCGTACCTCGAAGGAAACCCTCTTCGGGACGCTTACGACCGCGCGCCGCGGGTTTTGAGACGGTCGAGGAGCACCGCCGCGAGAAGGATGGCACCGCTGATAAGGTACTGGTAGAAGGTCGAGACCCCCTTGAGATCCATCGCGTTCTGGACGGTGCCCATGATGAGGACGCCGACGACGACGTGGCCGATGGAGCCCACGCCGCCGGTAAGCGAGACGCCGCCGAGCACGCAGGCGGAGATGACGCGAAGCTCGAGGCCCTGCATCGTCTTCGGGTCGCCGAGTTGCTGCTGGGCGGTACTGACCACCCCCGCGAGCGCGGCGAGCATCGACATCAGGGCGAAGATCGCGATCTGGACCTTTCGCGTCGGGACGCCCGCGAGGTGGGCCGCCTCGCGGTTGCCGCCGATGGCGAGGGCGTTCCGGCCGTACACCGATCGGTGCAACAGCAGGCCGAAGACCACCAAGCAGAGGGCCAGGATCCACAGCGGCATCGGCACGCCGAGCGGGGTGCCCGTGCCGAGGGCGGCGAAGGTCATGTTCGACACCCCGATCGAGTTGCCGTCGTTCAGGATGTAGGCGAGGCCCCGCACGATCTGCATCGTCGCGAGGGTTGTGATAAGGGCGTTGATGCCGCAGACGGCGATGATAAAGCCGTTGAGCGCGCCGATCACGAGCCCCGCCAAGAGGGCAAGGAGCACCGCGGGCACCGGCCCCATGCCCTTGCTCAGCAGAACCGCCGCGACCATCCCGCCAAAGGCGGCGACCGAGCCGACCGAAAGGTCGAAGTCGCCTGCGGCGAGGGCGAACAGCATGCCGCACGACACGATCCCCGTGGTGGTGACGCTCAGGCCGAGCGAGTAGATGAGGTTGTTGCCGGACAGGAAGTTCGGCACGAAGATCGACGCCCAGACGAGAAGCACGACGAGCACCACGAGGATGCCCGCACGGTCCCAGATCTTACGGAGCGGCGAGTCGACGGCGGCGACTTTATCGGGGGTGACGGTCATGATTTCTGAGGAAGGGCAAGTTCGAGGAGACGCTCCTGGGTCGCCGCCGCGTGGGGCAGCTCGCCGCTGAGGCGGCCGCCTTCCATCACGAGGATGCGGTCGCAGAGGCCAAGCAGTTCGGGCATCTCGCTGGAGACGACGAGGACGGCGACGCCCGACTCCGCCAGGCCGCGCACGATCTCGTGGACCTCCGACTTCGCGCCGATGTCGATGCCGCGCGTGGGCTCGTCGAGGAGAAGAACCTTGAGGTCGTGGCCGATCACGCGGCCGATGATCGCCTTCTGCTGGTTGCCGCCGGAGAGGTTTCCGATCCGCTGATCCACGCTCGGCGTGCGGACCCGGAACTGCTCGACCCGCTTCTGCGCGTAGTCGCGCTCCTCGCGGCCCTTGATCCAGAAGCCTTTGCGCGCGCCGAGGTTCACGTTGTCCACGACGCTCGCGATGGCGACGATCCCCTCCTTCTTGCGATCCTCCGGACAGAGGCCGATTCCCTTCTTCAGCGCGACTTGGGGGTTGAGCTTAACGAGAGACTCGCCGTCGAGGACCACGGCGCCTCCCTTCGCCTTCGTGGTCCCGGCGATCAGATTGAGGGTCTCGGTGCGGCCCGCGCCGACCAGGCCGAAGAGGCCGACGATCTCGCCCTTCTTGACGTCGAAGCTCATGGGCGCCTTGAGTCCCGGCCCCTCCAGCGCGTCGACCCGAAGCGCGACCTCGCCGACGGGACGGGCGCGGTAGGCGTTGAGGGTGTCGACCTCGCGGCCGACCATGGCGCGCACGAGGTCGTCGGACGTGATCTCCTCCAACCTGTCGAACGTCCGGACGTGCTTGCCATCGCGCAGAACGGTGCAGGCGTCGCAGATGCGGAAGATCTCGTCCATACGGTGCGAAACGTAGAGGACGATGCGCCCCTCCGCTTTGAGCCGGGCGATTACCGCGAACAGCCGCTCAACCTCGCGCGAAGAGAGCGACGAGGTCGGCTCGTCGAAGGCGATCGCCTTCGCGTCGCGCGAGAGCGCCTTCGCGATTTCGACCATCTGCCGCTGGGCAATCGGCAGCTTGCCGATCGGCGTCTCCGGCCGGATGTCCTCACCCACCAAGGCAAGCAGGCGGGCCGCCTCGTCGTGCAGCGCGCGACGGTCGGTCCATCCGAACCGCGACGGCAGGTGCCCGAGGAATAGGTTTTCCGCGACGGAGAGCTGCGGCACCAGCTGAAGCTCTTGGTAGATGACCGCCACCCCCGCGTCGAGCGCGTCCTGGGTCGTGCGGTTCTCCAGCGGCTTGCCGTCCAGTACCAGCCGCCCCTCGGTCGGCTGGTACGCGCCGCTGAGGATTTTGAGCAGGGTGCTCTTGCCCGCCCCGTTCTCGCCCATGAGCGCGTGAACCGAGCCTTCCCGAGCCTCAAACGAGACGCCGTCGAGCGCCCGTACCCCGGGGAAGGCTTTACCGATGGCGTCGAAGAGGAGAGGCATTGAGGGAGGTAGGGAGTTCGGGAATTAAGGACTTTGGAGTTGAAATCAATGAAGAGCGGGTTCTAAGGAGGAAATTTTACAGCGATGGGAATCAAATCCTAACTTCCTCATCCCCTGCCTCCATAACTCCCTTCTCTCTCACGCACTCGGCAGCCCCTGATCTTTGAGCACCTTTTGGTAGTTGTCGCGGGTGATGAGCACGCCGTCGGTGTACGTGGTCATCGGCGGCTCTTTGCCGTCCTTGAGCCAGTGATACATCATGTCCGCGGTGTCGTAGCCGTGGCGGCGTGCCTGGAGCAGGACGGAGCCGTAGAGGCCGCTGGGCGCGGGCTTCTTGAACTCGTCCAGCACCCCGGTATCGCCGTTGATGCCGATCGCGCAGACGTTCTCGGCCTTGAGGTTGAACGCCTCGGTCGCGCGAACCGCGCCGAGCGCGCCGGAGTCGTTCATCGCCGTCACGAGCCAGTGCTTCACCTCGGGGTGCTGGGTAAGGACGACGGTCGCGGCGTCGCGCGAGCCGGGCACGTCGGTCGTTTTTTCCGGCGCGCGGTAGATTTTCGCCGCCGGGAAGCCCGCCTTGGTCAGGGCTTCCGCCTCACCCTCGGTGCGCTCCTTGGCGGTGTCCAGCTCGTCGCGGGTGACGAGGAGGAGGGCGGTGTCGGCGCCTGTCCAGCCGCGCTTCTTCATCTCCGTGTCAAGCGCGTCGCCCACCGAGTTTCCGATCTTGCGGGCGCTGATGCCGAGATGATGGACGTCGAGCGGCTTGCCCGCGTCGTCCACGAGCTGGTCGTCGACCGACATAAGCTTCATCCCGCGTTGGTTCGCGCGGGCGAGGATCGCCGGTCCGAGCCGTACGTCGGGCGAGCAGATAATCAGCCCCTTCGCGCCCTGGGCCGCCACGTTCTCGATCTTCGGCAGCACCTGCTCGCCGTCGGTCGCGGCGATCTTGATGAGGTCGAAGCCGTCTTTGTCCGCCGCGTCCTGGGCGAACTTCCACTCGAGTTGGAACCAAGGCTCCTCGGGCTGCTTCACGATGAACGCGATCTTCGGCCGGTCGCCGGAGGCGGTGCTCGCGGTCGGCGTCGTTCCGCCGGCGGGGGTCGCCGCGCCGCCTGAAGACGAGCCGGAGCCGCAACCGGCGGCGAGAAGGGTGACGACGCCGAGGAACGATCCCCAGAGCTTACGGTCGACGTTGATCATCTTTGTTCGGTCCATTGTACACGCGATCATTGCGGAAGACGAGTTTGAGAAGCGTTCGGCCGCATCAACGGATCGGTAGCGGCAGGGCTTGCCCTGCGAGAAGCTTCCGCTCGATTGCTCGCGTGGCATCGTTGGGATGCCCTCGCAGGGCAAGCCCTGCCGCTACACCGGAAATCGAAGATCTTCATCCTTCCTCTTTCCCCAACTCCGATTTGAGATCCATTGCCATCGCGTGATTGGGGTCGACGCGCAGGACTTCGTCGAGAAGCGCCCGCGCCTCCTCCCTTCGGCTAAGGCCGGAGGCGGCCTGCGCCCGCATGAAGCGGGCGGCATTCGTCTGCCGACGTTGAAGGTCGTCGTCGAACAGGAGCATCGTCGGCAAGGAGGTCGCGAAGTAGTCGATCTTCGCCTCGGTCCCCGCGAGCGCCTCGGCGTACCGTTCCAGCGACTCCAGTATCGTGCGAGCCTCCTCGTCCCGATCCAGCCGCCGGAGGGCGACGGCTTGGAAAAGGGTCAGTTCGGAGAAGTCGCGCACCGCCATCTCCTGGAAGTCGCCCCGGAACTCCGCCGCCCGCGTCCACCACCCACGCGCCCCCTCGGCGTCGCCTTCGGCCGCGAGGACGTCTCCGAGCGCCAGCCAGAGATCGCTCGCGTTGGCCAGAAGGTGGCGCGCTTCGCCCAGGCTTTCCGGCGGACGGAGCACCCTCTCGAAGTGCTCCCGCGCCGTGCCCGGCTCGCGTTGCGCGAGGGCGGTGTGCCCCAGCGCAAGGTGGGTGCGCGAGAAGATGCCGAGCGCCATCCCTTCCCCGCCTTCCCAAGGCTGAAAGCGGCGACCGTCCAGCATCGTCGCCGCCTCATCGGGTCGTCCCACCGCGTTCAGGAGGGCACAGAACTCGATCGTCAGGTCGTCGCGCCGCCCCACGAGATCCATCCGCTCGGCAAGCTCAGCGAGCCGCTCCTCCGGCCCGACGCCGACCCGCTTCAGGAGCTGGTCCCGTTCGTAGCGAAGACGCGCATCGTCCGGGTCGGCGTGGACGGCGGCATGGTAGGCGGCGCGGGCGCGCCCCGCATCGCCGCGCACGTTAAAGAGCCCGATGCCGAGGTTGCGATGGGCGATGGCGTTTTCGGGCTCCCCCGCCGCGGCGCGTTCCCAAAGGGCAATCGCCTCCTCGTGGCGTCGGCGGTCGTACATCAGGTTGCCCAGGTAGAACGCCGCCCGCGCGTCGTCCGGATCGGCGGCGAGGGCCGATTCGAGGAACAGGATCTCCTCGAGCCGCGACGGGAAGCAGTAGTTCGGTCTCGCTCGCAAGGCCAAGGTCCGCTCGACCCGGGCGTTCTCCGGTTTGTCGTTTCGCTCGAGAAGGTAGGCCCGCGCGTAGTGCAGCATCGGCACGGTGCCGTCCCGGGCGTCGAGGTCGGCCCCGTCGAGAACGTCGGCCGCCATCGTGAGGAGCCCGGCGCGCATGAGGTCGATCGCGAGATCGATCCGGACCGCGTTGCCGAGCGCCGGCCGCTCGCCGAGGAGCCAGCGCGCCATCGAATCGAGCGGATCGAGCGCGAGCGTCGCCCGGAGTAACTCTTTCGCCTCCTCGCCGCGCCCGAGCTCCCGCAAGACGATCGCCTTCAGGTCGCGCGCGCGCAGGTTGTCGGCGTCCACGCGCAGGCAGCGGTCGAGATGCTCCCGCGCACGATCCCACCGCCGCTTGCCGCAGGCCCCTTCCGCGAGGGCCAACTGGGCGGGAGAGACCCACGCCGCGTTCCAACTCGCCTTCGCGAACGCCGCCTCCGGATCCTCGCCGAGGAACCGCTGGGCGAGGCCGAGGTTGTAGTACGGCTCGCCGTCGGCGGGGTTCGGATTGCGGCGGGTCAGGCGCTCGACCGCCCGCTCGAAGCAGGCCTTGGCGAGGCGGAACTCGCCGCGACGCAGGTGCCAAAGGCCCAGCGCGTTGTTGCACCGCGCGTCACCAGGGTCGCGCCGAAGCGCTTCGCGCCAGTAGGCGGCGGCCTCGCGGGTCGCGTGGCGGTACTGGGCGAGGTGTTGGCCGGTGAGGAACAGCTCGTCCGCCAAATCGATCTCTTCGGGAAGGGGGGGCTCGGTGGCGACGGAAGGCACGGGCGCGGGCGCATCGTCGGCCCGCTCGTAGCGTAGGATTTCCCGGCCGTCTTCGGTGAGGACGACGCGGAGGATCGGGTCTGCGACCCTCTCGGGGTCGGGTCGGGACGGCCACGCGATCCGGGGGTCTTCGACCGCCCGGCTAATTTCTGGAGACCCCTTCGGGGTCGGTCGAGAAACTTTGCCGATAAACGGCTTTCCGGGATTGAGGTCGACGTCCCAGTCGCCCGCGATGCCCTCCGCCGACCAGGCGGTCAGGCGCCCCTTGATCGGGCGGGTCACGGCGAGGCCGACCCTCTCGCCGTCGAGGCCAACGGCGGCATCGAGGTTCGCGAACTGAACCGGACCGATCGCCTGGTAGGGCACGAGAAACTGGCGGAACGTCTTCGTTTCGCCCGGTGCGATCCACGAAAAGTCGGGCTGGTTGTCGGTGTAGACGCCCGCCATGAGCTCGATGTACGGTCCGTCCGCGTCGGTCAGGTGCCGGTCCCAGGCGTAGCCGAACTCGTGGTTGCCCCAGGTCCACTGCTTCTTGCCGGGGCTGATGTGCCGATCCGCAAAGTGCAGCAGCCCCGCCTCGGCGAACGCGTCGTAGCCGCCGAAAAACTCCTCCCGCGTGCCCATGCACATATAAGAGGTGGGCACCGGAATGTTGGCGTACCAGGCGAGGTCGTTCGCCGGGTACGCCGGACCGCTCTTGCCGCCCTGATTCCGAGGCACGAAGTGGGCGGGGCGCTCCGCGACCGGTACCCCGTCGTGGCCCCGCACGCCGTAGTCGACGCCGTAGTAAAGGCCGTCCGCCAGCGGATAGGTGCTGAGCGCCCTCTTGGCGTGGTCGGCCACGGTGTGGGCGTCGGGCGGAAAGAATGAGCGGTAGCCCTCGTGAACCCGGGCGGCGATGTTCGCCCACCAGAGGAAGGTCTGCACGTAAGGGGTCCGGTTGTACAGCCGCGCCTTGATCTCGACGACGCTCCGGCCGGGGTGAAGGCAGACGCCATGCATCCCTTTGGTGCGGTCCATCGGCTCGTGCTCACCCATCCAAACGGTGATCGAGCCGTCGTCGCCGTGCTCGATCGCGACGTCGGTCGGCATAAAGGTCGAGGGACGATGGTGCTGAGG
>CAXUKB010000028.1:19396-22158 GCA_964251345.1 uncultured Fimbriimonas sp. | reverse complement strand
GTCGGGGATGCTCCGGGTGAACGGGTACTGCTGCCAGTCGAGCCACCAGAAGTCGACCCCGGCCTTGGTCAGCGGGTCATGCGTATCGGCGAACAGGGTGTCGAGGTACTTCTTGCTTCCGGCGTCGAACGGCAGCGTCTTGCCGGAGGCGGGGTCCTCGCCCATGTCCCCCATGAACTTGGCGTACATCTCCTCTTTCGGCGCGACGCCGTCCGCGGGATGGACGTTCAGGGTGACGTGGAGTCCGTCCTTGTGGAAGTCGGACAATAGGGTCTCCGCGTCGGGCAGGAGCTTGCGGTTCCAGGTCCAGCCGGTCCACCCATCGGTGTGCCAGTCCATGTCCATCACCATGTTGTCGAGCGGAAAGTCGTGCTGCCCGTACTCAGCGACGATGGCGCGATAGTCGTCGGACGAGTAGGGCCAGTAGCGCGAGTACCAGGTTCCGAGCAGATACTTTCGCGGAAGTGGAACGGGGCCGCCGATCGACGTCAGCGACTTCAGCGCGCCGCGGTAATCGTCGCCGTAGCCGAACAGGTACCAGTCCGTGCCCGCCGTCGCGGGGCGGCTCTCCACCCAATCTTGCGTCAGCAGGTCGCTCCGCGAGTCGTCGAGTAGGTACCAGCCGTCGCGAGAGACGACGCCTTCGCCGAGGCTCATCGCGCCGTCCGCCCCGTCCAGGGTCCGGATCGTGCCTCCGAGATTCCCCGGGTTCTTCGCTCCCGGCGTCCAGTCGGCGGAAGCCTTTCCTTTGCGGATGGTGGCGCGCAGGTTCGAGGGGCCGACGGGCTTGCCGTCCGGCGTATAGACCAGGCGGATCGTGCCGGTGTCGATCGTCGTCGAACGCGCGGTCTGACTCAGTCGAAATCCCGTGAAGCGCGCGTCACGGTTCACGGCGAACATCGACCGCTGGTCGACGAACTTGCCATCCGTCCCCGCCGATTCGATGCGGATGCACCCAGGCGTGATCATGGTGAACCTCGCGTTTCCAACGACGATGAGTCCTGGATCGGCAGCCTCCAACCGTGATACGTGCGAAATGGCGGATGGCTTTCGATTAGAAACGATCGTCCTTGAGGCGTAGGAGGCTGCGTTGCCGAACCTCTCGGGATTTTGTGCCTGAGGCGCTCTCGCCACCACGCCCGGGAGGAACGACATCAACAGGGGAAGCATGTCGTGGCTATTGTTGCATAGGGCCGCAGACGACCAAGCGGCTTGTCCAAGGACGTCTTCCCGTCTTCGGTTCTACCTCCCGTTTTTGGAGATTCTTTAATCTTGAGGAGAAGATCTGTTTGTCGACTGTGGGTAAGCACGGATCGATTGGATTGCCGGACTCACTTGAGGTCTTCGTCTTCGCATCGTTCGACAGGTCTTCGGCCGACGCTCCCATGTAGTCAAACGGGCGAGGCTTAAATTTCGGGCAGGGCAGTCTCGGCCCGTCGTGGAGATCATGACTGGCTCATCTTTCAGAGGGAGAATCTCGATGTGAGTTTTCCAAGCGAAAGCTCGGGAAAGGGTGCCGATGCCTGCGCCGAAATGACTCGGCGCAGGCATCGGCACTGGCACTCTGTAGGATCAAAGCATCAGATGAGCGTTTTGTCGAAAAGAACGGCCTGCGGACTCTCCGTCTTCGCCCTGACGGGAGCCTTAGGGCTTAACTGCCTTTCGTGGGGTACTCCGAACGCGGAGACGGAGACGGAGACGGAGACCGCGCGGATCGTGAAATCCGCCAACGCCTTTCTTGCGACCCTAACCGAGGACCAGCGCAAGAAGGAGTTGTACGCTTTCGACGATGATCGGCAACGGGTCCGCTGGTCCAACTTCCCCGGCGGGTTCGTGCCCCGGGGCGGACTTCAGCTCCGCGCAATGACCGCGCCGCAACGCGAAGCCGTCATGACGCTGCTCCAAACCGCCCTGAGCAAACGGGGCTACGACAAGGTGCAGGCGATCATGCACGCGGACGACGTGTTCAAGAGGACGGATGGGGCGCGCGACGAATCGATGTTCGGCAGCGATCTCTACTCCATCGCGATTCTCGGGACGCCTTCCGAGACGAAGCCCTGGATGATCATGTATGGCGGCCACCACCTCGCGATCAACCTCACCGTCGTTGGCACGAGAGGCATCCTCACTCCGACCCTCACCGGCGCGCAGCCCTCGGCCTTTACCGAGAACGGCAAGACGGTTCGACCGCTGGGGGCGGAAAGCGACAAGGGGCTTGCCCTCCTGAACAGCCTCGCCACGCCTCAGCGGAAGCAGGCGATTCTGGGCTATGGGGTCGGCGATCTTATGCTCGGCCCCGGCCAGGATGGCCGGACCATCGTGCCCGAGGGCCTTAAAGTCTCGACCATGAACGCGAAGCAACGTGCGTTGCTCCTCGATCTCGTCGCGGAATGGGCAGGCATCGTGAACGACGCGGCGGCAAAGCCTCGAATGAGGGAGATCGAGGCGGATCTCGACAAGACGTGGTTTGCCTGGAGCGGTCCCACGACGGCAAAGCCGGGCGAAAACATCGCGGCCTACTACCGCGTCCAGGGACCTCGGCTCGTCATCGAATTTGCCCCGCAGAGCATGAGGGGCGACGACCCGAGATTCCATGTCCACACGATGTACCGTGATCCGACGAACGACTACGGGCGGGGACACGCCGAACGATGAAAATCCGATGGACGGCGATCTGCGCGCTTCTCTTCGCCCTCGGAAGGCCCGCGTTCGCCCACCGGCTCGACGAATATCTACAGCTCACGACGATCTCCGTTGCAAAG
>CAXUKB010000028.1:13230-19386 GCA_964251345.1 uncultured Fimbriimonas sp. | reverse complement strand
TTGCAAAGGGGCGCGTCCGCGCGAAAATGTATCTCACCCCCGGAGTCGCGGTGTTCCGCCGCGTGATGCCGCTCATCGACATCGATGGAGACGGGAAGCTGTCCGAGGCCGAGCGACGGGCGTACGCGGATCGGGTGCTCCACGATCTGTCCCTCACGGTCGATGGCGTCCGCCTGAAACCGCGCCTCCTTGCGTTTCGTTTCCCGAAAATCGCAGAAATGAAGCAGGGCATCGGCGAAATCGAGATCGACCTGGATGCTCCCGTGCGCGGAGGCGCTGGAAGCCACCGGCTTGTGTTCGAGAATCATCACCAGAAGCCGATCGCGGCGTACCTCGTCGAGTGCTTCGTTCCCGAGGACCCAGATCTCCGCGTCACGGGCCAAAGTCGAAACTTCGAGCAGTCGCGATATGCGATGGGCTATGTGCAGAGTGCCGCTCGACTAAAGTCCACGTCGATCTCTCCGAGCCGTCGGAGTTCCACCCTAGGGCGGGTTTCCATCGCGGCTCGAGTTTCCCGCTGATCCTATCGACGGACGTTGGATTTTTTTGGCCCGGGCCTGGGTCGCCGATCATCATCAGGGCTTCATCTTTAGCGATCCATACTGAAACGCTCCCAAGCGTGGATCCCTCCCGATGAAATCGTCCCATCTTCCCGCCGTCGCCTCGACGGGCGCCCTGCTGACAGCCATTTCCGCCGCTTTCGTCGTGAAAGGCGCACGCCATTCTCACCCGCCCGCTTCCCTAAAGCCGGTGCTCTCAGCGTCGAATCCGGTCGTCGATGCCGCCGAAGCATTCATGGCGACGCTTGCTGAAGAGCAACGCGCAAAGTTATGCACCGATATGAACAAGACCACCGTCGCCCGATGGTCCAATCTGCCCGTCGGTTTCGGTAGTCGCAACGGGCTCCAGTTCGGCGCGATGAACGCGGCGCAGACCGCCGCCGCGCTGAAGGTCGCCCGGCTGGCGCGGGGCGACGAGGGCTTCGCGAGGCTTCAGGAGATTCGTGCGACGGACGACGTGCTCGCCAAGAACGATCACGGCTTTGGAGGAGGCCCCCCTGGCGGCCCCGGTGGTCCTGGTGGTTTCGGCGGTCCGCCCGATGGGCAGGGAGGACTTCCGGGAGGGAAGGGTGGCTTTGGTCCTCCCGGAGGCCCAGGTGGATTCGGCGGAAGAGGGCAAGGCGGACCGGGGGGACCGGGGGGCGGCATGGGCTATGGCGCAGGAACCTACTCCATCGCGTTCCTAAACAAGCCTTCCGCGACGGAGCCGTGGATGCTTCAGATCGGTGGTCATCACCTCGCGTTCAACGTCTACTACAAAGGGGTGACGAGCACGGCCACTCCTTACTTCGTTGGTGTGGAGCCGACCACCTGGACGGACGCCCAGGGCAAGGGCCATGAGCCCTTAAAGCCCATGCGCGACGCGATGTTCGGCCTGGTGAACTCGCTCACTCCAGCACAGAAAGCCGAGGCGAAGCTCGATCAACGGTTCAGCGACGTTTATCTCGGACCGCGTGGAAACGGCCGGTTCCCCGCCGAATACCGCGGCGTCTCCGTCGCGAGCCTCTCGACCATTTCCCAAGCCCTCGTTAAGCGGGCGATCGTCGCTTGGACCGGGGACTGTGCGAAGGCGGCCGATTATCAAAAGCTGTACTTCTCAGAACTCGCCGAAACGAAGGTCGCCACCTCTGGCGGTACCAACTTCAAGCAGCACGGCGACTACGTCCGCATCGACGGCCCGCACGTCTGGATCGAGTTCGCGTGCCAGGACGGCATCGTGTTCCGGAACCGGATCCACTATCACACGGTATGGCGGGACCGAAAGACCGACTATGGCGTGAGCTACGCATTCTGACTTCATGAAACATTTCCTCGTCCTGCTCGTTGCTCTTACTGCGACGTTCTGTTTCGGCCATCCGATGCCCAGTTCAGCGCTCATCCTGCGCCTCCACGGCGGGGAGATCGACGCCGAGGTGCTCCTGCCGGTCGCCGAACTCAAGTTGGGGTGGGACAAGCCGTTTCCGCTCAACGACGCCGACGTGGTCGTCCGCGACTACGGCCAAGCGCTCAAGGGCTACGTCGTAGCGCACGTCCGGCCCGTCGCGCCGGACGGACGACCTTGGACGGTCCGGGTCGTCGGCGGGCTTACGGCGGTCCACGAAGCGATGCAAGACGTGCGGCTCGAGCTTGTCCTCGCGCCGCCGTCCGGCGCACCCGCCGACCGGCTCACGCTGAACTACGACGTCATTCTCCACCACCTCGTGACTCACAGCGCTATCGTGTCGATCGCCAGCGACTGGCGAGGCGGGCAGCTTGGAGACAAGCCGGTGGTGCTCGCCACCCTCTGGGACCAACAGAAGTCCGTCGAGATCAATCGCTCCTCGGGAAGCTGGTGGCGCGGCTTTGCCGCCACCTTTCGAATGGGCGCGCGCCACATCGCAGACGGCACCGACCACCTTCTTTTCCTCCTTGCCCTTCTCCTGCCCGCCCCACTCTTAGCTGCAGGCGCTCGGTGGGGCGGGTACGCGGGAGGGCGGGTCGCTTTGCGACGGATTGCCAAGGTCGTGACCGCGTTCACCTTGGGTCATTCTCTAACGCTGATCCTCGGTGCGCTCGGCGTCGTCCACGTTCCCCAAGCGCCGATCGAGGCGGCGATCGCCCTCTCGATCTTCGTCTCGGCGATCCACGCCCTCGTGCCGATCTTTCGAGGCCGGGAGGTCTTTATCGCGGGCGGCTTTGGCCTCGTCCACGGCCTATCGTTCGCGGCAGTGCTCGGCGGCTTCGGTTTCGATCCGCTAACCCTCGTCTCCAGCATCTTCGGCTTTAATCTCGGGATCGAAGCGTTTCAGCTTCTCGTGATTCTCGTTACGATACCCTGGCTTGTGCTCCTCGCCCGGACCCGCGCGTATCCGACTTTTCGTGTCGCGGGAGCCTTCGTCACCGGTCTCGCCGCCGCGACGTGGTTCTTCGAACGGGCCTTCGGTTGGGCAAATCCGGTCGGCCCCTGGGTTGAGCGCGCGGCGGGTAACGCCCTCTGGATTGTCGCGGGCTTAGCGGTGGTTTCCCTTCTCGCGAGGAGGACCGTACCACTGAAGAGCGTCTCCCCTGACGCCGTTTCGTCTCCGGCCTGAGGCTGATCCCGTGATCGGCGACGTCCCGTCGGAAGGAAGCGCCGAATCCAAATAGGACTCGCGGCCCCGACGGACGAGCGCCCCGACCCTTGCGACAAGCTCCGAGGCGTCGAAGGGCTTTCCCAAGTGATCGTCCGCCCCCAGGGTGAGAGAACGAACCTTCGCCTCCGTCTCGCATCGAACGGTGAGGACGAGCACGGGCGTGACCACCTCTGCGGCGCGAAGGCATTCCAGCACTTCCCAACCCGTGCGACGGGGCAGTACGAGGTCGAGCACAATGGCGTCGAACTCGCCGGTTAGGCCGACGGACAGCGCCTCTTCGCCATCTGAAACCCAAACGACGAAGTAACCGGCGCCCCGGAGGATGCGCGAGATCGCCATCGCCAAAGGGCGGCAATCCTCCACCAAAAGGAGTCGCATGGATTCAAACTTACAGGGAGAAGATGACGCAGAGATGAGGGCGCTCTGTCAACCGACCGAAACCCGTTTGTGCCGCCTTCCGGAGGATCTGCGATAAGATATGAGCGATGATTCTGAACGAGTCGGAACTCGCGCAGATCGAAGAGGCGGATGCCGTCGGTATCCGCGTCGAAATGGTCGCAGGCCAACCCTTCTGGGAGTTTCAGCCCAATTACGATCATCAAAGCCGGATCTTCCGAATGCAGTCGAGCATCCGGAAAGCCTCGGAGGCGGACACGGATTGCGGTTGCTTTCACGCGTCGGACGTGGGCATCCGCTTTCCCGATGGCTCTCTGCGCCGCCCCGATCTCTCGATTTTTTGCCGCGAACCGGAGTTGCGAGACCTCATCACCCTCATCCCCGAGGCCGTCGTCGAGATCGTAAGCCAGCGTTCTCGCGAGAAGGACCTCGTCATCAGCCCGCCTTGGTACCTCGGTATGGGCGTGAAGGACGTGCTGGTTTACGACCCGTTCACGGAGGACGTCCACCACTTCCGGACGGAGGGCCATCAGCGATTTAAGACAGGGCGTACCGTTCGGCTCGAGTGTGGCTGTCTCGTGGACGTTTAGCCCACCCGACGATCGGCAAGTGGTCCCGATCTGCGTCTGGAGCTACCGATCTTTATGAACGTTTTGTCTGGCGATGCGATGGACGGAGCGGGGGAGCTGGCGACAAACGGCACGCCTCATCGTTCCGGTTCTGGACGGTCGCCGTCAGGACGTTTCATGCGCCCTAGAAGTTCGACACCTTTTTTGTGCTTAGTCGGAAGCACGACCGTCACGGTCGTACCCCGACCGAGTTCGCTCTCGAGGGAGACGTGGCCGCCATGGGCGCGGACGATCGAGCGGACGATGGCGAGGCCGAGCCCCGTGCCGCCCGACTCCCGGTCGCGCGCGGCGGCAACGCGGTAGAACCGCTCGAAGACACGGCTCACGTCTTCGGGCGGAATGCCCACGCCGGTATCGCAGATCCGAAGCACGACGCTTCCTTCTTCCTGATGGCCGTCGATCTCGACCGACCCGCCCGGTGGCGTGTGCCGGGCCGCGTTGTCGAGGAGGTTGACCAACACGCGGGAGACGCTCGCTTCGTCGCCCTCGACCACGAGGCCTTCGTCGACATGGCTCTCGATCGTGCGCCCATGGACGTCCGCGACGACCGAAGCCGCTTCGTCGGCGAGCGACGCGAGGGGGATGTCGTGGACCGAGCCCAGGAGCTTGCCTTCGTCGGACCGGGCGAGGAGCAGAAGATCGCTGACGATCGACGACATGGAGTTCGAGGCGCCCCGGATTGCGGTCAGGTGCTCGACGTATCGCTCGGGCGTCTGTTCCTTCCTGAGCGCGACTCCGAGCCGGGTTTTGATCGTGGACAGCGGCGTTTTAAGTTCGTGCGACGCGTCGGCAATAAACCTGCGTTGCGCATCGTACGCTTCTTCCAGGCGACGGAACGAGCCCTCCACGCGGTCGAGCATGGAGTTGAACACGCGGGCAAGTTCGGCGAACTCGTCCTTGCCGTTCGCCGGAAGACGCTCCGAAAGGTTGTTCTCCTCGATTCGGCCGGCGGATGCCGCGATCTGGCCGACGGGACGAAGCGCTCGTCGCGTCAGCCAGACGCCGGTGATCGAGGTGGCGATTAGGGCGACCGGCAGCATGATCAGCATCGCGCTGCCGAGATGCGCCATCGCGGCGTCGGCCGCGTCGAGGGGGACGGCGAACTGCCCCGCGGCGACGACCTTCCCGCCCGAGAAGAGTGGAAACGATAGAATCCGCACCCGATGGCCGTCGATCACCGAGTCCAGAGACTCGCGCTTGCCTTTCAGGGAGCGGGCGATCGCGCCCGCGTTCCACGGCGGGTCTTCTTCCGTCGAGCCGACTTCGTCGAGATGGACGACCCGCGGGTGAGAAATAAACGCGTCGAAGGCCACGCGACGAGACTGCACCGGATCGACTCCGGGGATAGACGCGAGCTCCCGGCGCTCGTCGCCAAAGGGTTCTCTGCGATGATCGTGGCCGTGGTGGTCGTGCCAGGGAAACTCCTGCCAACTCGCCGTCAGAAAACGCGCCCGGCCGCTAAGGTCGTCGTCGACGGCCCGGTACAGGCTTGCGCGGGTCGAAGCGAAGAGCACCATGCCGAGGCCCGTCAGCACGATAGCGAGCGCGAACGCGTTCCAAAGGGTGAGGCGCGTGCGGATCACCGCGTGGGCTCCGTCCGCAGAACGTAGCCCACGCGATGGACGGTGTGGATGAGCTTTCGCTCCGCTCCCTCGTCGATCTTCTTACGCAGGTTCATCACGCAGACGTCCACCGTGTTCGAGACACTCGTCTCGTCCGCCCAGACTCGCTCTTGGATCGACTCGCGCGTGAAGATCTGACCGACGTGGACGGCGAGCGCCTCGAGGAGCTTGTACTCGCGCGCGGTCAGCAGAATCTCCCGGTCGCCCCGCGTCACGGTGCGCGTCTGGGTGTCGACGACGAGATCGTCGATCTCGATTCGGGACGACTTCATCGCGTGCTCCCGACGAAGCAACGCCCGCACGCGGGCGAGCAGTTCATCGAACTCGAACGGCTTGA
>CAXUKB010000028.1:7242-13220 GCA_964251345.1 uncultured Fimbriimonas sp. | reverse complement strand
GCTCGCCTTCTTCGTGACGCCCATCATGTGGCACATCGAGCAGCTCGGCGCGGTAAGGTTTGACGAGGTAATCGTCGGCTCCTGCTTCGAGTCCCTCGATCCGCTCGGGCACGGCATCGCGAGCCGTGACCATGAGGATGGGTACGTTCTGCCGCGCCTTGCGGAGCCTTCGGCAAATCTCGAGTCCGTCCATCGACGGCAACATGACGTCGAGGACGATCAGGGAGAACACCCCACTCTCCGCGACTCGAAACGCCCGTGCTCCATCGCGCACGACATGGGTGGCGTACCCCGCCTCGTCCAATCCTTCGCGGACCGCGGCCGACATGCCGGGGTCGTCCTCGACGATCAGGATCTTCATCGTCCTTCCAACGTATCCGCCGGAAATGAGGCCCGAATGAGTTTCCGAACCTTTCTCTGTTCTTCGGCCAAGCCCGTACGAGTTCGCCAAGCTCGGACGGCGATCCTCATTTCGGGATCATTTCTCCACCGTAACGTAACGATATGAGCATTCTCTTGATCGAGGACGAACGACCTCTCGCCATGGCCGTGATGCGGATCCTGGGGAGTACCGGCCACGCCGTGACGTGGGCTTCCGATGGACTCGCGGGCTACGAAGCCACCCAGACAAAGGTCTTCGACGTGATTTTGCTCGACGTCCTGATGCCGAAGATGAACGGCTGGCAAGTTCTCGAGAGTTTGCGGGCGGATAAGGTCAATACGCCGATTCTCATGCTGACGGCCCTGGATGAGGTGGGCGAAAGGGTGAAGGGCTTGGGGCTGGGCGCGGACGACTACCTCCCCAAGCCGTTCGAAGCGGCCGAGTTGGTCGCGCGGGTCAACGCGTTGGTACGTCGAGATCGGTCGGTCAAGGCACACCTCATCCAAGTGGCCGACATGACAATCGACCGCGAGGCCCGTCGGGTCACACGCGCCGGGCACTCGGTGAGGCTCACCCGTCGCGAGTTCGATCTGCTCGAGGCGCTCGCGGCGAACGAAGGGCGCGTACTCTCTCGAGAGACGATCCAGGAACGGGTGTGGAGCATGGACGAGGCGTTCTCGAACACCGTCGACGTCTTTATCGCCACGCTGAGGAAGAAGGTCGACGCACCGTTTCGGGAGAAGCTCATTCAGACGGAGACAGGCGAAGGCTACGTGATTCGAGCGGGCGAACGCCATTCCGCCATCGTCGTGTAGGCTGTGCGCCCGACCCTATCGCCAAGCCGACTTCAACGGCCAGAGAGTCAAGGATTTGACGGTCACGGGGCCGCCGTCCGCCTTGACGAAAAGCCCTTCCTCGTTCGGAAGGACGGCTCGGGTCGAGGAGAGTTCGCCGCCGTTCACATACGTCTCGATCGAACCGCGGTCGAGCAGGATCTCGACCGTCTGCACCCGACCGTGAACCGTTCCGCTCGCCTCGCCCGACGCGAGGCCCTTGCTCGAAAGGGTCACGGATTCGCCGCGTAGGGAAAAGACGAGATTCGCGCCGTCGGAAATTTCCACCTCGGCCTTTAGACGGTAGAGGTCTCCCTCTACGGCAAGGGGAAGGGCTTCACCCGACGCTAACCTCTCTGCCGTCCAAGTTTGGGGCTTGCCTTCCAGCTTCTCGATTTCATTGACAGGATGGCGGTACAGGCGCGGACCGTCCGTCGTCGAGTGGAGGGTCAGCTCGCATGGGAAGCTCACTTGTTGGTTGAAGGGCATTCCAGGGTAAAAGGCGCCGCGCATCCACGCAGCTTGGATGCGGCGGCTGTCGCCGGTGTCCGTGTTGTGCCACGACTGAGTCGCGTAGAAGTTCGGCCCTAGGTCGCAGGCGAACCGCTGCGTCTCCTCTCGGAACGCCTTGCCGTCGAACGTCCCGACGGAGTAGTTGCCGTTGCCTTGGATCAGCACCCACTTCTTCCGTGCGGCGTCGCCATCGAGCGGAAGTTCGAAGAAGTCGGGGCATTCGAAGCTGTTCGGAATGGGGTGGTGTTCGTCCGTCCAGTGCAGAAGATCCGGCGAAGTCAGGACGTGATAGGCGCCGCCACCGTACATCATCATCACCCAGTGTCTTCCCGGGGCGTACCAAAACACCTTCGGATCGCGCTCGGCCTTCTCGAAGATCGGGTTGCCCGCGTAGCGCGTCCAGTTCCGGCCATGGTCGAGACTGTAGCTTAGGCACTGACTGCGATTGTCGAACCGGGACCAGAAGGCGACCATCGGCGGCGTCTTAGGGTCGTTGGAGAGACCCGAAGTATTCGCGTAATCGATGACGCAGGTCCCCGACTGAACGCCGCTCTCCAGGTTTTCTTCGAAGAACGCAGGTGGGAGCTCGGTCCAGTGGATGAGGTCGCGGCTGACCGCGTGGAGCCAGCAGGTCGCCCAGCGTTGCGCGAAAAGGTGCCACTCCCCCTCGTAATAGATCAGGCCGTTCAGGTCGTTGATCCAGCCTTCCTGGTGCTCTTTGGGCTCGAGGCGATCCATCGTCCACTGCCGAGCGGTGAAATGGAACTGCGGCCGCAAGGCCTCCCGGTAGAGCGGCGCGTGGGCGACGGGAGGGCGCTCCGGATGGTCGGTCTGAACGATGTGGTCGACGTTGATGTGGCCCCAGTCGCCGCTCGCGCGGTCGACCACCTCGATCCGGGCCGTTTTGCCGCGCCAGGGCCGGACATTCCAACTCTGCGGTGCGAGCGTGTCGCTACGCCGACCGGTCGCGCTCCGCACGACCTTGCCGTCGACGCGCAGATTCAGGCAGGTGTAGCCTTCGTAATCGCCGCCCCCGATCAGGAAAGAGACGTAGTCGCGCTCGATCGCGAACGGCGGGGAGATCAGGGTCCCCTGCGGCTTGTCCCCGTCGATCTCGCTGCTGATCACCGCCGCATCGCGTTCGTTCCGGATCTCCAGCTTGACGAGGAGATCGCCGGACGCCAGTCCGGGCTTAAAGGCGTCCCCGCTCACGTTCCATCGTCCATAACCGTTTCCCTTGAACTCCGCGACCCTGAGATCCTTCCGTCCCGCCTGGGCGGACAGCCCCAGCATAGCCACCGCGAAGAGACGACCGAATCCAGCGAAGGCGTTCATGATAGAGCCAGCATACGTCCCCGTGCTGCGAATCGCAACAGGTTTCTCCAGCTGGGGCATCAGAGTCTTTTCACTTGGCAGATCTTTCCCGCCACGACACAAACTTCCGTGGTAGAAATCGGTGGTCTTATTACATCATTTGGTACGGGTCCACGTCCACCGTCAGGGTGACGCCGTCGGGAGGGAGGTCCTTGAGGGCTTCGGCGACGGGGAGGGGCGAAGCACCGGGGGGGAGTTTAACGAGGACGTGGTGGCGCCAGCGGTTTTGGACCCGCTCGACGGCGCAGGCGACGGGACCGAGGGTGTCGAACTCGTCCGAGCGGGCCATGAGGCGGGCGGCGGCGTCGCGAATGGTGGCGACCACGGCGTCGCGGTTTTCGCCGCTCGCGACGACGTTCACCAAGCGGCGAAAGGGTGGGTAGCCCGCCTCGTCGCGCTCCGCCCTTAGATTCTCGTAGTAGCCCACGTAATCGTGTCGCCGCGCGTGATCGATCGCGGGGTGGTGAGGATTAAAGGTTTGAACGACGACGGTGCCGGGGCGACGTCCGCGGCCCGCGCGGCCGGCCACCTGACTTACGAGCTGGAACGTGCGCTCGCCCGCGCGGAAGTCGGGCATGTTCAGCGACATGTCGGCGGCGATCACGCCGACGAGGGTGACGTTCGGGAAATCGAGCCCCTTCGCCACCATTTGGGTGCCGACGAGGATTTTCGTGTCTCCCGCGCGGAAGGCGGCGAGGGTCTCCTCCAGCGCGCCTTTGCGGCGGGTGACGTCGCGGTCGAGGCGGGCCACCTTGTGGTCGGGGAACTCGGCGGCGATCAGCTCCTCCACCTTCTCGGTGCCGATGCCGAAGGGAGCGATGCGGACGCCGAGGCACTCGGGGCAGCAGTCGGGCGTCGTCTCATGGTGGCCGCAGTGGTGGCAGCGCAGACGACGGTCGTTCCGGTGGAACTTCAGGGAGACGCTGCAGTTCGGGCAGCCGAACTGGTGGCCGCAGTCGCGGCAGACAAGGAAGGGGGCGTAGGCGCGGCGATTGAGGAAGAGGATCGCCTGCTCGCCTCGCTCCAGAGTGCCGACCAGGCGCTCGCGCAGGTCGTCGCACAAGATGCTGGGACGCCCCTCGCGGTATCCCTCGGTAAGGTCCCGCACGAACACCTCGGGTAGCTTTGCCTCGGCGGCGCGCTCGGGAAGGGAGAGCAGCGTGAGTTCGTCGCGCTCCGATTCCGCGTAGCTCTCGACGCTGGGGGTGGCCGAGCCGAGGACGACGGGGCAGCCGTGCAGGCGGCCAAGGGCAAGGGCGACCTGCTTGGCGTGGTAGCGGGGAGCGGTCTCCTGCTTATAAGCCTGCTCGTGCTCCTCGTCGACCACCACGAGGCCGAGATCGGCGAGGGGGGCGAAGAGCGCCGAGCGGGCGCCGAGAACGACGGAGACCTCGCCCGCCTGGATGCGCCGCCAGGTGGCGAGCCGCTCGGCGTCGGCAAGGTCGGAGTGGAGCACGGCGACCCGATTCCCGAACCGCTCGCGGAGGCGGGAAATGGCCTGCGCGGCGAGGGCGATCTCGGGAACGACGTAGAGGACGGGGCGGCCGATCTTCAGGCTTTCGGCGGCGGCGCGCAGGTAGACCTCGGTCTTACCGGAGCCGGTGACGCCGAAGAGGAGAAAGGGCCGGGCCTCGCGGGTCTTGACGGACTCCACGATGGCGTCGATCGCGATCGCCTGGATGCGGTTCGGCTGAGGGGCCTCGGTCTGCGGGGTGTCGTCCGCGGGACCGGAACGTTCGAGGAGCTTGCCCTCGACGAGCGCCTTGAGAGTGGCGTCGGTCACTCCCGCCATCGCCTTGATCTCGGGGGCGGTGAGAGCGGTCCGCTCGGCTTCCTGCATCTTCATCAGCACGAGCGCCTGCGCGGGCTTTCTTCGGCCCTCCTTTTTGAGGAAAGCCTCGACCCGCTCGGTGTCGGCGGTAAGGTGCAGGAGGTCGGGCGTCTTGCGCCGCTCGGCAGCGTCCTGAAGCCGCAACGTTTGTCGGACGAGCCCCTGCTTGCGCAGGCTCTTGAGGGCCCGAGCGACGCCAGGCTCGAGTTTTTTGCCCTTCGTCTCGCTCTTGGGACCCTGCTCCTTCAGAAGGCGGAGGGTTTCGCGTTCGAGGGGGGTGAGGTGCGATTCGACCCTTACCCCCTCAACCCCCGCCGCTTGTCCTAGGAGACCTTCTCCCCCCTGCCCCCCTCTCCCCGTTGGGGAGAGGGGGGAGATTGCTTCCCAATGAGCGACGAGGCGCTCCCGAACGCCGGGAGGGGTCGCGGCGGAGAGAGCGACGGGGAGGGGAGAGAGCGTATCGTGGGCCACTTGGAGGCAGAGCGCGATCAGTGCCTTGGGTAGGGCGAGACCTTCGACGCGGCCCGCGACGTCCTTGAGCTTGAAGCTGAGAACCTCTTCGTCGAGGTGATGGTCTCGCACGACGAAGCCGAGAGCCACGCGCGGCCCGAGGGGCACGAACACGGCCTCGCCGACGGTCAGGCCGGGAGACCACCGATAGGTGTAAACCGCCTCGGCTCCGCCGTTTCGAGGGTCGAGGGCGACGTCGACGACGCGCACGGCGGCCATTTTGCGTAGATTACCGTCTAGCGGTCCCGGTAAGGATTCGAAACCGGTGGACATGGTTCTGACGGAGCAGCATCGGGACCATCCCGGACGTCCAGCCTGTTTTCTTGAGAGCCTGCTTACGGACGGATGCTGGGGCGCAAAGTCGCCCCGCGATTTATAGTCGCTACAATAATCCGGCATGAAGATCGTGGTCGGCGTAGATTCCGGCGGGTCGCGGACACGCGCCCTCGCGGTGTCTCTCGAAGGAGAGCGGGTGGGCTACGCCGAGCGGGGTGGCGGTAACCGGGGCCACGATCAGGGGGGGGGGGGGACCGCA
>CAXUKB010000028.1:0-7232 GCA_964251345.1 uncultured Fimbriimonas sp. | reverse complement strand
GAGGAGAACCTACGGGAGTCGATCCGCCGCGTGACGCAGGGGCACGAGGCGGTGCGCCTGATCGCCGGAGTGGCCGGACTCGACGGTCCGGCGGACGAAGCGCGACTCACTGCGGCGATGGCGGGCTTCGACCTTCCGAAGACCCTCGTGAACGATGCCGTCGTGGCGCACGCCGGAGCGTTGTTAGGAAGGCCGGGGATCGTTTCGATTCAGGGCACCGGTTCGACGATCCGCGCGATCCTGGAAGACGGGCGGCACGTCCGAAATTCGGATTTTTCCCACTACGCCCCGGGAGGCGCGGTGCGGGTCGGTTTGGCGGGGTTACAGATGTTGCTTACCACACCGGCTTCGATGCGGGACGTCGCCCTGTGGGAGGCGGCTTACGCGCTATGGGAAGTCGAATCGCCGGAGGCGTTGAGAGCGGCGGCCGGCCGGCAACGGGATCTCGAGCCTCGGGAGCGGAGTCGTCGGCATGGGGAGTTCGCGCGGGCGATCACCGTCTCGACGGAGGCGGGGTGGCTCCACTCGCTTGCGGTGTGCCACGCGGCGGGGAAAGAGATCGTACGCGGGATCCGTCTCTTGGGGCCGCTTTTCGGGTCGGAAAGAATCGAGGTGGCTTTGGTGGGCGGCTGCGTCCGGAGCGCCGCGATGCGCGAGTGCGTCGGTCGACTGCTCGTCAAGGCACAGGAGAAGCGCTATGCGATCGTGGAGCCTGCCTTGCCGCCGATGGTTGGGGCGATTTGGATGGCGCTCCGGGACGAGGGCATCGAGCTTCGTGGCGGGGCTCTCCAGAGCCTTGTGCCCTTCGGAAGCTAGGAGGCACGAGAGTCTGGAGACGCTCGACACGGGGAACTTGGCCACAATCAAGCGGTTGGAGACGCTCGACGACTATCTTAAGCGCGCCCTGCTGGCACGGGTATACGATGTGGCGCGGGAGACGCCCATCGAGCCGATGCCCCGACTGGCAGCGCGGATCGGCGGTGGCGTGTGGCTCAAGCGCGAGGACGAGCAACCGGTGTTCTCTTTTAAGATCCGAGGGGCGTACAACAAGGTCGCGTTGCTCTCCGACGAGGCGCGCTCGCGGGGAGTGATCTGCGCCTCGGCGGGGAACCACGCGCAGGGCGTCGCCCTCGCGGCGAGGCGGCTTGGATGCCGCGCCGTGATCGTCATGCCGGTCACGACCCCGGCGATCAAGGTCCAGGCGGTCGAGGCGCTCGGCGGGGAAGTCGAACTGTTCGGAGACGACTTCGACGCGGCGGCGGCCCACGCGAAGGTGCGCGAGATCTCTGAGCATCTTTCGTTCGTGCATCCCTACGACGACCCGGACGTGATCGCCGGGCAGGCGACGGTCGGCCTCGAAATCCTGCGGCAACACCCGGGGCCGCTCGACGCGGTGTTCGTGGCGGTGGGCGGCGGCGGACTCATCGCGGGCGTCGGCGCGATCCTAAAGTCGCTCCGCCCCGAAGTCCGGGTGATCTGCGTGGAGGCGGAGGACTCGGCCTCGATGACCGCCTCGCTAAAGGCAGGAAAACGGGTGACGCTGGACAAGGTCGGTCGGTTCGCGGATGGGGTCGCGGTGAAGTGCCCGGGCGTGCGTCCATTCCGGATCGCCCAACGGGTCGTCGATGAGTGCGTGGTCGTGTCGAACGACGCGATCTGTGCGGCGATCAAGGACGTCTTCGAGGACCGACGGGCGATCCTCGAGCCCGCCGGGGCGCTCGCGGTAGCGGGGCTGAAAGCGTACACGGCGACGCATGGACCGGGCGAGTACCTAGCGATCGCCTGCGGGGCGAACCTCAACTTCGACTCCTTGCGCCACGTGAGCGAGCGGGCGGAGATCGGCGAGCGGCGCGAGACGGTGTTCGCGGCGACGATCCCCGAGCGGCCGGGGGCGTTCCGCGAATTCTGCGCGGCCCTCGGCTCTTTGGCGGTGACGGAGTTCAACTACCGGCTCGCGGCAGGAGACGAAGCCCACGTTTTTGTGGGCGTTCGCACCGACGACGGCGCGGGACTTCTCACCCAACTTAAGGCCGACGGCTACGCGGCGATCGACCTTACGGACGACGAGACGGCGAAGCTCCACGTGCGATATATGGTCGGCGGCCGTGCGGAAGCAACGGACGAGCGGCTGATCGCCTTCGAGTTCCCCGAGCGGGCCGGCGCGCTCGGCGGCTTTCTCGGGGCGATGGATCACCCTTGGAACATCAGCCTCTTCCACTACCGCAACCACGGCTCAGACGTCGGTCGGGTGCTAGCGGGCGTTCAGGTGCCGGAGGGCGACGAAGGCGAATTCTCGCATTTCCTCGCGCGCGTCGGCTTCGCTTGGACCGACGTGACGAACGACCCCGCCTGCCGTCTTTTCCTGCGGTAGCGGGTCGAGGCCGGAACCTCATTCCCGCGCGGGAGAAGGGCGTTCCCACGAAGGGATAAAGAACCTCGTCGCCGGCTCGAAGGTGAGCGGGAGCGGTGCGAGTTCGTGCGTCAACGAACGCACGAGGTCAAGGGAGCCGGTGAAGTTAAAGCGGCCTTGCCAAACGCTCGGGTTTTCCTGTTCCTCCGGCACGTCGATGTGGAATAACCACGCGAAATCGGCTGGGAAGAAGGCGAAGGTGCAGAGATCGTCGCCGACACAGAAGTTCATCGCTCCATCCACGCTTGCGAGCATCGCGTCGAACTCGTTCCAGTCGAAGTCAATCGGATGCGAAGGACACTCGTCGTGAAAAACCAATCTTGAAACCGGATTAACTCGGAAGAGTCGGTTATCGAGCGTAGATGCTGACCTATTCGATTAAGTGGTTGCCGAAGTTCGGCCCAGTCCATCGTCTCGCTCTGGACCGTCCAGCCGTCGAACGGTGTCCGACCTTCAGTGAGTCGTTCAGCGAGTTCAAGCGTCATTAAAGCGCAGCGTACCGCCGCTACAATAGACGGCATGAAGCCGAGATTGGTGTACATCGAGAACAAGACGACGGGCGGCCTCAACGGGACGGGGCGAATCGGGTGGGTGACCTTGTCAAAAACCGGCCGGACGCTCCGCTATAGGGAGTTAGAGTTCCAGAGCCTTAAAGGGCGAGGCTATAAGGCGAACTACGGGGAGGTGGTTTCGGGCGACGAGTAGTGGGTC
Organism: uncultured Fimbriimonas sp.; assembly: GCA_964251345.1. Lineage (GTDB taxonomy): Bacteria > Armatimonadota > Fimbriimonadia > Fimbriimonadales > Fimbriimonadaceae > Fimbriimonas. The sequence goes on along the minus strand of CAXUKB010000028.1, from coordinate 4,111 downwards.
TCCGGTCGGAAGCGCGACGGCTCCGATCGGCTGTACGGCGGGGGCGGAGTGATCGTCGACGAGGACGCTCGCGAGGCTTACGAAAGGGAGATCCGGGGGGCGACGGCTTAGAGGTCGTTCCATCGCTTACGATCATGGACAGAAACTCTCCGCCTTAGGTTCTCGCAAAAGCGCGAAGAGGGTTTATGGAACGCTCTCTTCGATCAGAGAGGCAACGGCTGATCTTCCCGCGGGTGCGTGACAAACCTCAAGGACGGGCTTCGCCCGCGCGGCGGCACCGCTCGGAGCAGTACTTGACCTCGTCCCAAACGCCCCGGCTCGCCCACTTCTTGCGGTTCTCGAACGGCCGACCGCAGGCGACGCAGATCTTGGTCTCTTTGGGCTTCCGCATCCTCTTTGGGTACGTAGGGAAAGGGGTGGAAGTCGTCTGGTTCAAGCGAGACCTTCGGGGCCACGATCACGCGCCGCTCGTCGAGGCGGCCGCTCGTGGGCCGGTGCTTCCGCTGTACGTCGCCGAGCCGAGCGTGTGGAGCGCGCCGGACGCGAGCGCGCGGCAGTGGCGGTTCGCCCAGGCCTCGCTTCGCGATCTAGGAGCGCGATGCGCCCGTCTGGGGTCGCCCCTACGAATCGTCGTCGGCGAGGCGGTCGAGACGTTCGAAGCCCTGCGTCGGCAGGGACCGTTCCGCCTCTGGGCGCACGAAGAGACGGGCAACGCGCTGACGTTCGCGCGGGATCGGGCGGTGCGGCAATGGGCGAAAGACCGGAATGTGCCCTTCCACGAGTCTCCGACCGGCGGCGTGGTAAGGGGACTGCAAGACCGCGACGCCTGGGACGCGATCTTCGACGCACGCCTCGCCGAGCCGTTGCTCGCTCCGCCCAACGTCCTGAATGACCCGGGCTCCTCTCTTCCGACGATGGTGCCCGAACTCGATCTCCCCTTCGACGCCGCCGAAGGTCAGGTAGGAGGCCGAGCGGCGGGTTTGGCTCTTCTCGCCTCTTTTCTCGACGGACGTGGAAGGGGTTACCCTCACCGGATGTCGAGTCCCCTCACTGCGTTCGACGCCTGCTCACGGCTGAGTCCCCATCTGGCGTTCGGAACCCTTTCCGGGCGGGAAGTCTTGCGGGTGCTGCACCGGCGTCTGGAGACGGAAGAAGATCCCGACATGCGGAGCGCGATTCGTGCGCTCGCCACGCGCGTTCGCTGGCGAGACCATTTCGTGCAGAAACTGGAATCGGAGCCGGCCTTGGAGTTCCAGAACATGGTGCGCGGCTTCGACGGCATGCGGGACTTCCGGGCGGACGGCGAGCGGCTCGCCGCTTGGACCGAAGGCCGGACGGGATTCCCGATGGTCGATGCCTCGATGCGCTGCCTTGCGGCGACGGGCTGGATCAACTTCCGAATGCGGGCGATGCTCCAATCGTTCGCCGCCTACTCGCTCTGGCTCCATTGGCGCGATCCGGGTCTCCATCTCGCGCGACTCTTCGTCGATTACGACCCCGGCATCCATTGGGCCCAGGCCCAAATGCAGAGCGGGACGATCGGGGTCGGCGCGGTTCGCATCTATGACGCGACGAAGCAGGCCGCCGACCAAGACCCTCGGGGCGAGTTCATTTCGCGGTGGGTGCCCGAACTCGCCGGGCTCTCTCCCGTCTATCGGCTGGAGCCGCGGCTGCTCGACACGGAAATTCGCCACCGCGTCGGCTATCCCGCGCCCATCGTCGACCTCGCGGAGGCGCATACCTACGCCCGGACGCGTCTCACCGAGTTTCGCGACCAGCCGCAGGTGCGCGAGGAATCCGTCGCCGCCCGGCTCCGCCACGGTTCCCGCGTCCCCGACTTTCCTCCGCCAAAGCCTCGGCCGCAGGCGGCGCTATTCGCATGAGCGAAGCAGTCCTCTCGGGGGCGGCGCTCGCCTTAGGCGGGCAAATCGGAGCGAAATCAAGGGCGGCCTACCAAGCGTTGAAGACGTCGTACGCCGTGGGGGAGCGGGCGTACCACGGGCTTCATCACGTGCAAGACGTGCTCGACACGTTCTTCCACCTTTGGGACGGGGGCGACGAGGCGCTGGGTGCCCGCGTGGCGTTGGCACTCCTTTACCACGACGCGGTTTACGATCCCCGCGCCAAGGACAACGAAGCACAGAGCGCCACGATGGCGAGGGAGGCGCTCGCGTCCTTAGGCATCGGATCGTGGGATCTCGATGAAGTCGAGCGACTGATCCTCGTCACGCGCGACCACCGGGCAGACGACCTTGCCGGCTCTCTCGTAGTGGACGCCGATCTTGCGATCTTGCAGTCCGCACCTCACGAATACGACCGCTATGCGGCGGCCATCCGACAAGAATACGCCTTCGTGCCGGAGGACGAGTACCGCGCCGGTCGGACGCGCGTGCTGGAGCGGCTGCTTTCACGGCGACTCTTCACGTCTCCTCTCCTGGACGAGGCGGCGGCGCGAGCGAACTTACGGCGGGAAATCGGCCAGCTATAAGGTGGCGAGACTCTCCTGAGTATCGGGCCTCGCAGGCGCCGCTAGGTTTCGGTCAGTTTCGGCTGACGATCGGAGGAACGCGCCCGCGCGACCCGCATTTCTCGCTGGCGAGGATCGGTTAGACAACTCGGCGAGTCGCTCGTTCTCCCGCCGAATCTCGTCGGCCGAAAGAAAGCAAGGGCCAAACGAAAGGGGCTCACTCGCTACCGATTCGATGTTAGGCCCTTGCGGAGGCAGAACGTTACCGAAGAGTCTACGATCATCAAAGCACAGAACTCTGAAGAGTCTCGCCACAATGGGTGAGACGTTTCCACTCGCGTGGGCTGGACGATGGGTTCACCTATCCTTTCACGAAGGCCGATGTGCGGGAGGCGTTTGGGGATAAAGTGCTCCGCACGAAAGCGCCCCTCCGACTTCTAAGGCGACGTGGGGATGAAAGTTATTGGGTGAGGAGACTTTCTCGATGAAATTCAAGGGGAGTCTTCACGGCTTTTGAGAGGGAACGACCTTGCGCCGCAAGGCCAAGGTATTGCTCTGCCGTCTCCAGTTTGCCTTGATGTTTATGGATCTGCGCGAGGAGCTCCGCCGCGCAGACTCCATGTTGGGTGAAGCCGGTGCGAATCGATTCTTCCAGGGTGGACTGCATTAAGCCCATTCCCCAATCGCCCGTTCGCAAGTGAAACATGGCGATCGCTTTCACGATTCTTTCGTTGCTTGCGATACGCACGTGCTGAAGTCCGTGGGTTTCGACGGATAATTGGTCGAGTAGATCCAAGGCTTCATCGCTCCTCCCGACCGAGGCCAAGAAATAGGCGCGAGACATTCGCGTGAGGGCTCTTCCTAAGGTGTCTTCGACGTGCCTTTCGCTGGACTTCAGATCCAGGATCCCTTTTGAGGACTGTCCGAAGTAGCAGTTTACGATGCCTCGAAGGCGCAGGCTGTTGGCTTTGGCTTGGGTAGTTTGGGAGTGATCCGCGATGTCGGCGGCGATCTGACAAATGCGGTAGGCGTGCCTAGCCTTTCCTAATCGGGCATAGACCTTTCCCAATTCAAGCGCAACTTCCGAGGCAAGCTCGTCGTCCTGAGAAAGCCGCGCGTGTTCAAAGGCGTGAACGAGATAGCGGGCACAGATGGACAAATCTTCCTCCGCGGCGCCTTTCCAGTAGAGCGACCATCCCCTAACCTCGGGAGCCTTTCGGTTCGCGACCTGCACCAGCTCCTTCAACTCTGAAAAGTCGATTCCTCGGACCAGATTCGGGGTCGTCTGAAGCAGTTGAAAGAAGCTCTTTTCGTCCCAACGAGCAAGCCACTTGAGGGAAGTGATAATAGGATCGTTGCTCTCTTCCCGAGGAGTCGCCTGAAGTTCGATCTCCAAGCGCTGCGCCTCGAACCACTCCCCTTCGGCTTCCGGCAAAAAAACGGAAGAATCTCGAAGCGAAAGATTTTGGTAGTCGGACTCAAAGCTGAATCTTTCGCTTAGCCTGCACCAACTTGGAGTCGACTCAATCATCTCGGAACCCAGCGGTGCCTTGAGCTCGTAAATCGCCTGCCTCAAGCCGTGCTTCGACTCAGACTTTGGCCAAAGCACGTGAGTCAGGCTTGAGCGAGAGATTCCGCGTGGCG
>CAXUKB010000027.1:21398-22168 GCA_964251345.1 uncultured Fimbriimonas sp. | reverse complement strand
CGGGACCGTCGATGTGACACTTTCGGAGCACCGAACATCCGCTCGCCATGAGCAGACTCGTGCCAAAACCCACCCGGTCCGCACCGAGAAGAACCAGCTTCAGGAACTGCTCGCCGTTCTGCACGCCACCATCGACGCTCAGCTCGATCTCGTCCCGAAGTCCCTCCTCGATGAGGCGGTCCTGAACGCGCGGAAGCACGGCGGCGACGGGAACGCCCGCGTGCTTTTGATCGATCCGCTTCGCCGCGCCGGTTCCGCCGCAGCCGTCCGAGATGTGAAGGCGGTTCGCCCCGGCGTTGACGCCGCCGACGACCACCGCCTCGATGCCGTGGGTGGCGACGTACTTCAGGGCGCAGTTCACCTTCGGGTTCAGGGTGCGCCAACTCTCGACCATGAGCTTGACGTCTTCGATCGAATAGAGGTTGTGATTGACGGGAGGCGAGACGAGCTCGAACCCGGGCTCGCAACCGCGACGAAGGGCGACGGTTGGCGTCACCTTCTTGGCCGGAACCTGCCCGCCCTTGCCCGGCTTGGCGCCCTGGGCGAACTTCACCTCGACCTCGGCGGCGTTCGCGGCGGTCGCGGGCGTGATCGTGAAGCGGCCGCCCGCGTACTGGATCGAGCGATTGCCGTCGGCACGACGGATGCGCGACTTGTCGAAGCCACCCTCGCCCGAGTTCGCGATCGGGCCGACGCCGAAAGGCACCTTGTCGCCCAACTCCATCAAGCAAAGCCGGCGAAGCGTGTTGAACGCCTTCGCGACCGCACGG
>CAXUKB010000027.1:0-21388 GCA_964251345.1 uncultured Fimbriimonas sp. | reverse complement strand
TCGCTCATGCCGGGAGCCATGAAGCGCCACGCGATGCGGGCGATGGGCTCGACGTCGTCGAGAGGAATCGAGTCCCCGCGCTTGACGCGAAGCACGTCGAGCGGCGTGATGGGCCGGCGGTCGGAGACGAGATCGGCGTAAGCCTGGTAGGCCTCCCACGAACCCGGAGTCGCGCCGTGGATCTTGCGCGCGTAGCCACTCGTGAGCTGGATCGCACGGACGATGTTCGCGTCGTTGAAGTGAGGACGGCCTTCCTTGCTCTGGCGGAATTCCCCGGCGTCGGGCAGACTCGGCGCGCTCTCGGAAGAGGCGCCGACCGCGACCCGCGCGTAGGCCTTGGCGTGAAGCTCAGCCCATTCCTCGTTCAGGGTCGCCGGGCCGACGCCGCCAAGGTGAACGGGAACGTTCGGGAACTCGGCCTCCACGAACGAGCGGTCGAGCCCGATCGCCTCGATCAGCGCCGCGCCGCAGTAGGCGGAGGAGGGCGTCACGCCGACCATCGACATGACCTCCAAGAAGCCGGAGCGAACGCCCTTAAGGTAAGTCTTCTCTTCGGAACCGGCCGTGGCGCTGCCGAGCCAGGGCTGAACCGCGTCGGCGCCCATCGAGACGAGCAAAGCGCACGGCTGAATGTCCCAGATCCCGGACTCCGCCACAATGCCGACACGGTGGCGGATGCCCTTCGCCGCAAGGCGGGCGTGAAGGCGGCTTGTCGCACGCAGGGTGCTCGCGGCGATCCGAGCGGGACCGACGTTCCGATCCGACAGAATCACGACCGACTTCGTGGCGGCAAGTGCCTCCGCCTCGCCGACGATGCGGTCGAGGGCGGCCTCGGGGTCCTCTTCGAGGCCGTAGGTGAGGTCGACGACCGCCGTCTCCGGCCTTGTCTTCAACCAAGCGGCCTCGCCTGAGGCGAGAATGCGCGACGACAACCGAAACAGGGCGCCGCCCGCCGGGCTCCAGAGGCCGCCCCGGTCGCCGAGCCAGCCGCCCTCGTCGAAGACCCACTCGTCGCGAATGGGATCGACGGGCGGTGAGGTCTCCTGGGCGAAGCGGAGCGCGAAGTAGTCCTCGAGGCGGCGCGGCAGGACGTCGAGCAGGGCGGAGGGAGGCGTGTCGTCGCCCATCGAGCCGAGCGCAGGCTTGCCCTGCGTCATCAGGGGCTCCATGACCACCTCCAAGTCCTCCTTGGTCATGCCGAAGGCGAGTTGAAGGGGCTCCAGATCGTCGACGTCGGCGGTCTCGATCGACTCCAATCCCTCGCCGTGCGGCGCTTCGTGAGGATCGATGGCCACGAGCGAGGCGCACTCGTCGTCGAACAGCATCGATCCGTCGCGAAGGCGCAGGACGAACGAGTCGCCGGGACCGAGGCATCGCTGAACCTTGGGCGTGCGTCCCATCAGCGGCTCGATCATCTCGGATCCCGCAAACACGATCTCGTCGTCGGCCCAGAGCCACAACGGACGGAGTCCGTTTCGGTCAAGGTGGGCGACCGCGTCCGAGCCGTCGCAGGCAACGATGGCGGCCGGGCCGTCGCACGCGCCGAGGTACACGCCCATCTGCCGGTAGAACGCCTCGAGCCCGGGGTGCGCGTCCTTGCCCTGACGACTTTCTGGCAGCAGACCAAGGATCGCCTGGGGAAGGGTCATGCCACCGGCGATGAGGGCAATCGCCATGTCGTCGAGGTTCGCGGTGTCGGAGCCCTGCGAGGAGATGACGCTCTTCACCTTCGACGCGATCGGAACGAGCGAGGGGTGCCGTTCGGCGAGGCCCCGGACGAGATCGCCGCCGATCGCCTCCATCCAGGCGACGTTGCCGCGGATCGTCGTAATCTCGCCATTGTGGGCGAGTCCCCAGAAAGGTTGGGCGCGCATCCAGGCGGTCGAAGTGTTGGTGCAGTACCGCGAATGAAAGAGGAGAAAGCGGCTGGCGACCGCTTCGTCGCGAAGATCGGGATAGAGCTCGTCGATTTTCGAAAGCTCGGCGAGTCCCTTGTAGACCACCGTCCGATTGGAGAGCGAGACGAGCGCAAACTCCTCGCCCATGGGGCCGCCAAGCTCGGCGTTCATGGCGAGGCGCAGGAGGTACCGACAGGCGAACCAGCCCGACTCGCTCATGCCTTCCGGTCGCTTAAACAGCGCCTGGCGGACGACGGGAAGGGTCCGCAAGGCAGGCGATCCCGGCGCAAGGGCTCGAGGATCGATCGGCACCTCGGCCCATTGGAGCACGTCGGCGCCCGCAAGCCGGGCGAGCGATTCGACCCGCTCGACGCAGTGTGCCCGGTCGCCCGCATCGTAGGGCAGGAAGAACATTCCGAGCGCGACGTCCCGCTGCGCGATGAGCCGAAGGTGCCGGGGGAACCGGTCGATAAGGAGTCCCCACGGGATGTCGATCTGAACGCCCGCGCCGTGGCCGGGCGCGCCGCGATGGTCGAAGTCCTTCGTCATCCGCAGACCGAGCTCGACGACCGAACGGTCGGCCGTGCCCTTGCGAGTCGCGAGGAAGCCAATGCCGCAGGCGGCGGCCTCCAGGATCGTTTTGCCGTTGCGCTGGACCGGGTACATAGGCGGGAACGTCTTACTACGCTCGCTTTGCGCCGTTGCCGCGTCGCGTTTTCCGGCGAGAGCCGGAAGGGGAGATTACTATACTTCAGCCGACGGGCAGGTTCGCGGCGAACCGGCAGAACCGTCGAAAGGACGGATGTCTCCTCCCCGAGCCGAACGATCGAAGCCGTTCGCGCCCACCTACCTTGCGAAAAGCGTCGGCAGGCCGCCGGTGTGCCAGAACAGGATCTTGCCCGTCAACGACCTTTGTTCCGAGAGAGCGAGCAACGCGGCGAACGCCTTCCCCGAGTAGATTGGGTCGAGGAAGATCCCCTCGGTACGTGCCAAACGCTCAATGGCGGCATCGCCCGCGGGCGAGGAGACGCCGTAGCCCGGGCCGACGAAATCGAGATTGATGCGAAAATCGCCTGCGGCGAGGCTCGCCTTCAGGCCGAGAAGATCCGCCATCGCGTCGCCCAGAGTGGCGAATTCGCCGACGATCTCTGGTTCGGGGTCCGACACGACTCCGAGCACCTTCGTCGGCGATCCGTGGAAAGCGTACGCGAGGCCGGTCTGGGTCGAGCCGCTCGAGGACGCGGTGACGATCCAGTCGAAGTCGCGAGGGATCTCCTTTGCCGCCTCGTAGAAGGCCAACGCCCCGAGCGGAGAAGAGCCGCCGATCGGGATCCGGTAGACCTGCCGCCCGGTTGCCTCCTCATCGCTCGCGAGAGCGTTCATGTGCTCATAAAGAACTTCCCATTCGTCGTCGGGAAACCGCCGCAACTCGACGCCGAGGATCCGGTCGAGCACCGCGTTGCCCGCATCGCCCCGTAGGCAAGGACCGTCGGGCGCCGCGTTCTCGTAAGGCAAATCCATCACCGCCGCGAGGCACCGCAACCCCACGACCGCGCAGGCGGCGCCGAGCTGGCGTACGAAGTTCGACTGGGTCGCCCCGCATGTCACGACCACCTCCGCCTTTTGCGCAACCGCGTCGGCGACCAGGTACTCCAGCTTGCGACCCTTATTGCCGCCCATCGCGAAGCCCGTCAGGTCGTCGCGCTTGATCCAGAGGTCGATCCCCAGCGCTTCGGACATCCGGTCGAGCCGGTGGAGCGGCGTCGGGAGAAGGCACAGCGAGACCTTCGCGGGAAGCACCACGGAAGTCTACTTCCATCGTAGTTCGGAGTCAGCGCTCGCCTACCGCCCGTGTCCGACACGGGCGGGTGAAGGATCGCCGATCGTTAAGCGGCGATCGCGACGACGCCCAGGGCGGTTCCCAATGCGCCGATCAGGCCATTAATGAGGCCGGAGAGATCTCCGCCCGCGTGGCTCTGTGCGTTCGACGAGCTGCCGGCGGCGAGGAAAACCCAGTTGTCGCTAAGAACGGGGTTTTGACTTTCGACGTTCCAGTTGTCGTCCCGAGATCCAGACTCGAACGTTCCGGAAACGTGGCCACTGTGCTGGAAGGTGTAGAGCTTGCTTTGGGAATCCTTGACACCCACGAGGATCGTCATGTTGTATTCCGTTGCTCCCGAGTCATGAAAGTGGCCGGAATACGTGTAACTCCCATCCTGGCGAATGGTGAGATGCGAGTTGCCGCCGACCGGTACTCCACCGCCGAACACGATGGGGCTGAAGTTGAAGTCGAGGACGCTCGGAATGTCGTGCGGCAGCACGAACATATAGCCTGAAGACTGATGACCTCCGCCCGCCGGACAGTGGCTTTTATCGGCATAGCCATCGTAAAACATTCCGTGGCACTTCTCGCAATAGCGCCATTGGTCTTGGGCGGTGCCCGTCGCAGGAATGTCGTGGGGGAGCACGAACATGAAGCCTTGGGCCTGATGACCGCCACCCGCCGGACAGTGCCCTTTGTCCGGATAACCGTCGTAGAACATGACGTGGCACTTCTCGCAGTAGCGCCACTGATCCTGTAAGGCCGGAGTCACCGGGGAGTCATGGGGGAGAAAGAACATGAAGCCCTGAGCTTCGTGCCCTCCGCCTCCCGCGCAGTGACCCTTATCGGCATAGCCGTCGAAGTACATCGAGTGACACTTCTGGCAGAAGCGCCAAGCATTCTGATTCGCCATCGTTTTGCTCCGGGTCGATTCGCCGTCGAACGGACCCTCGATGCCTAGTATAAATATGGATCGTGATTCCACCGTGAGTCGGCAGCGGAGTCATCGTTTCGTGGGATCGTTAAGCGCTCCCGCCGGGATTTCGATGGACAAGTGGTTCTGTTTCGGGGGAAGCGGACAGGTGGCGAAGTCGGTGAAGGCGCAGGGCGGGTTCGTCGCCCGGTTGAAGTCGAGAGTTATGGTGCCGCCCTTCGGCTTCGCCGCGTCCAGGAAGCGGCCTGCGCCGTATGTCGTCCGGTTGTTTGTCCCATCGCCGAAGTTAAAGAAGTAGGAAGAGCCGTGGTCCTCGGCGTCGAGACGCAGGGTTCGACCCTTCAACCGGAAATCGGCGTAGCCGGGGCTGGGGGCGGAGCGCACGTCTCCAAGGACGTTGGTGATCCACAGCGTCTTGGGCTTTGCGTATGGAACGAAGCGGGCGACGATTCGATACCTTGCATCCACGGGGTACCAGCGAAGTCCCCTGAAGGCTCGGCGTCGGGCGTTCGCCGGGTCGTACACGCGGAGTCCGAATCGCTTGCCGCGTCGAATGACGGTCACGACCTTTCCGTTCACAACCAAGCGGCTTGGATGGGCGTCGGAATCGGATCTCATCTCGACGATACCGGTCGTCCAACGTCCATCGACGATCGATTTGACGCCGTCCTCGGGTGAAAAGTAAACGTCGCTCCCCGTCCGTGTGAACATCCCAACGAGGTTTGCCACGCCGGAAAGCTTGACGTCACACGATGCCCCTGATCCGAAGGTGGAAGTCTCCTTGGTAAGCCAATGGAGCCCGGCGACGGCGAGCCAGCCCTCTTCGGCGCGGATCGCCTTTTCTTCCCCCGCCCGCCACCGCAACTCGTTCTCGACGTAAGCGTTGGGAGACCACGTCAGGATCGGGAAGAGCATGGTCGAAGGCTACCGCAACCCTTAGACGTCATTCGTATCGGAGGGCGGCTTTTCGGGGTGCGCCGACTCGTCGGATCTCATCGGCGACGGGTTGATCGACGCGTCGTAAGGAGCGTTCGTAGCGAGGGGAAGTTGACGCCACGTTACCGTGTGGTACGCGTTGAGAAAGGAGAACCCGGCCCACGGTAAGGGCGCCGGCTCGAACCAGTCGGGCTTTACCTTTCGGAAACCGGTGTAGGCGATCCACTCGTCGAGCGTCATGGGGCGCCCGGCGGAGTAGATGGGGTCGACCCACCGCGACTTAGCTTTGGCGAGAGCGTCGGTGAGTCCCCTTGCTCCATCGACGTAGATGGGCCATCCTTCGACGGTGATGCGCGTTCTCATCTCCGCCGCACGCCGTCGATCGCCCACACCGACGCCGATGATCGAAGGCTGGTAACCCGCTTGGCACCGCTCCACGGAAAGGGGCGCTTGGTCGATCCGAGCGTGCCAGACGGCAGGGGTTGGGGGAACGTAGCCGGTCGGCGCTTCCGCCGTGACGTACCAATCCTCCGACCAAGTCTGGAGGACCGCCTTGTCGCCGAGCACGGCGGCCACCCCGTCCGTTCCGACCGCCACCGCGACGAGATCCTGCCGTCGGTGGCAGAGGTAGAGAAGGACGGGAAGGCTCGACGCGGGTTCGTTCTGGGTGAGGAAAATAAAAGCCAACAAGGGCACATTATTTTAGACGAGCCTCGCCCCGCAAAAAGATCGGTAACATCTGTCCACGTCTTTCTGAACGACCACGAATGGAAGCCCTTTTTCTGGTACTCGGCGCGATCGTGGGCGCGGCGGTTGCGTGGGGTCTCTCAACGAGGCGCTTGGCGAAGGCCGAGGCGACGGTCGAGGCGACGGTCGAAGCGCGCGACCTTGCGCTCGAATCGCTCCGGCGGGAGATGGACGAACGTGGCGCGGCGATGGACCGCCAATTTCGAGATGCTTCGGAGCGCGCGTTAAACGAGGCGACCGCGCGGTTTCTCACCCTCGCCAAGGGGCAGTTCGACGGACGCGCGGCGGAGGAACAGTCCGCGATCCGGGCGATGCTGGAACCGATGCACCAGGAACTCGACGCCTTGGAAAAGCTGACCCACGAAGCCGGACGCGAGAACGCCGCCCGACTGGGAGAGCTCAAGGGGCAGATCGAGGGCGTGTCAAGGGCGAGCGAAGCGCTCGCGAACGCGCTCAAGAAACCCCAAGTAAGAGGCTCCTGGGGAGAAGGTCAGCTTGTGGCGATCCTCGAGTCCTCGGGACTCGTGGCGGGGAAGAGCTTCGTCGTTCAAGATCAGACGGACCGAGAAGGGAAGGTGCTCCGGACGGATGTGGTCATCCTCTTGCCGCGCGGGCGTCGGATCGTCATCGATTCCAAAGCGCCCCTCGACGCCTACCTCGCCGCGGTGGAAGCGGATACCGAAGCGGAAAAAGCGAGGCTTTGCGGAGAGCACGCGCGGGCCGTCCGAGGCCACGTTCGGGAGCTTTCACGCAAGGAGTACTGGAGCCGTTACGAGGGATCGCCGGAGTACACGATCCTCTTTCTGCCCTACGAAGCGGCGTATCAGATCGCGTGCGAGGGGGATCGCGCGTTGCTCGACGACGCGCAGAAGCAGCGGATCATCTTGGTGAACCCCATGACGCTGATGAACCTCGTTCATCTGGCGACGTACGTGCTGAACGAAGAACGCCTCGCCCAAAACGCGGAAGAGGTCCGTCTCCACGCACGGGCGCTCTGCGACCGGTTGGGCCGCGTCGTCGATCTCGTCGGCCGTCACGGCCGGCACTTGCGACTCGCCGCGGAAAGCTATAACGACTTGGTCGGATCGGTGGGCAGTCGCCTCATTCCGAGCGCGAACCGGATCCGCGACCTGGGGGCAGGGACTGAATCGGCCCTCGAGACGCCTGAGACGGTCGACACCGCCATTCGGCCCTTGGTCGCTCCCGATCCGGAACCTTAGCCGAGCCGCTTGCGTGTCGCACAAAAACGAATCTATACTGGACCGTCCTGTATAGATTCAGGACAATCCGTACCGGCGGAAAGACCCATGAAGCGCGCCTTCACCCTTATCGAGCTCCTCGTCGTGATCGCGATCATCGCGATCCTCGCCGCCATTCTTTTCCCGGTGTTCGCTCAGGCGAAGGCGGCGGCGAAGAGCGCCGCCTGCCTCAGCAACACGAAGCAGATGGGGCTTGGCGTTCAGATGTATCTCGGCGACAACGACGATCGAATGTTCTTCCGATCGTCCACGAACGCGGCGAGCACCCGGGCCGGGATCGCCGTTCCGACCACTGATCCGAATGCGAATGCGATGAAGTGGTGGAACCAGCTCTACCCGTATTTGAAGAACAAGGATCTTTATCACTGCCCAACCGATCGGAGCCCTGCCGGATCGACGGACACGATGTGGCAGGTCGACGCGACCGGCGCGAAGACGATCCCGCTTTCGTACATCGCAAACTCTGCCGCCGAAGATCTCACGACGGGCGACGTCGATCGCGTGGCCGAGGTCATCCTCATCGGCGAGAAGTGGAACAAGGCGTCGGGGGACGCGAATTCGGGCGAGACGTGGATGGAGTTCACCGACGGCGACGGAAGCCCGGACCCGGCGAACCCGGGGCACATGCTTCGCTTCGCCGACCGTCACCAAAACGCGATGAATGTGACGTACTTCGACGGCCACTCGCACCGGATCAAGCCCTCGCAGATCTGGGCGAGCGTGTGGCAAACGGGTTGCGTCCTCGTTCATCGGCTCCCCACCACGAAGCAGTGCGACACGTCGTACGCGGCCTGCACGAAGACGACGAGCAGCAACCTGTGCAACTCCTTCCTGGGTGGCGCGACCTACCCGGACAACTAAACGTCCGGAAGCCGGTAACTTAGCCGTATGCTGATTCCCGTCGTGGCCGCGCCGCCCGTCCGACCGATCGTGATCGCGTACGTGCAGAACTCGCCCGACTTGCCCGTCTTCGCCGACACGATCGACTACTCGAGGGTGACGCACCTGGACGTCGCCTTCGAGAACCCGACCGACGACGACGGGAATCTCTCGTTCAATCCGGTCGACGAGGCGTTGACCACGAGGGCCCACACGCACGGCGTTAAGGTGCTCGTCTCGATCGGCGGCGGAAGTGCGTCGGGCGATCGCGACCTCATCAAACGGTACTTCTATCTCGTTAGCCCCTCGAAACGCGCCGGCTTCGTCGCGAAGCTCGCCGACTACGTCGTGGCTCACGGCTTCGATGGACTCGACGTCGACCTCGAGGGGCCGTCGATCAACGGCGATTACGGTCCGTTCGTTCGCAACCTCGGGGCGGCCCTCAAGTCGAAGGGCAAGCTCCTGACCGCCGCCGTCTCGCAGGGCTACGGCGGAGACCAGATCCCAGACGAAGCCCTAAAGACGTTCGACCTCGTGAGCGTCATGGCCTACGACGCCGCGGGGCCTTGGGCTCCCGACCGTCCGGGGCAGCACTCGTCCATGGAGTTCGCGAAGTCCAACGTGAGTTACTGGCTCGGGCGCGGCCTTCCCAAAGCGAAGACGGTGCTCGGAGTGCCGTTCTACGGCTATGGCTTTGCGGAGGGAAAGAGCGACGAGTGGTCTTACAAGCGACTTCTCGCGACCTATCCGGACGCCGACAAGGCGGACATGATCGGAAGCACGGTTTGGTACAACGGCGTCTCGACGATCCGAGCAAAGGGTAAGTACGTGGTGGAACAAGGTCTCGCGGGTGCGATGATCTGGTCGCTCGAACTCGACGTGCCCGGCGACAAATCGCTGCTCGCCGCGCTGGATGCCGGCCTTCATGGATCGCGTTAGCGGGATCGAAATGGCCATTTAAGCCGTCCGTTTAGGCGTGACGATTCGTGCGGAGTCAAAGGGCAACGACTCTTCGCGCGACTATGCGGCCGCCATCGGACTGGTGCTCGTTGCGGCGGCAATTCGCCTCGCGATGAATCCCGTGCTGGGCACTCGGGCGCCTTGGGTCTTCTTCTTCCCGCCCCTGGCCATCGCGGGTTGGCGGTTCTCGGCGCGTCCGACGATCGCCGCGTTGATCGTCTCCGCGGCGATCGGTTGGATCTTCTTCGTGGGGCGGCCAGGCGACATCGCTCCGCAGGGGACCGTCGATTACTACGTCTTGCTCGCGTACCTCGTGAGTGGGGGGATCATCGTCGCGTTTAGCGCCTCCAATCAGCGGACTCGGAGCCGTTTGGTCGATGAGTCCGCCGGACGAGAGCAGACTTCCCGCGAGCTCGCCGAGAGCCTTGAATCGTTTCAAGGCATTTTCGAGCACGCACAAGGCGACGCCGTTATCCTGATGGACGCGTCGTTCGTGATCGTTGGCTGGAATCCCGGCGCGGAATCGATTTTCGGCAACGCCTCCAGCGAGGTCGTCGGAAAGTCGCTCGATTTCGTCTTTCCCGCAGAGGATCGCGACCATGAGGCGACCACCCAGACTCGCCAGATGGCGGCGGAAAGTGGCTTCGCTCCCGATACGGGCTGGTACCGCCGGAAGGATGGATCTCGTTTTTGGGGCAGCGGTTCACTTGTCGCGCTGCACCGGGCCGATCGCAACATTCGCGGCTACGTCAAGATTCTGCGGGACGAAACGGCTCGCTTCGAAGTCGAGGAAGCTAATCGCCGCCACGCGGAAGCCTTGGAACGCCACGTCGCGGAAGCGACCGCCGATCTTCGGGCGGCGAACGCGGAACTTGAGGGTTTTACCTATTCGGTATCGCACGACATGCGTGCCCCGCTCCGCGCCATTGTGGGCCATGCGCGAATCCTTATCGAGGACTATGCCGACGAACTTCCGGAAGACGCCCGCGAGCGGATCAAGCGAATGTCGAAGGCGAGCACTCGAATGTCGCAGCTCATCGAAGATCTTCTCACCTATGCGCGACTCAACAAGCAGGCGATCACGAAAAAGAGCGTGGACCTTGCCGCCCTCTTCCGGGAGGTCGTCGCCGAAGAGGCCCAAGGCGTTCCGATCGACGCCTACGCGCCGACCGAACTGCCGGTCTATGCGGAACCGGGTCTCATGCGAATGGTGCTAGATAACATCGTCGGGAACGCCAGCAAGTATCGCCGATCCGACGTTCCTCTACGGCTCAAGTTCATGATGGTCGACCGAGACGGAATGTGCGGCTATGCCCTCCGGGACAACGGCATCGGCTTCGAGATGAAGTACGCCCCCAAGCTCTTCGAGCCCTTCGAGCGGCTTCATCGCAGCGAAACGATCGAAGGAACGGGCATCGGACTCGCAAACGTTCGGCGGATCGTGAACCGCCACGGCGGAGACGTGTGGGCCGAGGGTGAGCCCGACGTGGGAGCGACGTTCGGGTTCACGCTTCCGTAGGTCCAGACCGTCACCGCGGTCCTCGGGAGAGATCGACGCACCCTCCACCGTCGGATCTTTGCTTCACAGGCTCGGAAACGTCGCCCTTCGACGGGGAGAAACGGACGAGGCACAGACGTTCTTCGAAGAGGCGCTTACGATGAGAAAGTTGCTCGGCGACGTTCGCGGCACGACATTAGCGACCGGTGCATTGAGTCAACTCGCCATGCAACGAGGCGCTCTCGACCTTGCGGAGAAACTTTCCCGCGAGGTCGCGCGCCACGTGTCGGATCTCAAGATTCGGTAGACGCTGGCCATCGTTCTATCGACTCTGGCCCCTATCGAGGAGGAGCGGGGAGCGATCGCAAGGGCGGTCGAACTGGCCGGTGCAAAGGACCAGATCCGGAAGCTGACCGACTTTCCACTTCCGGAAACGGAGCGATCGGGAGATCGCACAAGGTTGGCTTCTTTTCGTCATGACTTGGGTGAGGAGGCGTGTGAGTCGGCTTATGCTTCCGGATACCTCCGAACTTGGGAAGGCGCGCTTGAATTAGCCTTCGAGAACGACGCAACGCCTCGACCGTGATCGGTCACAATAGAAAGTCGGCCGAGGGGCGCTGCAATCCGGAAGACGGATCAGGCTCGGTCGATCTCCGCAAGGAACGGCGCCCGTGATGGAGAGCATCATGGAGACCGCAAACCCGATTAAAACCGACTTCGTCGTCGCCGACCTGGGCCTCGCCGCCTGGGGCCGCAAAGAGATCCGCATCGCGGAGACCGAGATGCCGGGCCTCATGGCGATCCGCGAGGAGTACGCCAAGGACCAGCCCCTCAAGGGTGCCCGGATCGCCGGATCGCTTCACATGACGATCCAGACGGCGGTGCTCATCGAGACCCTCGTCGCCCTTGGTGCGGATGTCCGCTGGGCCTCGTGCAATATCTTCAGCACGCAGGACCACGCCGCCGCCGCGATCGCCGAGACCGGCGTTCCCGTCTTCGCCACGAAAGGCGAGAGCCTGGAAGAGTACTGGGATTACACCCACCGAATTTTCGAGTGGTCCGACGGCGGTACGCCGAACCTCATCCTCGACGACGGTGGCGACGCGACCCTTCTCGTGCTTCTCGGCGCGCGCGCCGAAGACGACGCCTCGATCCTCGACCACCCGACGAACGAAGAGGAAACCGTGCTCTACGCCGCGATCCGTAAGCGGCTCGGTAAAGGCCATTACAAGCGGTTGCGCGACGCGATCGAAGGCGTGAGCGAGGAGACCACCACCGGGGTCAAGCGTCTCTACACGATGATGAAGGAGGGACGCCTGCCGTTCCCCGCGTTCAACGTGAACGACAGCGTCACGAAGTCGAAGTTCGACAACCTATACGGCTGCCGCGAGTCGCTGCTCGACGGCATCAAGCGGGCAACCGACGTTATGATCGCGGGCAAGGTCGCGGTCGTGTGCGGCTATGGCGACGTGGGGAAGGGAAGTGCCCAGGCGCTTCGCTCGTTGTCGGCTCAGGTCTGGGTGACCGAGATCGACCCCATCTGCGCGCTCCAAGCGGCGATGGAGGGTTACCGCGTGGTGACGATGGATTACGCCGCCGACAAGGGCGACATCTTCGTGACGACGACCGGCAACGTGGGCGTCATCACCCACGACCACATGGCGGCGATGAAGGATCAGGCGATCGTCTGCAATATCGGCCACTTCGATTCGGAGATCGAGGTCGCTTCGCTCGAAAAGTACGAGTGGGAGGAGATCAAGCCGCAGGTGGATCACGTAATTTTCCCCGACGGGAAGCGGATCATTCTGCTTGCGAAAGGCCGCCTCGTAAACCTAGGCTGCGCCACCGGCCATCCCTCGTACGTGATGTCGTCGTCGTTCGCGAACCAGACGCTTGCCCAGATCGAGCTTTGGACGAACAAGGGCGAGTACGGCCCGGGTGTGTACGTGCTTCCCAAGCACCTCGACGAGAAGGTGGCACGGCTTCAGCTTTCCAAGCTCAACGCCCGGCTCACCGAGCTCAGACCCGACCAAGCGGCGTACATCGGCGTGGACGTCGAAGGTCCGTATAAGAGCGACTCTTACCGGTATTGATCGCGGTATCGTGAGGGGCATGCGGTTCGCGCCCCTCGCTTTTCTCCTGCTCGCTCCCGCCGTTCGTGGTCAGTCGACCTGCGAGCTGAAGCCCTCTCAGATCCCCGGATTTCGAATCTGGGAGGCGGGGCAGTCTGGATTCACGCAGGGGAAGGAGCCCGGAGACCTCACGTTTTCCTGGGGCATCCGGTTTAAAAACGAGACGCCGCGCGAGATTGGTTCGGCGACCGTCCGTCTCGTCGCCGTCGAGGGTGGACGGCGGACGTTCGTGAGCCAGCCCGTTACGATCCACCGCTTCATTAACACGGTGGTTGCCCACGCCGGATCGCTTTTGCCCTACGAGAAATCCGAAGGCGATGGCTCGCTCCGTTTCGACATGCCCGGAAGACTTTGGATGTCGGACACTCGGATGGACCTGGAACTCGTGTCCGCGACCGGCTTCGTCAATCCTGATCTTCACGATGCGGGACACCTTTACACGCGGCTCGCCGCCGGGCGAGGTGGCACGAACATTTCGATCCTGAAACGAGATCCATCGCTGCTCAAGGTGCGGAACGCACAAGGCACGACGACTACGCTCATGGCGTTCGGCTGCTGCGACACCGCGACGATTCGATACGTCCTCGCCCACGGCGGAAATCCGCGCGAGCGCACCGTCCGGGGCGCGACCATCATGCACCTGGCCGCCGCAAACGGCTGGCCTGAGGTGCTCGACCTCGCGAAGAGCCTCGGTGGCGATCCCAACGCCCGCACGGCGAGCGGCCGGACGCCGCTGATGAAAGCGATCGAGGCCGGGCAGCCGGTCGGTTGGCGGTGGCTTCTCGTTCATGGCGCGAAAACCGACCTCGTCGCGACGAACGGCGAGTCGGCGGCCTACGACGCGATTCACGAAGGACAGGCCGGGGCACTCGCCGACTTGGTGAAGGCGGGGGCAAGTCCACGTTGGCGTGATCCGAAAGGCGACGGTTGGTTGGAATATGCCATCGGAAATTATGTGTTCATGGACGAGGTGGGGAAGTACCGCTGTCCTATCGACGCTCGAAACCCAAAAACCGGTCTTACGCCGCTAATGCTCGCCACCAGGCATGGCGGCGAGCAACCGATCGTCTGGTTCCTTCGACACGGTGCGAACCCAGATCTGAAGGACCGTAAGGGGAAAACCGCGTACGACTACGCGAGAGAAAACAACACCCTTCACACCGACCGCTTCTTTCGGCGGCTCGTCGCACAATACGCCGTGAAGAAAAGGACGTATTAACCTGCAGTTCTATACGCGAGAGCAGTGCCGGAAGTGGATGAAAGGGCGACCGTTCGAAGGGGGCGACTGGCCGGTCGTTGAGGACGAGGAGATTCCCCGAGTTGAAGGGAGGATCGGCTTCGCCTACCGCAACGCCTTCGTCCTGAGCACAGCGTTCTCGTACGATTCGGAGGTTCTGCTCTGGGTGGCCGAGACCGACATCTGGAGCGCGAACCTTCATCTCTACTACCGCTTTCGCGAGAGCTACGGAGACCGACGTCTCGTCGAAGACGCTCCTGGACACTTGTTTCTCCCTTACGAGAAGGCCGACCTCCTGAGCTACGTTCAAATCTGCCTGCAGTGCGGATGGGGTTTTTGGATCCTCGGGCTCGAGGGCTACGCTCGGCTGTTCGTCTCGCACGACGAATGGTTCGTTGCGATCGTTCGAGACGACGAGGACCGCAAGCGACTGGCCGATGCCTAAAGCCCCATCCGAACCCGGTGCAGAAAGGACCTTGCCTGCTCCGTGCGACCGCCCGCGTCGATGCGGATGATGTCGTCGAGGTGAACGGTGATCAGACCGTCCTCCTCGCCGTCCTTCCGTAGCTCGCGGATCTCGACGTAGTCCTTGCCGAAGTCGTTCACGAGGCCGATGATAGGGATGTGATCCCCATCGACGAGCGACACGACGATCTTTTTGTCCTGAGCGAAACGAAGCGCGTTGCCGAGATCCAGGGGCGTGTAGCCCGCCGAGTCGGCCGGTTGGGAGTCCATCGTTCCTCGCGCGTCGTGCAGAAGGCGTAGGGCGGAGAGGTAAGAAGACGCGGTGGCGACGCGGATGACGTCCTCGATCCGCCCGATCTGTCGCCCATCGAAATCGCCATGAGGTCCGATCGCAAGCAAGCCGTAGCCATCGCGCGTGACGCTCTCGACCTTGCCCACGATGAACCGATCGAGATCCCGGTCGTCGTCGTACACCTCGACCAAGTCGCCGGTCTCCATGCACCGACGAAGCGTATCGCGAATCTTATCGAGGAAGTCGGGCACGGTCCTTTCGTTGTACCAGGGCTTGGTCAAGGTCGGCGAGACTCCAAGTGGCGAGCTCGTCGATCCGGAGGTCGGCGGCGGAAAGGTCGAGAGCCTGCGTGACTGAATTGGGAGTGGCGACGCCGAACAGTCCGGCCGCGACGGCCGCGGCAAGCCCGTTCGGCGTGTCTTCGATGGCGATCGTCTCCGCCGGTTCGGCGTCCAAGCGACGACAGGCAAGCCGGTACAGATCGGGGAAGGGCTTGGCGCGCTCCACATCGTCGGCACAGGCGACGAACTGAAAAAGGTGGAGGATGCCGCGCTTCTCGAGTTCGGGGTCCACCCACCGGTGCGGCGAAGACGAGGCGACTCCACACGGAACGCCTTGGGCGTTCGCCTCTCGAATGAGACTCTCCGTGCCGGGACGCAGCGTCTCTTGGTCGATGAGGTCCATGATCCTTTGGTGACGATTCTCCGAGTCCCGGAACGGCCGTCCGCAAAGTCGTTCAAGGAGGGCGGCCGGTCGTTCGAACTCCTGTTCCGCTCCTCGACCGATAAGCGAGCCCCAGTATCCGGCGGGCATTTCGACCCCGTGGCTCTCGAAGATCAGAGTCCAGACGGTGTACTCGGGGGTTTCCGTGTCCACCAGAGTGCCGTCGAAATCGAAGACCAGAGCCTGCACTCCTTCATTAGACCCCGCTTCGTCGGGAGGACGTCCGACGCCGGTTTGGGCTAAACTCTACGTCCACGCTCTAACGAGGAATTGAGCCGCCCATGACGACCAACCGCTTCGAGCGCACCCGGGAGGATCACCGCCGTGAGCGCGCGGAGGATTACCTGGAGACCATCGCCGCCCTCATCGCCGAGCGGGGCGAGGCCCGAGCGGTCGATCTGGCGGAGACCATGGGGGTCACGCACGTATCCGTAGGCAAGACGGTGCGGCGGCTTCAGGAAGAAGGCTACGTTACGAGTCAGCCTTACCGGGCGATCTTCCTCACCGATGAGGGCCGCGCGCTGGCCACCGCCGCTCGCGAACGCCACCTCTTGGTCCACGATTTCCTCGTCTCGATCGGGGTTCCGCACGAGACGGCCGAGGTGGATGCCGAAGGCATCGAGCATCATGTCAGCGAGGCGACGCTCGCCGCGATGCGTCGTCACTTGAAGCTTTCGTGAAGCCACTCCGCCGAGGTCGTTCCATGCCGACTAAAGCGTCGTCAAAACACTTTTGTGTCTGCATTTTTGATCTTTACGGATTGCGATAAAGATCAGCGGGCATCGGTAACGTATTCTTAACAGCAAGCCTGCCGACTGAGCGGGATACCATTCGAGGACTCGGCCCACGCTACAGAGCAGGTGGGCCTTTTTTGCGAGTCTCCTCTCGCTTCCGTCATGTCGCTCCCGGAGCCGGGATTTTCGATCGTCACATCCGTCGCGAAGGAGGGTCTCGTTGCCGTCCTACCTTTCGTACCGAGCAGAATACGGTCGACGCCCTAGGTTAGCCGCATTCACCGCGGAGCTCTTAATGAACTCCGCGACCTTTTCTTCAGGTTTCTGGTTAAACCTCAACGACCGTCGGCACGACGAGCGGGCGTGACTGGGCTCGCTTCTGGAACGTTCGACGCACCGAGTCGGCGACGGTGTGCTTGACGCGAGTCGAGTCTTTGAGTTCCTCTCGCCCGAGTTGCCGAAGCGCGTCCTCGATCCAGGAGGCGGCTTGCGCTTCCATGTCCTCGGGACCGTGGAAGCCGCGTGCCTGAACGATCGGCTCTCCTACGACGCGCCCCTTTTCCTTATCGATCACGACGGTGACGGAGACGAGACCCTCCTTCGCGACGGTGAACCGATCGCGCAACACATCGTCGGTCACGCCTTCGCGGCCCGAGCCATCCACAAGAACCTGGCCGACGGTCACCGGTTCCCCAAATTGGGCGTGACTTTCGTCGATCACCAACGGAACGCCGGACTTCATCGTAAAGATCCGCTGCTCGGGATATCCCATGGTCCGGGCCATGTTGTTATAGATGAACTGATGCCGAGGCTCACCGTGGACAGGCGCCACGTAGTAGGGCTTCGTTAGATTGATCATCATCTTCAGCTCTTCTTGGTAGGCGTGGCCGGAGACGTGGATCGGCGTGGGCGAGTCGTAGACGACGGTGCAGCCCTGATCGAAGAGGCGATTGATAGTTCGCCAGATCGCCCCTTCGTTGCCGGGGATCGGTCGTGCCGAGTAGACGAGAGTGTCGCCGTCCTTAATCTGCATTCGGCCGTACGAACCCTTGCTCATCTGAACGAGGGCGCTCATCGGCTCTCCTTGGGAACCGGTCGTGAGGATGGCGACCTCGTGATCGGGATAGTTCCGCAGCTCGTCGAGACGGACGAGAACGCCCTTAGGAACGCGAACGTAATTTAGCTGCTGGCAGATTTCGAGGTTCTGCTCCATGCGGCGACCGACGACGGCGACTTTACGTCCCGTCTCCGCGGCGGCTTCCATCGCCTGCTGAAGTCGATGGATGTTGCTGGCAAAGGTGGTGAGAAGGACCCGCCCCTTAGCCTCTTTGAAGACTTTCCTGAGGCCATCGAGAACGAGGCGCTCGCTCGGTCCCCAGCCACCGCGCTCGACGTTCGTCGAGTCCGAAAGAAGGCAGATCACGCCTTCCTGACCCAACTCGCCGAACCGGGTGATGTTGGAGAGTTTGCCGTCCACGGGCGAGAAGTCGAACTTGAAGTCGCCGGTGAAGAGCACGATGCCGTGCTGGGTTCGGATCGCAAGGGAAGCGTTTTCCGGAATAGAGTGGGTAACGCGGACGAACTCGACCTCAAGGGCGCCCGCCTTGATTCGGTCGCCCAGCTTGACGATCTTGAGATCGATGCGCTCCTTCGGCAGCATCTCTTCGAGCTTTCGGCGGATGAGAGCTGCCGTAAACTCGGTGCAGTAAATCGGGACCTTGATCTGGCGCAGAAGGTAAGACAGTCCCCCCACATGGTCCTCGTGGGCGTGGGTGAGAAACACGCCCCGCACTTTGTCCTTGTTCTCGACAAGATAAGTGAAGTCGGGGACAACGATGTCGACCCCGGGCATCTCCTCGTTAGGGAAACTCAAGCCGCAATCGATGACGACGAGGTCGTCCTCCTGTCTCACGACGCTACAGTTCTTGCCGATCTCGCCCACGCCACCGAGCGCGATGACTTCTACCAATGCCATTAGGGTAAGGGTACCTTTTGAGGGCGACCCTTACCCCCAGAAGTGGCGTTTACAGTCCGCGGACTTGGTAAAGGTCAGCGAGTGCGTTCAAAGAACCACGCAGATCGGACCACTCCCGGATCGTTCGGTTGTTGTCGCCCGCAGAGTAAATCTCGCGATCGACCATCCGCGCGTGCTTTAGGGCGTTCTGAAGGTCGCCGACTCCGATGCCGGGTCGGTGGTCGTCCGCTTTGGACCGAAGCCGCTCGAAGGCCTCGTCCATTTCCTGGATCTGGCTCTTCAAGTACTGGTTGTCGTGATACCGGCCCATGCGGCCGTCCGCGACATGATGCTCGAAGAAGTCGCGAAAGGCGTTGCTCTGCCGTTCCGTCGTGTCCACGAGGGGGCGAACGGTCCAGTCGGAGCGGTAGACCACCCGATGGCGTGGACGCCAGAACTGGGCTTGGGCGTCTGTCGGGACAAGCGTCGCGCCGCCGACCATCGTCAGGAGAACGGCGAGTCCAAGGTTAACTTTCGTCTTCATCGAGGGGAATAGACGGGCGGTAAGGCACAGAGTTCAATCGTCCGAGTACTAAAGTTCGGGCCGTCTGTCGTGAAGAGGGCCGCCCAGGATCTCCCAGGCGGCCCTCTTCGCGGGTTAATAGCGGCTACACGCCGCGGACGTCGTAAAGATGGGCGAGATCGTTCAGGGTCCCTCGCAGATCTTCCCACTCGCGGTAGGTGAAGCGGGTGTCGCGATTCCGTCCGACTTCCCGGTCGATTTCGCTTCCCCATCGAATCGCCTCGCGCAACTCGTCCCGACCGACGCCCGGCCGATGGTCGTCGGCCTTTCGACGGAGTCGCTCCATCGCTTCGTCCATGTGCTGGATGTCTCGCTTAAAGTCATGCGCGTAGGGATCGTGGCCCAATCGGTCCTTGGCGTAGATGTGCTCATACCAGGCGCGGAACGAGTTGCTCTGACGTTCGGCGCGGTCGACGAGCGGGCGGACCTCCCAGTCGCGCACCGGGCGATCGTCGCGCCCCCGGTCGTAGTATCCGTCGTCGCGGCGAGTGCGCACCTGCGCCGACGCATCCGTGGGGGTCAGGGCAAACCCCGCGGCGAACAAGGCGGCGAGGCTAAGGGCGAAAGTTCTGGTCCGGTTCATGGCTCTCCTCTTTCCGGCCCCAAGCGGGGCCGCATAAAAAGCTAGACGCACAAACATCCCGAAGGTTTTGTCCGTGCCCAAAGATCCTGAGGATGGGCGGACCATCCCCAGCGACGATCTGTCCCTCAGCGGAAAGCCGGAGACGGCTCGGACTCGAAGAACGCACGGTAATGGATGCCGAGAACGACGCAGTAGATCGGCCAGGCGATCAGGATGCCGACGCCGCAGACGATAATGCCCGCGACAAGGATCAGGGCCAAAACGATGAGGAGAGCGAGCAAGCTCGCCCAGTAGGCTTTGCACCGATCGAAACACAGGCTGAGCGACTCAACGGGACTAACGCCCTTGAGGAAGGCCACTACCGGCATCAGGAGGAGGACCGGAGTGAAAAAGAACGTTGGCAAGATGCACGCCAGCGCCGCCGCAAAGACGATCAAGTTGTAGAGTAAGCCGGAGCCGAAGATGGAACCGAACCGTCGGAAAGGCTCGAACATCATGCCGACGTTGATGTATTCGCCGCGCGCTTTGCGGACTCCCATCGAAATCATGCCGGTGGTCAAGACGGTCTGAACCGCGAGCGGAATGAGACCGAGGATGAACTGCAAACCCATCAAGCCCAGCATCTGTCCCATCTGATCCGCTCGAGGGCGATCGGGCTGCATCATCTGGCCGAGCAGAATGATCGGAAGACGAAGGGCGACAAGGATGATGCCGAACACGATCGTCGCCGCGATCCAGTGTCCAACGTCCTTCATGACGAGACCCCAAGCCTCGCCGATCGCCTCGAAGTAGACGCCGGGTCCCCGTCCGGAGGTCGCGAAGGCACCTTGCTCGGGGCGGGGGTATTCGGCGAAAGGGGGTTGATCGCTCATAGTCGTGAGGCCGTTTTACCGCAAGCCTCGCACCCCCTGCCCCTCTCCGCTTGGGAGAGGGAATCGATCCTACTGGTTGACCTGGACCATTTCGTATGCTTCGACGACGTCGCCTTCCTGGAAGTCCGTCCAGTCGTCGAACGTAAGGCCGCACTCCATGCCGAGGGTGACCTCGCGCACGTCGTCCTTGAGGTGGCGGAGCGTGGCGACCTTGCCCGCGTAGACCTCCTTCTTCGCCCGAGTGATTCGGCACAGCGCGTTGCGCGTGACCTTGCCCTCGGTGATGTAGGAGCCCGCGATGATGCCCTTCTTAGAGAACTGGAATCGAATGCGGATTTCCGCGGTGCCCAGGTGCTGCTCCTCGAATTTCGGCTCGAGCATGCCCTTTGCGGCGGCCTCGATATCCTCGATCAGCTCATAGATGATGTTGTAAGTGCGAATCTCGACGCCTCGCTTCTCGGCCTCCTTCTTTGCCTCGCCGTCCGGCTTGACGTTGAAGCCGACGACGATGGCCTCGGACGCCGCCGCCAAGTCGATGTCGGCCTTGGTGACCTGACCGACGCCGCTCAGCACGATCATCGCTTCGACCTCTTCGTTCTTGACCTTCTCGAGCATCCCGCGGACGGCCTCGACCGAGCCTTGGACGTCGGCCTTGATCACGAGGTTGAGCTTCTTGAGGCCCTCCTCGCGGAGCTTCTCGCGGAGGGTGCGAAGCGTCAGTCCTCTTGCCTTGACGGTATAGGTATTTTCGCGCTGCTCCATCGCTCGGCCGTTCGCGACCTCACGCGCCGCCTTTTCGTCGACGGCAAACTCGACCTTATCGCCCGCCTGCGGGACATCCGAGAGGCCCAGAACCTCGACCGGCGTACTCGGACCTGCC
>CAXUKB010000026.1:0-22363 GCA_964251345.1 uncultured Fimbriimonas sp. | reverse complement strand
GTGCGGGCCAGTTCGACGGCGAGAACCTCACCGTTCAGGTCACTCCTGAGCCGGCTTCCTTCGCCGCCCTCGGCGTCGGCGCCGTGGCTCTCATTCGACGACGCCGCAAGGCGTAACCGATCTCCCGATTATGGAAGAGTCGCGAGAAGGGCGGGTAGATGGAACTCCGCCGGTCCTTCGAGCATGGTCACCCCCCTTCCGGGTCGCGGATCAACGTTGATCCGCACCACCGGGATCCCTAAATCCGCCGCGGCGATGTCCAATCCGTAGGACACCGCGCCGCTCGTCCCAACCTCGAGAAAGAGGTTCGCTTCCGGAAGGCGACGTCGAATCGCCTCCATCGCCGAGGACCACGGCCGCTCGCCGAACCAAACCACGTTCGGCCTCAGGACGCCGCCGCAGCCGCAGGTCGGCAAGCTGTCGTCGTCCACTTCCTCGGGCCATGCAAATGGGTCCAAGGGCGCGGCGCGGCCGCATCCCGTGCAGAGCGTCTGCATAATGTTGCCGTGCAGGTGGTGCACCGACTCCGATCCCGCCCGTTCGTGTAGAGGGTCCACGTTGCTCGTCACGAGGGTGAACTCGGCCGCCTTCTCCGCAAGACCGACGAGCGCATGGTGTGCCGCGTTAGGCTTCGCATCCCAGGCGGTGCGGACACGCATGAGGTACCAGTTCCAGACCGTCGCCGGGTCGTTGAAGAAGCCTTCCGGCGAAGCGAGCGTATAGGGATCGAGACCGCGATAAAGCCCCTCGTCGCCACGAAAGGTACGGATCCCGCTGGCGGCGGAGACGCCCGCGCCGGTGAGGACGAAAACCCGGCCGCGGAGTCGGGCGAGTAAAGCAGGCGCTAACATGGCTAACGATAGCCGACGGTGGCGGACAGTTGCTTACATTAGCCTGGAAGTGACTGGGCGATGGTAAGCCATTGTCAGCGCTTGGTCGTCAGCCCCAAATCTTGCAGAAACGCGTCTTGGCTTGGCTCGCGGCCCAGGTAGTCGCGCACCATCGCCGAGGCGTCCTCCGTGCCCCCTTTAGAAAGGATGTGTGCGCGGTAATAGGCGCCCGCCTCGGGATTGAGGAGCCCTTTCTCCTCGAAGCGCACGAACATGTCCTGCGCGTACACCTTGCTCCAGAGATAGCCGTAGTAGCCCGCCTGATATCCGCCCATAAGGTGGCCGAAGGATGCCTGGGGATAGGTGCCCTCGATCGGTGGGATCAGCGAGACCTCACGCTGGGTGTCGAACACGGCTTTCGTCGAGTCGATCACGCCACCCGGCGCGGTGTGAAGCCGCTGGTCGAGCAAGCCGTAGACCTCCTGCCCTTCGATATCGAGGCCGGAGCCGACGTTCTTGGCCGCGACCATCGCCTTGAGCGTCGTCTCCGGCAGAGGCTGGCCCGTCTTATAATGCTTCGCGAAGGTGGCGAGCACCCTGGGATTCCACACCCAGTTCTCGAACATTTGACTCGGTGCCTCGACGAAGTCGCGCTCCACGTTGGTTCCGGCAAACCGTGCGATGGGCGAAGTCCGGAGGATGTGGGGCAGTCCGTGACCGAACTCGTTAAAGAGCGTCTCGACCTCGTCGTGCGGAAGAAGGCTTGGTCGGTCGGCGGTGGGCGGCGTAAAGTTGCAGACAAGCGCCGACACGGGAAGCTGCACCGTGCCGTCCGGCCGAACCCGGTGGCCGACGAGCGCCCAGCAGGCGGCGTGGGTGTATTTGTTCGGTCGCGGGAACAGGTCGAAGAACATCGTGCCTAAGGGCTTGCCCGTCGCCTTGTCGTCGACCTCGACCTTCTTCATGTCGGGATTCCAAAGCTCTTTTGCGCCGGCGGTCACGTCCTTAAACTCGATACCGTAGAGCGTCGAGGCGACGTTCAGCAGTCCCTGGAAGGTCGATTGCGACGGGAAGTACTCCGCGATCTCCGCCTCATCGACCTTGTACTTGATGGCCTTCAACTGGTTTCGGTAGTAGATCACGTCCCAAAGATCCAGCGTCGTCGCTCCCTGCACGTCCTTCTTTT
This sequence comes from uncultured Fimbriimonas sp., assembly GCA_964251345.1. GTDB lineage: Bacteria > Armatimonadota > Fimbriimonadia > Fimbriimonadales > Fimbriimonadaceae > Fimbriimonas. The sequence continues at coordinate 20,347 of CAXUKB010000026.1, read as the reverse complement.
TCTGCGCGAGAAACTCGTCGTAGTCTTGTTGCGCCTTCTCGCGCGCGAGCGGCTGCAGCTTCGTGTAGAACGCGGCGACCGTCTCGGGGTTTGCCGCCATTCGCGTCTCGGTCTCAAAGGCCGCAGCGTTCGGATAGCCGAGGATCGTGGCCTGCTCGGCCCGGAGCTTAAGGGTGGCCTCCAGCAGGTCGACGTTGCGCCGCCCGCCGCGACGCTCGAAGGCGAGATAGAACTTGTGCCGGGTCTCCGGATTTTTGGCGAAGGTCAGGACGGCGACCGCGTCCGTCTCGCTCGCCGGGACGAGGTACAGGTCGCCGCCGCGCTCGTAGGCGGCCAGGCGCGACTCCGGCACCCCCTTCAGCTCCGCCTTCGTGAAGGCGACCACGGTGACATCGTCGGCGATGTTGCGGCCGAACTCCTGTTGATTCTTCGCGATCTGCCGCTCGATCTGGGTGAGGCGGGCGCGCTTCTCGGCGGGAAGCCCCATGCCGCTCCGTCGGTAGTCCCGAAGCGTGAAGTCGAGCAATCGCTTCTGGACCGGACTGAGCGTCGGATGGGTATCGGCGTAGGCCTTGACCACTCGGTAAATCGCCTCGTTCTTGCCGATCGCGATCGACCAGTCGTTCAGCGCGTCTTCCGCCGCCCGTGATCCCTCGCGTACCACCGCGTCGGGGCTCACGTTCTGCAAGAACACCGCCATCGACGTCTCAGTATTCAGATCGTCCTGCAGGTCGTCTAAGGCGAGCACCGTGTTCTCGAAGGTGCGCTGCCCGTCGGGGATCGTGAGGATCTTGGCGATCCCATCGTCCGTCTTCTTAATCGCCGCTTGGACGTTCGCGGGCACGGGGGCTTGGGCCTGTGAAGCGGCGGCGGCGAAGAGGGCAAGGACGAAAAGGGCCGTGCGACGCATGCCTTTTTCTACGCCTCAGTACCTCCTCCCGCGTACCCGCGCGAGATCGAACCGCGCCGTGTCGGCGATCGCCATCACCGCCATCACGCCCGCCTGCACGGGATCGGTCACCACGAGATCGGCCGCGTCGGGCACGGAGCCGACCATGTTGAGCGAAATCACGGGAATGCCCGCCGCGCGAAGATCGCGCACCGCCGCCGCGATTTCGCCGCCCATGATGGATCCGGCAAGGACGAGGATCGCCGCCCGCGGAAGGCGCGCCACCGCCCGCACCGCTTCCGCAAGACCCGCCTCGCCTACGAGAGGAATGGTATCGATCGAAATCCGCTCGCCGCGAAGATTGTGCCGGTCGGCCTCCGAGATCGCCCCCATGGCCACCTGCGCCACCTGCGCGCCGCCCCCCATCACGATCACCCGCTTGCCGAACACCCGACCTTGCGTCGGCACCGCCTCGACCCGCCCGAACTCCTCCAGCGCGGGTACCGGCCCCTCGACCTCCAGCGTAAGCCACGCCTCCCCTCCTTGAACCTCCACCGCCAAAAAGGCGATGTTTCCTCCCGCCTCCGCGACCCGCGCCGAGAGGTCTCGAAGGAGTCCGGCACGATCTGGGGCATTGACACGCAGGGCGGTGCGATCCACAACATATTGTGGTGCGCAGACCATTTACACGGCTTGTTGCGACGGCCGCCGCAACATCGCGAGCCGGGTGATAGCACACGCCCAGAAGCACTTTGGGGATAACCGGTGGAAACTTGGTGGGGATCGTGTGAGTAGACACGGGACAACCGAAATGCGGCGGAAACCACATCTTGTGTGCGGGTTTACGGGGCACCCCTACATCTAGGGCGTAGTAAAAAGAAGGTGTGCGGTGTCCCTACTGTGGAAACGATGAGCAAAGGGTGCTCGACAGCCGGCCGGTCCTCGAGGTCGATGCGATCCGGCGACGGCGGGAGTGCGGCGGCTGCGGCCGACGCTTCACGACCTTCGAGCGCGCCGAGCGCCCCCGCCTCTTCGTCGTAAAGCGCGACGGACGACGGCAGGAGTTCGACCGCGAGAAGCTCGCCGAGTCGATGCGTCTCGCCGCCCGCAAGCGGCCCGTCTCGATCGTCGATCTCCGCGCCGCCGCCGACGTCATCGAGCGCGACCTCCTCAACGAACTCGTTGAGGAGGTGCCCAGCCGCACCGTCGGCGCCCGCGCCCAGAAGGCCCTCCAAGGCCTCGACCCCGTCGCCTTCGTCCGTTACGCCTCCGTGTATCAAGAGTTCGAGTGCCTGGGCGATTTCGCCCAGGTCGTCACCCAAGCCGAGCAGGACGCTCCGCTCGCCCCCGCCCTCCAGGAAGTCTTCCGATGAAAATCAATCGCCTTTTTACCGTCGCCGGCCAAGACCCGTATGCCGGGATCGCGTTCGAGCCGCGCAAGTCCGAGATCCGCAACCCCGACGGATCGACGGTCTTTCTCATGGAAAGCGTCATGGTGCCCTCCGGCTGGTCGCAGGTCGCCACCGACATTCTCGCGCAGAAGTACTTCCGCCGCGCCGGACTGACCGCCGGTAAGGTGGCCCACGCCGAGTACGCCGGACTGAACGCCGAGGCGGTCGTTCCCAAGGAGGAGCGAGAGACCGACGCGCGGATGGTGTTCCACCGCCTCGCCGGCTGCTGGCGCAACTGGGGCGAGAATCACGGCTACTTCGACACCGCCGAGGACGCGCAGGCGTTCTACGACGAGCTCGTCCACATGCTGGCCAAGCAGGTCGCCGCGCCGAACTCGCCGCAGTGGTTTAACACCGGCCTTCACTTCGCCTACGGCATCGAGGGCTCCGCGCAGGGCCACTTCTACATCGACCCGAAGACGGGCGAGCTCGGCCGGAGCACCAACGCCTACGAGCGGCCGCAGCCCCACGCCTGCTTTATCCTGAGCGTGAAGGACGACCTCGTGAACGAGGGCGGCGTCATGGACCTCTGGACCCGCGAGGCCCGGATCTTCAAGTACGGCTCCGGCGTCGGCACGAACTTCTCCAGCCTGCGCGCCGAGAACGAGAAGCTTTCCGGCGGAGGAAAGTCCTCCGGATTGATGAGCTTCCTCAAGGTCGGCGACCGCAGCGCGGGCAGCATCAAGTCGGGCGGCACCACCCGCCGCGCGGCGAAGATGGTCTGCCTCGACATGGACCACCCGGACATCGAGGAGTTCATCAACTGGAAGGTCAAGGAGGAGCAGAAGGTCGCCGCCCTCGTCGCCGGCTCCAAGCTGTGCGAGCGCCACATCAACGCGGTGATGCAGGCGTGCGGCGCCGACTTCAACCCCCGCACCAATCGCGAACTGAACAAAGCGATCGCCGCGGCCAAGCTCGCCGAGGTGCCCGCCAACTACATCCAGCGCGCCATCCAGTTCGCGCAGCAGGGCTACACCGCCATCCACTTCCCCGTCATGGACACGGGCTACGAGAGCGAGGCGTACGTCACCGTCGCGGGCCAGAACTCGAACAACTCGGTCCGCGTGCCGAACTCGTTCTTCGAGGCCGTCGAGAAGGGCGCCGAGTGGCAGATGACCGCCCGCACCACGGGCAAGGTCGTGAAGAGCAAGCCCGCCCAGGAGCTTTGGGACGAGATCTGCGAGGCCGCCTGGAACTCCGCCGACCCCGGCCTCCAGTACGACACCACGATCAACGAGTGGCACACCTGCCCCGCCGACGGACGGATCAACGCGAGCAACCCGTGCTCCGAGTACATGTTCCTCGACGACACAGCCTGCAACCTCGCCTCGATCAACCTGGTGAAGTTCTACGACGACGCCACCGGCACCTTCGACATCGCGGGCTACCGCCACGCGATCCGCCTCTGGACCGTCGTGCTGGAGATCTCCGTGCTCATGGCGCAGTTCCCCAGCGCGCAGATCGCCCGCCTGAGCTACGTGTTCCGCACCCTCGGCCTGGGCTACGCGAACATCGGCGCGCTCCTCATGCGGATGGGCGTGCCCTACGACTCGCCCAAGGGCTTCGCCCTCACCGGCGGCCTCACCGCCATCCTCGGCGGCGACGCCTACGCGGCGAGCGCCGAGCTCGCGAAGGAGCAGGGGCCGTTCGACGGCTACGATCGCAACCGCGACAACATGCTCCGGGTCATCCGCAATCACCGGAGCGCGGCCTACGACGTCAAGGACTACGCCGGCATCACCGTCAAGCCCATCGGCATCGACCAGGCGCTCTGCCCCAAGGATCTCCTCGCCGCGGCCCACGACGCCTGGGACAACGCCCTGCAGCTCGGCGAGCGGTACGGCTTCCGCAACGCGCAGACCACCGTGCTCGCGCCCACCGGCACGATCGGCCTCATCATGGACTGCGACACGACCGGCATCGAGCCGGACTTCGCGCTCGTGAAGTTCAAGAAGCTTTCCGGCGGTGGCTACTTCAAGATCATCAACAACTCCGTCCCCCCCGCCCTGCGCAACCTCGGTTACTCCCAGGAGCAGGTCGAGGACATCATCACCTACGCGCTCGGCCACAAGACCCTGCGCGGCGCGCCGTTCGTGAACCACGAGACCCTCAAGGCAAAGGGCTTTGGCACGGAGCAGATCGACGCCGTCGAGGCGGGACTGGAGAGCGCGTTCGAGGTGGGCTTCGCCTTCAACAAGTGGACCCTCGGCGAGGCGTTCCTTCGCGAAAAGCTCGGCGTGACCGACGACCAGATGAACGACTGGGCGTTCGACCTGCTGCGCCACCTGGGCTTCACCAAGGAGGGCATCGATGCGGCGAACGAGTACGTCTGCGGCGCGATGACCGTGGAGGGCGCGCCGCATCTGCGGGCCGAGCACCTCGCGGTGTTCGACTGCGCGAACAAGTGCGGCAAGAAGGGCAAGCGGTACATCAGCGCCGCCGGCCACATCCACCAGATGGCCGCCGCCCAGCCGTTCCTCTCCGGCGCGATCTCCAAGACGATCAACCTGCCCGGCGACGCCACCGTCGAGGACGTCTCGAAGGCGTACTGGCAGTCGTGGAGCCTCGGCCTGAAGGCGAACGCCCTCTACCGCGACGGCTCCAAGCTCAGTCAGCCCCTCAACGCCTCGTCCGACGACGCCGCGGCGGCGATCCTCGAGGCGTCGATGGAAGAAACGCCCACCGTCGCCGTCGATGGCGGACCGTCGCTGACGGTTGCTTCCGGGCCATCGTCGGCCACCGTCAGCCATAGTTTGCCCCTGTCCGGCGCATCGGACGAAATCCGCGAGGCCGCCGTCAAGCTCGTCTACCGCTACATCTCGAAGCGGCGGGTGCTGCCCGGGCGTCGTCGGGGCTACACCCAGAAGTCGCGCGTCGGAGGCCACAAGGTCTACCTCCGCACGGGCGAGTTCGAGGACGGCTCGCTGGGCGAGGTGTTTATCGACATGCACCGCGAGGGCGCGGCGTTCCGGTCGCTCATGAACTGCTTCGCCATCGCGATCTCGCTTGGCCTGCAGTACGGCGTGCCGCTCGAGGAGTTCGTCGAGGCGTTCGTGTTCACCCGGTTCGAGCCCAACGGCCCGGTCCAGGGTCACGACAACATCAAGATGTCGACCTCGGTCATCGACTACATCTTCCGCGAGCTGGCCCTGTCCTACCTGGGACGGACCGACCTCGTGCAGGTGAAGCCCGAGGACCTGCGGGGCGACACCGTCGGCCGCCCCGGCGAGTCGGCGGAGTTCGACGAGGAGGAGGTGGAGGACGAAGACTTCCACGGCACCGTCCCCGGCGTGACCACCGAGGACCACACCGCCCGGGGTTTCAACAACGACCCGCAGGCCGCCCTTCCCTTCGACGGCAACCCGAAGGCGATCGGCTCTCCGACCCAGCAGCTCGAAGCCGCCCAGGAACGAACGGCGACCCCGAAGTTCGAGGACACGCCGAGCCTGTTCTCGAGCAACGGCGCTCACACCAACGGTAAAGCGACGGTGGTGATCTCGACTCCGGTCCCCGCCCGCGCCCCCGGCGCGGTGATGGAACGGAATGAGACGTCGGAGAAGATCCGCCAGGCTCGCCTCAAGGGCTACGAAGGCGACCCGTGTACCAACTGCGGCGCCTTCACCATGGTCCGCAACGGCGTCTGCCTCAAGTGCGATACCTGCGGCGAAACCAGCGGCTGCTCGTAGAGAATTTGCCCGCCCTTTCAGGCGGGCTACCAACTTCACGGGCGATAGTCTTTGCGGACGACCCGTGTTGGCTCGACAACTGAATCTCTCCAGCCTCAGATCACTCTACCGGTTGGCGAGAAGGGACACAAGCCACGGATGTCGGTGAAAAAAGATAATGGGAAAGCCCCCTTCTAATCACGGTAAGCCTTGGACTCCTTCTGCGGTAAAAGAATTGAAGCAGCTCGCTGCTGGCAATACTCCTACCCGCGTCATCGGCCTCAAGTTAGGCAGAACGGAAGGCTCGATTCAGTCGACCGCAAGTGAGAATAACATCTCATTGAAGCCAACGAATCAGTCGCCTTACGGAACGCAGAAGTAAAGCAAGTGCCCGCCTGGTCCTATCAGGCGGGCCTCGGCTTTTGCGAGCCGCTCGTCATCTGTAGGCCCCCCGACGATCCGCCAAGCGAAACGCAAGGCAATCTCAGCGCCCCATCACTCTCCATGGTTACGAGTGTTGGACGTGTCTGCACCACGAAACTAAGTTCCAGGAGGAAGGAGTGCCCTATACCTTTGGGCCTCAGAGAGGAAGAACCATGAAAATCTGTAGCAGGACAAACCATCCGCCGGACCTTACTCCGGCATTCGTCAGCAACCTCACTCGTGCTTACAATCAAGCCGAGGCTATCGACGCCATCAACAACCTGTGGTTGGCTCTTGAAGAGGCCAAGAGCATCGACGAGCACCGGATCAGTCAAGCATCCGACAAACTCGCGAGCCTCTGCAATCTCCTGACGCACTGCCCACACGATCATGTCGCCATCGTCATGACATGGCGGTCATTCCGACTACCGGTGATGGTCGACGGGCTTTGTGGCGCGCATGAGCGAGCAATCGAAGCGATGGGATCACTCCTGGATAGATAGGATCTTCCTCGCTAGTCGGGGCGGCGTAACACTGCCCCGTGACTAGACCCGAACCGCGCAACGGCGGGACAGGTGGCCCGAACCTCCTCTTATTAGGTGGACACCTACAAGGGAGAGGGTTCGCACTCCCCCGCCCCTTGATTATCGGCAGGATAAATGGGACGTCACCCCTTCCTTTCGCTTGCGAGAGGAAGGCCCTATCGCAGAGGGGCACGACGCAGAGGTGTTCGATCGTTCCGATGGCGTCGTGCTCCAGGTTGAGGGGCGAGAGAGTGAATCCGGTGACGAGTTCGGAACGTTGAGGGCGGAGTAAGCACACCCCGGAAACTCCCTACTCCCCGTTCGTAACTCTTCACTCTCCCGGACTCTCGAACCCCTTCCCCTTGCCTCTCCCGGCACGAACCCTCCGCGAAAGGAAGGGGTGACGCCTCGTCCGCGGGGCGAAGGCCATCGGAGAGAGCAGGCATCGTCGATGCCCTGAGAGCCGCGTTCGCCCCGACCTGCCGTACTCTCGGGGCACCAGACCCAATGCCATTCATAGAAGGGTCAACCCCGGCGGGCACGGATCGCGTTCATGGAGGGGCAGACCATCCGATCCGTAGCCCGCAGGGCTGTAGCCGCTAGGGCGTGGGTGCGTTCCCTGGTGAAGCACCGCCCTGCTTCTCGGTCTAATGTTCGTACGTGCGAACGGAAACGGGCAACGATCGTTCGTGCGCACCCACAGAGGGTGCGGCTACAAAGCGCTCCACGACTCACCCGGACGCGCCCTTCGCGCACGACTGGAATAGCCCATTAAGCCCCGCTACGACCCCGTGGTGGACGTTCGCACGATGCGCTTCAACGCCGCGCCCATGTTCGAGAGCGATAGCAGGAGCAAGGGCGTGATCCTCGACGACGACGCCAAGGAGCGCGTGGACAATCCTCACGCGGTCGAGCTCACCCTCGCGGCGTAACTGCGCGCGGGGTGCATTGCGTGACACAGCGGAACGGACGTTCGGGCATGTCGGGAAGGCGGGCGACGACTTCCTTAAGACGAGGATCTTCCCCGGAAGGACCTCGTGAAAACCTAAGCCCCGGCCGCAATATTCCGAGGGTACTCTTTTAGGGCCGAGGCACCGAAGCCTCGGCAAGCACAACGAAGGAAACCGAAATGGCAGACACCAAGCATCCCGCATCCGAGCACAAGACCAAGGCCGCCGCGCACACGAAGGCCGCCGCCGCCCACGAAGAGGCCGCAAAGGCCCACGAGGCGGGGGACCACGAGGAGGCCAAGAAGCACGCGACGAAGGCCCACGAGCACGCCACGACCGCGAAGGCGGACGCCCCGGCACCGAAGGCGGATGCCAAGCACGCCGCCTCCGAGCACCACACGAAGGCCGCCGCGCGTCACACGAAGGCCGCCGCCGCGCATCACGAGGCCGCCGAGGCCCACGAAGAGGGTAAGCCCGAGGAGGCGACGAAGCACGCTACCAAGGCCCACGAGCACACCGAGACTGCGGCCAGCCACACCAAGGCTGCCCACGAGCACTCGCACAAGTAACCCTGACGAGGGTCCGTCCCCCGAGCCCCTGCCGACCGGACGCGATCGGCAGGGGTTTTTCGCGCCCGTCCAGGTTCGGTCGGGGGAACAACACCCATGCGATCGAACCCGCTATCGCGGCTTAGGTCAACGCGCCCGATGTCCAAAGCTACGGACGTTTGGGCACGCTGATACTGGGGGTGCTCCGTCGTTGCATCACTAGGACGGCGAGCAGCGTCATGTCGGAGAGGACGAGGAGCATGAAGGAAGCGGCGACCATGCCGCGCCGCCGCCAACCGCGACGAGCGAGGACCGCGCACGCGATGAGACCCACGACGGCGACGGTCTGGACCACGGCGGCGAGCACGGCATCTCGTTCCTCCCCGAGCCGTAAGGCGGTAGCCTCACCGGCATGATGCCGACCGCCGAAGCCGCGATCCACGCGGCCTATAGGCTCAAGGACACGTGCTACGAGACGCGCGATCTCACTCGCCTCGCCTCGACCGACCTCCCGACCTTCTCGGCGGTCGAGCCGGATGGCACGCGGGACACGCACGCGCAGATTTGGGCTTATCTGCGTTGGCGGATGACGCACCAAGTCAGCTGCCACCGTCAGGAGAGGCCCGTCCGGATCGTCGTCCGCGGCGGCCACGCCCGGGTCGATGTGAGGACGGTCGACGACTTCACGCTCCGCACAAATCGGGGGCTCGAGCATCGGGTTCAACGCCTCCACGGATGGAGCGACTGGGTCCGAACGCCTTCCGGCTGGAAGCAAGCGCTTCTGAGGTTTAGCCGACCGTGACGCTCTCCGGGGTGGACGGCTGCCCCGGCGGGTGGGTCGCGGCGATCGACCGGGGCGCCGGGACGATCGAGATCCTCGTCGTGTCCTTGTTGCGCAACCTACTCGAACGGGAGACGTTCCAGATCGTCGCGGTCGACATGCCGATCGGGCTTGCCGACGCGGGGCCGCGTCCAGCCGACACGGCCGGGCGGGCCGTGCTCGGACCGAGGCGCAATAGCATGATGCCCGCACCCATTCGGGCGGCGGCGTACGCGAAGACGCGGGCCGAGGCGGATGCGATCACGCGAGCCGTCGACGGGCGCGGGGTCGCGGCGCAGGCGTTCGGAATCTTTCCGAAGGTGGCCGAAGTCGACGCGTTGATGCGGTCGAGCGAGGAGGCCCGGCGGGTCGTCGTCGAGAGCCACCCGGAAGTCGGATTCACCCTCTGGAGCGGCGCGCCGATGCCGTTCGCGAAAAAGACGGCGGAAGGCGCGGCCGCGCGGCGCGCGTTGGTGGAGTCCGAGTTCGGGCCGGTGCCGCCGCACGGCTACCCACGGCGAATTCTGGCGCCGGACGACGTGCTCGACGCCTTCGCCTGCCTCTGGTCCGCGCGGCGCATCGTGGCGGGCACGGCGCGGACGTTCGGCGGCGAGGTGGACGCGGAAGGGTTGCCGATGCGGATTGTGGCCTAGCTCCGGCTGGAAGCCGGAGCGACGCTCGAGAGATGCCTCCTGTAAGGAGGCACTACGTCGGATACAAAAGCGCCAGCGGGACGGCGACGAAGAGGCCGCCCGCCCAGCCGCCGACCACGTCGCTCGCCCAGTGCGCCCCGAGGTAGACGCGGCTGAGCCCGACGAACACCGGGAGGACGGCGAACACGGCGGCGAGGGTCACCCGCAACGGGAGCGACGGCACGAGGATCCAGAGCAGGAAGGCGAGGAAGCCGTAGAACGCGGCGCTCGCCATCGAGTGGCCGCTGGGATAGCTAAAGCCCCAGCGCGGTCCCGGGTGGATTTTGGCCTCCTTCTCGCCCGGCCGGGCGCGATCGACGCAGTTCTTGACGATCGCGTTGATGGGAAGCGCGAGCAGGGTGAACGGCGCGAGAACGGCAACGCCGCCCTCCCCGGCGAAGAAGGCGATCGTCACGACGCCCGCGCAGAGCAGCACGACGGTAAGGCTATTGCCCATCCAGGTGGCCCCCTTCGCAAGGCGGGTCGCCCAAGGCCGCTCGAAGGTCTGAAGGGCCTCGGTCGCAGCGAGGTCGGTGTTGTAGGTGATCCGCAGTCGAATGAGGATCGCGAGGGTGGTGACCAGAACGGTCGTGGACAGAAGCGCGGCCAGCGACTGCGGATAAAGCAGCCGCTGGAGATGTTCGTGGTTCAGAACGCCGGGCCACACGCGGGGTTCGACCGACTTAACCCTTCGGCAGGTTCGCGGGGAAGCGCGGCGCGGGGCACTCGTCGCGTCCCGTCTTCTCGGCGTACTGCTGGTGGTAACCCTCGGCGAGCCAGAAGGTCTCGGCGGGCTTCACCGTGGTGACGAACTTGATCTTCTCTTTCCGTTCCTGAGCGGCGAGGCTGGCGGCGGCGGCCTTCTGCTCGTCGTCGCCGTACGTCCAGACCGCGGATCGATAATTGTCGCCCAGGTTCGGGCCCTGGCCGTCCGCCTGCGCCGGGTCGTGGATCGACCAGAACACCTCGAGAAGCCGTCCGTACGAGACCTTCTTGGGGTCGTACTCCACGAGCACCGTCTCGGCATGGCCCGTCGTATGGGTGCAGACCTCTTCGTAAGTCGGGTTCTTCGTGTGCCCGCCGGTGTAGCCGACCGCGGTCGACACGACGCCGGGAATCTTGCGATACCACTCCTCAATGCCCCAGAAGCAGCCGGCGCTGAAGGAGGCCAATCGGTCGCCCGGCTTCGGCGCGAGCGGCGTCTGCGCCCCGGCGGTGATGTTCCCGGGGCGCGTGCCCGCCTTCGACTTCACGACGGGCTCCGAGGGGGTATGGAGAGCAACGGCCGCGATGCCGAGGGCCGCCAACGCAAGAAAGGTCTTCATTGAGTCTTCCTACGTCCGATTGCCAAAACCGGCTTCTCGTCGCCGCGATTATCGAATCGGACAGAGATCGAGACCGTTCTTCTCGGTGTACTGCTGGTGCCGGTCCTCCGCCATCCAGAACGTCGGGGCCGACCGCGTCTTGTCGGGATAGCGCGCCTTCGCCGCTCGAAGCTGATCGGCGCCGAACGCCCACGCCATGGAACGCGAGCCTGGGCGCGACTCGGAGAACGTGTCCAAAAGCTTGGCGTAGGTGACCCGCTTGGGGTCGTACTCCACCAGCACCGTCTCGACGTAGCCCGATCGGCGGGCGTGGATCGATTCGTAAGTCGGGAAAGGATCGGTCCCGCCCATGTAGCCCACCGCCGTCGCGACGACGCCGGGCACCCTGCGGAATCGCTGCTCCGTGCCCCAGAAGCAGCCCCGGCTGAAGGCGGCGAGCCGGTGGCCCGGAGCCGCGTGAAGCGAACCGCCCCCCATCACGACGCCGCCCGGCCGGGTGCCGACGGCGGTAAGGAGCAGGGCAAGCATGGGAGGCACACCCTCTTCTACGCCGGAACGGTCCCTTACCATGGAAGCCATCGGCCGACGAACTTCACCGCGAGGACGCTCAACGCGATAATGCCCAGAAGGATGCCCACGGCAAAGGCGATAAACCATCGGTACTGAAGGTCGGTGTGCTTGAGACGGTGGGACGGATCTAGGCGTGGCATCGGCGCATCTCGCCAGCCGTTCCAAAAGGTGGGGTCGGTATCCGGATGCCTTCCCGCTTTGAGCCGAGCGAGCATGAAGGCGGTCCGGCTCCGGTTCCACGCCTCCGCTTCGGCCCGCAACCGGTGGAAACTCTCTGCGACAGTCGGCTCGCCCGCGGGCGGCGTCATGCCGAGTTCCAGACCTTGGTTCTCCGCTTCGTCGGCCGTCATCCGGGAAAGGGTGGGCCGTCCTTCGTGGCGCAGCTCTCGATACCGTTCGTAGGCCATCTCCTCGATCGAGAACGTCTTGGGATCGTCCTCCAGCACGGCGACCGCCAACGCGACGTCCGGCGACTCCCAGGCGCCGCCCAGTTCGATCAGTCCTTCGAGGCCGACCACCGGATCGACGCCCTGCACCCTTCTTCGAAGCCAGGAGCCGAGCGTTTCGTCCCTTTCCTCGGGCTTCGGCGCGGATCGATCCAGCCAGCGGATCAGTTCGAGTTGAACCGCTTCCCGTCCAAAGTGAGCGTTCGGATTGATCGCCAGGGCGTCGACGAGGTCGTGCTCGACCACCCAGAGCTCGTGGATCTCGGACGCCCTCGCACCCCGCCGAATCCAGCGGTGGGCGCGGATCGTGCCGCGATTCGCGGAGAATCGGTAGCGATCGTCGGGAGTCTGGAGCACGCGGGGGTCGAGCGCGGCGAGCGCCTCCTCGCTGCGGCCCAGCCGGTCGAGCGCGACCGCGAGATCGTCGTGCTCGGCCGTGGTCAGCCGGGGCTGCGCGCGAAGTCTCGCCACGCGCATCTCGTAGTAAAGCGGCGGATTGCGTTCGAAACGGCCGGTCAGGGCGCGCTGAGCGTCGGGCCGGTCGCGAAGCTCGAAGCCGAGCGTGTCCCGATCGTTGTAACAGGCGCTCGCCGAACCGGCGACGAGGATCGCGAGAGGCACGGAGATCCGCTTCATGTCGGTAGAGCGTTTACGGAGATCGCTCGCGTGGCGTTGCGAAGCGTCGTCGGTGGCCGCCTACTCCCACCGCAGGTTCCCGAAGCGCGGCGATCTCCGATAAGACGGATGGGCAAAATCTCGGTTCCACTTGACGTCTGGCGTCGGAGTCGCTCAACCGGGCGCGCCATGATCGCCTGTTCCGGCTGCCGCTCCACCCTTCCCGACTGGGCGCAGAAATGTCAGTTCTGCGGTGCCGACGTCACCAAGATCGCGCGTCCAAAGCCCGGCGGGCCGAGGGTCGTCGCCTCCGCGCCTCCCTCGTTGAACTGAATCTTCCCGGCCTACTACGCGCTCTGCGCCTACTGAATCATTTCCAGTCTCGCCGGCATCGCCAACGCTTGCCACGTTGCGGTAACGCCGGTAACGATGAAGTTCATGGGGATCACCTCGACGGAAACGCCCGGCTTCGGCTTCGCGTTCATTCTCGGCACGGTGATCGGCGGCTTCACGCTGCTCGTCGGCATCGGCCTGCTGGCGAGAGTCGAGATCGCGCGAGGCATCGCGAACTTTCTCGCGGGGCTGAACCTCTTGTTCGGCCTTCTTGGCCTCGCGGGGTCGCTCATCGGCTCGGTGGTGGCGGGTCCCCTGGGCCTTCTGCTCTCCCTCAAGGGCGTCCTCGACATCGCCACGAGGGCCTTCATGATCTTCCTCATCGGCGAGTCGGAGAAGCGCGCCCCAAACTTTTCGCGTCGGGGGGATGCCGTCGAGGGGGTCGAGCGGCGCAAAACGGCCTCTAGGGGCCAAAACGGGTATTCTAAAGGGGTAATTCGCCTCGTCGCCGGGCGGCTTGGCGTAGAAAAAGGCACCCGTGGCAGACGAGAACCCCAATCTTAGCTCCGTGCAGGTCAGCGAGGAGCTTGGCCGCTCCTACGTCAACTACGCGATGTCCGTCATCATCGCGCGGGCCTTGCCCGACGCACGAGACGGACTGAAGCCCGTGCAACGCCGCATTCTGTATGCGATGCGCACCCTGAACGTAACCCCCGACAGCGGGTACGTAAAGTGCGCGAAGGTGACGGGGCAGACCTCCGGCGACTACCATCCGCACGGCGACCAGGTGATCTATCCCACCCTCGTCCGCATGGCCCAGCCGTGGAGTCTGCGTTACCCGCTGATCGACGGCCAGGGCAACTTCGGCTCCGTCGACGGCGACGCGCCCGCCGCCCAGCGGTACACCGAGTGCCGCCTCACCCCGCTGGCGATGGAGATTATGGAAGACCTCGACCGCGACACGGTCGATTGGCTCGATAACTACTCCACCACCCTCCTCGAGCCGTCGGTCCTTCCCGCCCGGTTCCCGAACCTTATCTGCAACGGTTCGCAGGGCATCGCCGTCGGCATGGCGACCAACTTGCCGCCCCACAACCTCACCGAGGTCTGCAACGCACTTCTCCTGCGCGTCGATGAGCCCGACTGCACCCTCGACCAGCTCATGGAGCACCTGCCGGGGCCGGACTTCCCCACCTACGGCATCATCATGGGCGCGAAGGGCATCCGCTCGGCCTACGAGACGGGTCGCGGTTCGATCGTTCTTCAGGCGAAGACGACCATCGAGCCGGGCGACGCGGGCAAGTCGCTCATCGTCGTCACCGAGATCCCCTATCAGGTGAACAAGGAGAATCTGATCAAAGCCATCGTCCAGATCGCGAAGGACAAGAAACTGGATGGTCTGCTCGGCGTGCAGGACTACTCGGACAAGCGCGGGATGCGGATCGAGATCGAGCTTCGGCGCGACGTCAACCCGAACCGGGCGCTGAACTATCTGCTTAAGCACACCAACCTGCGCACCACCTTCGGCGCGATCATGCTCGGCCTCGTCGACATGCAACCGCGCACCTGCGCGCTGTCGGTGATGCTGGACGAGTATCTTCGCCACCGGCGCAGTGTCATCGAGCGGCGCACCCGCTTCGAGCTCAACCGAGCCCTCGAAGATCTGCACGTCCAAGAGGGCTACCAGATCGCGCGGCGGTACATGGACGACATCATCGCCCTGATCCGCGCGAGCCGCGACACGGGCGTCGCCCGGGCCGAGATGATCCGTCGCTTCGGCATGACCGCCTTCCAGGCGAACGTCGTGCTGAACATGCAGCTTCGCCGCCTCACTCAGCTCGAGCAGAACGAACTCGAAGAGGCGTTCAAGGGCGCGGCGCTTCGCGTGCAGAACCTGCTCGACATCCTCTCCGACCCGCACCGACTGACGAAGGTGCTGAAAGACGAGCTGACGTCGCTCCGTGACAAGCACGGCGACGAGCGGCGCACCAAGATCGTGGCGCGCGAGGCGGGCGACTTCTCCGCCGAGGACCTTATCCCCGAGGAGGAGGCCGTCATCTCCATCTCGCGCGACGGCTACATCAAGCGCGTCTCCATCGACGCCTACCGCCAGCAGAAGCGCGGCGGCAAGGGCGTGAGCAACACGATGAAGGCCGACGACGAGCCGGCGCATCTGTTCCAGGCGAACACGCACCACACGATCCTGTTCTTTACCGACCGGGGCCGCGTGTACAAGCTGAAGGCGTACGAGATTCCCGAGAGCGGGCGCTACTCCAAAGGAATGCCCGTCATCAATTACATCCAGATCGTCGGCGGCGAGCGCGTGACCGCCACCCTCGGCATCAAGGATCTCAACAGCGACGGCTACCTCGCCATGGTAACGCAGGGTTCGGGCGTCGATGCCGAGGGGAGGAAGCGGCCCGCGGAGATCAAGCGCACCCCGCTGCGGGACTTTGCGAACATCCGCAACAACGGCCTCAAGGCGTTCGACATCGAGGAGAGCGACGAGCTCGGCTGGGTGCTTCGCACGCGCGGCAACGACGACATCCTTCTCGTCACGCATCATGGTCAAAGCATTCGGTTCAACGAGAACGACGCCACGTCGCGCTCTCGGGCGGCCGGAGGCGTGCGGGCGATCGAGTTCAAGCAGACCAACGCCGACGACAAGGTGGTGGGCGCCGCGATCCTCAGGGAGCCGAGCGTCGAAGTGCGCGCCGCCATCGAGCGGGCGGCGGGTCTCGATAGCAAGGCCGCGATCGCTGAGTTGGAAAAGGCCGCCGCCCTGGCCAAGAAGGCCGAGGACGATTACAGCCGTGCCTGCGCCACCTACGAGCTCTCGAAGCTTGCCCGAAAGGAGGGCGATGAAGAGCGAGCCGAGAAGCTCGAGCGCGACGCTCAGCGGTGGGGCTTCGTCAGCGTTCTCGTAGTGAGCGAGAGCGGCTACGGCAAGCGAACGCCGATGACCGACTATCGCGTTCAGAGCCGCGGCGGCATGGGCATCCTCACGATGAACTGCACGGAGAAGACGGGCAAGGTCGTCTGCGCCGAGCTCGTCGAGGACGACGATCGCCTCCTCATCATGACCACGAAAGGCAAGGGGATTCGCATGAAGGTGCGCGAGATCCGCGAAACCGGACGCGTGGCTCAGGGCGTTCGTCTCGTCAATCTCGGGAACGGCGACGAAGTCGCAAGCATCGCTCGGATCGCCCGCGACGCGGACGACGGCGAGCTTGAGATCGAAACCGTTCCCCCGGTCGAGTAAAGGGCAGGGGGCGGACTCGCCCCCTCAATCGCCTGTTCTTACCGCTCGAAAAGGGCCGAACGAGAGTCGCTCGTTCCGACGCGATCTTTTCCGAGGCGAGGAGCGATGGGCGAAAGTCCCTTTTGGCGCACGCGAACGGCAACGCGATGGCACTAAACTCGACGGTGTCTGGTGAATCCCGGCAGCCGTTGGATGCTCTCGTGCCGACGCACGAAGCCGCGTCTTTTCGACCTTCGCGGGGCTCACCGACCCCTCATCCCCTGCGCCTCTCCCCAGGGAGAGGGAACGATTCAAGAGACGAAGCCAGCATGAGCCAGACGGAACTCACCCTCTTTACCCTCGCGGTCACCGCCCTATGGCTCCTCGTGTCGGGTTCGGCCTATGGCGTGTTCCTCTGGTGGCGGAAACGCGATCGCTCCCGGCGTTGACCCAAGGGCTACCTTCCGAGCCGCCTAAAACCGCGACTCACCGGTCGCTGACCAGACGAACGAGCGGCGGTTCATCCTCGACGATTTCCGGAAACCGTCCGACCTTCGGGTCCTCGAAGAGATTGTCCGTCGCGTCGTCGTTAGCGGTGCTCACCTCTCCGATCACGCACCATTCCGACACGGGCCAAAAGGCGTGAACGACGCCCGGAGTGAGGGTGACCCGACGGCCCGCCTCCAGGTTGTGCTCACCGGGGCCGATCGCCACCCCATCGAGGCGCGCTCCGTCATTCAGAAGACGGACGCGGAGAACCCCGGCGCGACACACGATGTCCTCTTTCTTGATCTGGTGACGGTGGGCCGGTGTTTCCATGCCGCGCCAGGCGATCATCAGCTTTTCGCAGTACTCCGGCTCCTCGGCCAAGTTGATGAGCACCAGACCGTAGCGGCGAACGTCCCCGAGACCAAAGTCGGTCACGTCCCAGCGCGGCGAAGGCGGCAAGGCCCACCCCGTCTGGTCGAGCACGGCCTTCGCATCTCGAATCAGAGCGTTGATCTCGGAGCGTCGCATCGGTTTAACCGTACCTTCGCGGCGACTTAACCGCATCCTAACGTTGATCCTTCATCGTATTCACAAGCCTCCGAAAGAGAGGTTCGATGAGTGGACTTGGCCGCCGTTCCCTTGAACGGCGGCCTTTTTTCGCAACTTTACCACTTGACGGTCGGGCCACTTTCCTGGCATAGTGGTGAGGTCGGAGCGTCGCCCCTTGGCAAAACTCCTTCGGCAAGCTCACCACCGACGGGAGCGCCTGCGGCCCGATCCGCAGGAGTAGCAAGAGCGTATCGGCTTATTGGGCGGGACGAAAAGCGTCCCGCTCCTCTTTCCGAGGGCAACGATGCCCTCAAAGCCGCCCTCTTCCCGCCCCGCCTACCAACGATCGTGAACGTGCGACCGAATCCTTGCGTCGTAGATCGCGCGGACCTTCGCGTGCAACTCGGGTGACAAAGGTAGCAGATCGGAGGCCGCGACGTTGTCTTCCACTTGGTCCGGCCGCTTGCCGCCCGGGATGGCGCAAGTCACGCCGTCCGCGTCGAGAATCCAGCGCAGGGCAAACTGAGCCATCGTCATACCCTCGGGAACGAGCGGACGCAGTTCCTCCACCGCATCGAGTCCGACCTCGTAAGGAACGCCGGAGAAGGTCTCGCCTTTGTCGAAACCCGCGCCCTCGCGGTTAAAGGCTCGATGGTCGTCGGGCGCAAACGAGGAGTCGCGACGAAGCTTTCCGGTAAGCATTCCGCTGCTCAGAGGCAGACGGACGACCACCCCGACGTTCCGCTCCTTCGCGCGCTGAAGAAAGCCGTCGAGCGGACGCTGGCGGAAAGGGTTGAGGATGATCTGCACCGAGGCGCAATGAGCGAAGTCCATCGCCTTTAATCCTTCCTCGACCTTCTCGACGCTCACGCCCCAATGCCGCAGCTTGCCCTCGTCGACAAGCTCGTCGAGGCCGCCGAACGCCTCCGGCATGTAATACACCGCGGTCGGTGGACAGTGGAGTTGGACGAGGTCGAGCGTCTCCATGCCCAAATTCTCTCGGGACCGATCAATGAAGCTCTCCAGGTTCGCTTTCGTGTAGCCCTCCGCAACGTGCGGATCGAGGCGGCGGCCCGCCTTAGTGAGCACCTTTACGTCCTCATTGCGGTCTTTCAGCAGCGTCCGGACGAGCCGCTCGCTGTGGCCATCGCCGTAAACGTCGGCGGTGTCGATGAGGTTGACCCCGAGGTCGAGCGCCCGGTTCATCGCCGCGATCGACTCCGTGTCGTCGGTTGGCCCCCAGGTTCCACCGACGGCCCACGCGCCGAAGCTCACGTCGGAGACGGACCAGCCGGTCTTACCTAGGGTGCGGTATTGCATAGACACCAAGGTACCCGCCGTCTCTTTCTGGACCGATTTCTTTGGGATCGTCGATGTCCGAGGGAGCGGAAGGGTTATCCTGGGCCATGAAGAGCAGAGGATTCGAGGAGGAGTTGATCGACGCCCTTCGCGGCGATGTCGATCTGCTTACCGGCCACTGCGTAAGTAACGTGGCCTGGTACGGCAGCGTTCGTCAGGTTGTGTCGACCTTCTCAAGATCAGAGGCGCTTACTCTCATCGCCCGCGGCGGTAAGTGCCGCATCGCCGCGTTTAGTGAGCACTCCGACGGTCGCGTACGGGAGGCCGCCATCCGGTCCCTTGAACCCGATTCTTCCGCCGCTCTTCCTGCACTTCTGAAACGTGCGAACGATTGGGTGCCCGTCGTCGCACGTCTCGCCGGAGAGCGGGCGATGTCGATGTTCCCGGATTCGGGCGACAAAGAACTTCTCGAAGCGCTGCCGCTCGTCTTCGCCCTGACCCGACAAAGCCGCATTCGGCACGGAAGGCTGATCTGGGCCTATGAAGGGGAGGTCGGGAAACGGAAGGGACTCGCCGCCAAGATCCGGAAGGCGTACCGAAACGGAGCCATCGGGCGCTGGGTGGCGTGGCATATCGCGGGAGCGGATGAGAGTCACACGACGCTCGTTCAGGAAAGCCTACGGTCGGGATCGCCCGCCGTTCAGTTGGAGGCGGCGCGTCGTTTGGCGCCTGAGCCGGGGAAGTGGCGAGAATTGCTCGACTCGCGCAATCCGCAGGTTCGAAGACTCGCGCTGGACTTCGCACCGTCGAGCGCGGTCGAGGAGGCGCTTACCGATGAAAACGCGGGCGTACGCAATGACTCCCGCTACTTACTCGGTAAGCGCGACTATGCCGCCCATTACCGAACTCTGCTGCCCGCATCCGGAGCCGTCTCCGGTTTGGGTGAGACCGGAGAACGGGCCGATGCCGAAGTCCTGCGCTCGTTGCTCGCCCATCCCAAGGCCGACGTCCGGCATCGTGCGCTCGAGTCGGTCTCTCGGCTTATCGAAGACGCCGCCGCGCCAGAACTTTTCGCCGCCCTTCGGGACCCGAGTCGAAAGGTCCAGCGAGCAGCGGCAGAGGGGATGATTCGGTCGAGCCTGCCGATCGATCCCGAAGCGGTCGCCCAGCTCGACCTCTCGCACGCGGTCCGAGGGATGCTTCTCAACCGCTCTCCTCGTTGGGAGGCGCTCCTTATCGTGCTTCGCCAGGAAGATTACAGCTGGGAGAGATGGCTGCGCCAGTGGGCCGACGCGTCGCGCTTTCGAATCGCTCAGCCCAGTGCCGACGAACTGGCAAGGGCTAATGCTCTTCTTTCCGGCACACCGTCTCGATGGTCACCAGAAACGGAGGCGATGCTACGGGCCGCACTCGACGTTTGGCATTCACGGCTCTGAGAAACCAGTACAATCGCATTGGCACGTTCGGCGGTCGGCTGAGCGCGCAGGAGAATCCGCGTTGGCCGACGTTCCTCAAGTG
>CAXUKB010000025.1:22215-22490 GCA_964251345.1 uncultured Fimbriimonas sp. | reverse complement strand
AGACTATCGTATCCTCCAAGTTCAGGTGAAGCAATTTCGGAAGTGAGCTAATGACTGATATAAAAAGACTCGTCACGCCTGTTCCGCTAATTCTCAGTATAAGAAGCTCCGTTAACTTGGAGAAGCATGAAAGGTCCACTCCTTCAAGCGAAGTATTGCTCAGCATAAGAATCTTCAAGTTCTTCAAATTGCAAACCGCTTGTGCACCTTTTGAAGACAGACTTGAGCCGAGAACGAATATGTTTCCCAGCGAGGAGTCATTTGCTAGGTGCTCG
>CAXUKB010000025.1:10328-22205 GCA_964251345.1 uncultured Fimbriimonas sp. | reverse complement strand
GATCCTCACAGTTAGCAATCAATAAACCGGAAACGTTAGCTATGCTGTTTATTGTATAAGCTGTTAACACGCCTAGCATCCCTCCTGTAATGCCAACGTAAGACAAGTTATCGCTATTAGATCGCTTGATTACCGATGCTATGCCTATGTCGGTGAGACTTGTGTTGAGGATGAGAATGCGTCGAATACGTGGGAGCAATCCAAAGCGCTCCAATGAAGCATCGTTGACTTCTTCAGAATGCAGTGTTAGATCACGAAGGTGCTGAAATTCCTCTCGCCAAGCAAGACTTGGTGTTTGAGCGACAAGATTCACCGCCTCCTGAAGGGGGCTTTGGCTATGCGTGAGCTCAAATAGCTCCATTAATGCCGCGAGCCTTACCCGAGGCGCTAGGTTCAAAGTACGGAGCCGATTGCGGATGTCGGCCGCTCTTGCCGCACGAGGCAAGAGTCCGAACTTGAACTCCACACGCAGACTCCTAAACCGCCACAGATCGGGAGCCTCTCTCGCCAAATCTGCTTCCATGTCGGCGGGCACCCAGAAGACGATCGTCTGCGGAAATAGCGCTGCCCATTGTGGACGCGTCCAGTTGAGGTTTCGCAAGGATCGAGTCATAGTCTCCCGCATCGTCGTGAGTCCTTCCAGGCCGAGAACCATGACCGGCAGCTTCGCCGAGCGAACGCTCTCCCGCACCTGATCGACCAGCGGCCGTTCGGGATCGCCAAGCCACGCTTTTTGGTACCGAATGCCTTCTCGCCAGAGTCGCCGCATCACCTCCTGAGCACCGTCCTCGGTGTTCGTTATCGCGAAGATCAGGGTGAAGCCGTCGGCAAGGGCGATCGCCGTTTTTAGGGCCTCGTAAGAGGCGAGGTTTTCACCCTCGAAGGGGGGCAAGCTCTCGGACAATGGGGTTCACCTCGAACCAGGTCTCACGCGCGCCCTCCTTATCCTTGTACTCGTAAAGGTAGGTGCGGAATAGGCAGTCCATTCCGATCTCGCCTTTTGGGCGGGCCGGGTTCGGCTGGACGTAGGCGCGAAGGGCGTCGTAGTGTGCGTCGTCGAGTTGCCGAAAGAAGCCTTGAGCCTCCACTCGGACGGCAGTGTCCGCCACGTCCGGGCCGATGGGCAAGTCGGAAGCGCGGGTCAGGGCCGAGCGAACGAGCGTCATCAGCATCGTTGGGCTGCCGCCACTCGCCTGGATTAACCGCTCGAGGGTCTCGGATTCGAAAACGTCCTGCACGCTCTCGCCCGCCGTCGCGAGCCGCTTCCCGACCAACTCGCGAAATCGCTGAAAGCCGGGCGTGTCCTCCCGGACTTCGCTCCGGTTCGGCCCCCGGAGGCTGATCGTCGGCAGGACGGCGGGCGGACCGCCCGCCGTCTGGTCGAATCCCGCGACGGTGGGCGAGTAGCAAAACGAGATCGGGGCGGTGAGCACAAGGTGCGCGCCGAGCGAACACAGTTGGGCCGCGCGCTGAACGAAGAACCGCTCCTGCTGGTCCGTCTCATCGTCCGCGCCTCGAGGCTCGATCTTGTCCGTTCCGTCGAGGATCAGGACGAGCCCCGCGCCACCTCGACTCTCGATCGCTTTGTTCAGGGCGCCCGAGAGTTCGCGGAATGCTTGAAGCATGTCGGTGGTCAGCGCCTCGGCCTGCTCACGTAGGCTCTCCGCCCCCGTCCGCCGCTGGCGCAGGTTAAAGCCGAACTTGGCGACGCCGACGCTGAGCTCCGCCTTGCTAGGCTCGACATCCGGGTTGATGACGCGCAACGCTTCCGCGAGCTTGTCCCGTGCGGTACGCACCAGGTTCGCGAAAGGAGCCAGCTTGCGCATCTCCTCCAACTCTTGGATTAGAGTGAGCGCCATAAAGACGAGCACGTCCGGAAAATCGACGTTGTTAATATCGATTGCCCGGTCGGCGTCCATAAAGACGACGGTGTAACCGCTCTCCTTAAAGATCTTTTCTAGGCGGTGGAGTTCGGTCGTCTTCCCCACTCCGCGCCCGCCAGAGAAGAGGCGGGTGAGTGACAGGTCGGCAAGCCCGATCTCCTTCGCCAGCGGCTCGATCACCGTGTCGCCCCGCAGACCGTTGAAGTCGACGTACTCGCTTGGCGCGGGCGGCTCCTCGGGATGGAAGCGCCCGTAGATCCGCCTCAAACGCGCGAGATCGATAGCCACAGTTCTAGTATGCCATCGTGCACTTGTGGAACCCTACACGACTGAGGCGACCGTTTCCGAGGAGGGAACGCTCGTCGTCCCCGTCGTTCCGTTCGCCCCCGGGACGCGGCTGATCGTAACGTTGGAGGAGGCGGAGCCGATGGACCACGAGGCGTTCGAGGCGGCGCTTCGGGCACACTACGGCGATCCTGGCGGGCTCCCCGCGGGCGGCGCCGCCGAGCCGCCGCCCGCCGACGGCGGCTCCTGAGGCGGGGCGGCCGCGCCCCCCGACGATCCTTGAGCGCCCTGAGTGGCGGGGTCGGCCTGCCCGCCGGAGGCGCCTTGCGCCACGGGAGGGTCCGTCTCACCGCTCGCGCTGGACGGTGGCGCGCCTGCGGGCGGGGTCGAGCTCGCGGAATCGTGCGGCGGGACATTCGGGTCGGTCGGCGCGGACGTCGGCGGCGGCGAGCCCCATGCCGGCGCCTGGGTGTAAACGGGCGGCGGTGTGGAGGCCGTCGGCGTCGTGAACGTCGGTGGGGAAGGAGGAGAGTTCCGGGCGGATTCGGGGATGGTCACCTGCCCGTCCTTCTCGGGCACGAAGAGCCGGATCGAGTGGACGATCCGGTCCAAGGTCGGGCGATACTCGGTTTCGCGATCGGTGGGGTAGCCGTACATCGCCACGTAGGTGTGAAGCGCGGTCGTGAAGACCAGGACGTGGGAGGTCATCTTGCGGTGCGTGCCGTTCGCCTCCACCCGATCCATCGTTCCCCACACGTGCTCGGCAGGACCGGTGTCGAGCGTCAGCCGCTCTTGCCGCACGTCGGCCAGATTGGTCTCCATGCCCTTCCGCGCCTTGTCGGCGAGATCGTTCAGGTCGGTCACCTTCAACTCGCCCCGTGCCTCGCTCGGCACGACGAAGCGCATCAGCGCGAAGCTGACCAACTCGTGCTCGCGTGCCGCGGGCAAACTTAGAACCCGGACAAGCGGCGACGTGTCGACGTTCGATCGGGAAAGAAGCGCCGTCGCTTCTTGTCCTGGGTCCAACGGCCAGTCCTTGGGCGCTTGGAACGCGTATCCCGCCGGTCCGTTCCGGAACTGCGCCCAGTCGGACGCGAGCGCCGGGGCGGCAACGTCCACCTTGGAGAAATCGTCCGCCGGTCCGTGACAGCCGGCGAGGACGAGAAAAGGCAGAAGCCCGGGGACGAGGCGGCGCATCCGCCCATTATAAGGGCTTCCGTGTAAACGTGGAAACAGCCTTGTATGGGACTCGAGCTGACGATCCTGTACGAGCGTGATGAGGATGGCTGGTGGTCTGCCGAGATTCCGGAGATTCCCGGTGCGTTCTCGCAAGCGCCGTCGCTGGAGGAGGCGCGAGCGATGGTGATCGACGCGACCCGCGAGATCTCGCGGTCGCGTCGCGACGATGCGCTCCGGTCGGGCCACCCCGACGGCTTCGAGCGGCTCCGGCTCGCCGCCTGAACCCGCGGCGACGAGACCTTGGGGGCCGGCTCTACCCCTTCGCGGGGATCTTGCGGACGAGGCCCGCGTCGACGAACTGGCCGCCCGTGGTCTGGTGACAGTGGACGGCGATCACGTTTTCTCCGCCGGGAACGAGCGCCGCGCGACCGGCGGCGCTTAGCGGCTTGGTCTCGTAGTCCGAGACGTAACCGTCGGCCCGGTAGGCCAGCACGCCGTTGACGTAGACCTCGATGTCCTCGTCGTGGCAGTCGCGCAACGCGATCTGTTTTAGCGCTTCCGGAGTGAGGTTCGGCAGGGTGAACGTGCGGCGGATCCAGATGTCCGACGTGCTCCAAGGCGTGCCCAGGGGGTTGCCCGGCGCGACGGAGGCCCCAAAACCGCCCGGACCCTGCGCCCATCCGGTGTCGTTGTACGCCTTGCCCGTCCAGTCGCTCGGCGGAGCGGCGGTGGTGTAGCGCCAGGTCTGCGCCGCCTTCTCCGAGGTGGGCAAAAGGTCCACGAGGGTCGGCATAGGGTACGCGAACCGATTCGCGAGGCCGATCTTCGCCGGGTCGACCTTGAGAACCCGGTCGTAGGTCATGAGGCCGTTCGACTCGATCTCGACGTCGGTGATCTGGGTGTAGACCGCCGCGCTCAGCCCCTTCTCGTCGCGGAGCCTCTTGAGCCTCATCGTGTACTCGCCGTAGGTGTCCTGCAGCTCTTCCTGGCTCGGCATCAGGGCGTAGCCCCAGCCATCCTTCTTCCAGGTATGGCCCTTGACGATGAAGCCGAGACCGCCGTACTCGCCGCACACGAGCGCCTGATCGGGGCTGGGCGGCGCGACGTTGGGCGGGGGATACGAGTGGACGTCGTCCACGCTTCCGATCTCGCCGCCCTGGCCGTCCTTCTCGTAACCGCCGCCGCTGTCGCGGTCCACAAGGCGCGAGGGGTCGAGCGCCTTCACCTTGGCGACGAGACGCGCGGTGTCGTAGCGGGCCTGCTCCTCGTTGAAGACGACCCACATCACGATCGAGGGCGCGTTCATGTGGGTCGCCACCACGTTCTCGATCTGCTTCTCGAACGCGGGCTTGTCGATGGGCGGGGCCTTTTCGATGTAGGAGTCCGGCGAGGGCATGTCCTGCCACACCATGAGCCCGAGGTGGTCGGCCCAGTAGTACCAGCGCGCGGGCTCGACCTTGATGTGCTTGCGGACCATGTTGAAGCCGAACCGCTTCATAGTCTCCAAGTCGGCCTTCATCGCGGCCTCGGTGGGTGGAGTGAGGCCGCTCTCGGGCCAGTAGCCCTGGTCAAGCGGGCCGATTTGGAACGTGAACGCGTCGTTCAGAAGCATCCGCGTGACGCCGCCCACCTTGCCGAGCGAGATCTTGCGCATCCCGAAGTAGCTGTGGACGCGATCCACGAGATGCGGCCCCTCGAGGAGCTCGACGTCGAGATCGTAGAGCGAGGGGCTCGCGGGCGACCAGAGTTTGGGATTCGGGATGGGAACCGTCGTCTCTTCGTTCGCGAGGAGGGTGACCGTCTCCACAGTCCGGGCCCCGTCTTTGATCGCCACGACGGCCTTCGTGCCCGGCGTCGCGTTCACCGTGATCTGCACCGACTTCTTGTCGACGTCGGGCACGATCTTGAGGGAATCGATGGAGGTCTTTGCGACGGGCTCCATCCACACCGTCTGCCAGATCCCGGTCGTGGGGGTGTACATGATGCCGCCGGGCTTGGTGGTCTGCTTGCCGCGCGGCTGACCGCCCGCTTCGGTCGGATCGAACACCCGGACGACGAGCTCCTGCGGTCCCGTGCCCTTGAGGTAGGCGGTGACGTCGTACGAAAACGGCTCGTAGCCGCCCTTGTGGATGCCTAGGCTCTGGCCGTTGACGAACACCTCGGCCTCGTAGTCGACCGCGTCGAAGTGGAGCATGGTCCGCCGCGACCGCCATCCCGCGGGCACGGCGAAGGTGCGTCGGTACCAGAGTCGCTCGTGGTGCTCCATCACGCCCGACGCGGCGGTCTCGACGGCGTACGGCACAAGGATCTTGCTCGCGAGGGTGGTGGTTGGGAAAGGGTCGCCCTCCGCCCCGGGCTGGTATTCCCACAGGCCGTTAAGGCTCTTCCACTCGGCGCGCGCCATCTGCGGGCGCGGGTAGTCGGGCAAGGCGTTCGTGGGCGTGACGTCCTTGGCCCAACGGGTCTCGATCGAGGCGTGCTTCGGCGCCCAACCGGCTTGCGCGCCCGCGGCTCCCGCGGCGAGCAGGAGGGCCAAGGTCGACGCGGAGTGGAGGTTCTTCATGGCTCGTCTGCGCCGCGGTTTCGCGGCGCGGGAGCCTAGAGGATAGCGCGAAGCAGTCCGAATCATTTTGACGGTCGTCTCGGTGCGACCGCCTTAGGGGTCGAGGAGGCCAACGGACCTTTCGAGAAGGTCAAAGAATTCTCGGGAGTGCATTAGGCGATGACTTGAGCCGCCGCGGCGGCTTCAGCCGATCCCGGTGTCATAGGCGTCGGATACTCTCTTGCCGATGCTTTGTATCCGCCGCCTCAACTCGGTACAGCGCCGATCGGAAAGATGGCTCTGTAGTCGCGGGCACGAGCCATCCCGTGACTACAGAATCGGTCGTAAAGGGGCGGCTTTAGAAGCTAGGGAAGACGGCATGCGATCTAGACGGTGCCGATCTCGCTTTTGACTACGATTGCAGTCACATCTGTCGGATGCTTCCTTGATGCTTGCGGCGTCAGCTTCGCTCGTCCTCCTCCATCGCGGCGCAGTCTTGCTTCGGCGACGGACGACCAACGTTGTTGGGGCCGAGCCGGGCCGTGGCGATCCTCGGGGAGGAAACGTCGTTCAATCAGACGCGCGAAGCGTGGCCCGTCCACCAAGCGGCTGCGCGCCCCGATGCCCTTAGGAAGGCTGCTTTCGCGCACGTTGCGGCGGCTCTCGCCCGCCGATCTCGGTCGTCCGCTTGACGTTCCGCCCCACGCCTCGCCAACATCCGTCGTCCGAGTCGATCGGCATCAAGGAGTACGTCGCCGGAGCGAAGGCTGCTCGCTCCGGGGATTGCACGGCTTCCCCAAGGCCGGGCGTTTTCGATGACGTTCCAGTCCTTCGATGAAAATCAAGGCTCTGCCCGACCATCCTTGCGTGCGCGCCGGGGCACCGAGACCGATCGCGCCTCGTAGGAGAAGCGGCGGGGAGAAATGCAAGGACCGGGCACGATCGAAAAGGGCTTGAGTCCTGCCCTTGGGGAGCTCGCCCAAGCCCTCGACCGGGCGGTTCCGCCAGGCGAGACCTGCGTCCGCCGCGGACCGCTTTGGGCGTTGCGTTGCACCCGGCCGATCGAGCCCAAGCTTGCCGTCTACACCCCGATGCTCTGCGTCATCGCGCAAGGGGCCAAGCAGATCCTCGTGGGCGACGAACGGCTCCTCTACGACTCCGGGCGATTCCTTCTCAACACCCTCTCGCTGCCCGCCTCCGGCGGAGTGATCGAGGCATCGGAGGCGCGGCCCTGCCTCTGGATCATGATCGAGCTCGATCCGTCGCTCATCGCGGAGGTCGTTCTCGCATCCGGGATTCCCGACGCTCCGCCCGAAGGGACGATGCGGGCGATCGACGCCTCGCCCATCGACGCGGCGCTCCTCGATCCGGTGGTCCGTCTCGCGCGTCTGCTCGACTCGCCCGAAGACGTGGAGTTCCTCGCGCCGCTTCTCCTGCGGGAGGTCCTGTACCGGCTGCTTCGAGGCGACCAGGCCCCACGTCTGCGTCAGGCCGCGACTCACGGTGGCGAAGCCGAACGCGTTCGAAAGGCGGTCGAGTGGCTTCGCCGCCATTTCCACGAACCGATGTCGATCGAGGGATTGGCCCACGAGTGTGGCCTCAGCCCCTCGGCGCTTCATCGGCACTTCAAGCGGGTTACCGCCATGACGCCGGTTCAGTTCCAGCGGCAGATGAGGCTCCAAGAGGCGAAGCGGCTCATGGTGGGCGAAGGACTGGACGCGGCGGGCGCGGGCATTCGGGTGGGCTACGACGACCCGTCCTACTTCAGCCGCGAGTACCGCCGCTTCTTCGGCGACCCACCTCGCCGCCACGTCGCGCGTCTGCGCAGCACGGCGGCTCCGTGGGATCTCGTTTACCGATAGACGGCGACGCCGCCCGGAGGAAGCGTAACCTTGATCGCGAGGCCGTTGCGCGGCTCTACCTTCACCTCACAGGGGTTCTCCTCCCCAGGACAGTAGGCGCAACGCATCGTGTCCCCGACCCCATGGATCGTGCCGTCGACGGTGACCCACGCGGTGGTAGGGATGTCCGGATCGGTGTTGATCGCAACCACGATCTCTCGACCGTCCAGGGTGCGGGACCAAGCGACGACGGAGTGGATCCGGTCTTTGCCCTGCGGCTCGGGAAGGCCGAATCCCACACCGTCGCCGGAGACTTCCCGGAGGTACTGTCCGCCCCGGCGCAGGGCAGGCTCCTCGTTGCGCAGGTGAAGCAAGGCCGCAAGCCCCTTGAACCCTTCTGAGTTCTCGTCGAAGAAATGGACGCACCGGGAGCCGAACGCCGCGAACTCGCCGCCGAACATCGCCTCGCGGATGTACCGCTCGGCGTCGTCGCCGTCGCCCTTTCCGTCGAACCCCTGCTCGCTGCCGTAGTAGACGCACGGGATGCCGAGGGTGAGGACGTTCAGCGCGTTCACGGCGAGATTGAGCTTCGCCCCCAGAGGATCGGAGGCGAAACGGGCCTTGCTCCCCCGGCAGACCTGATCGTGGTCGTCGACGATGCTCACCGAGTGGCCGCCGTAGGTTCCGTCGCCGATCGGCGCCTCTTCGGGAAAGAGGGTGAAGAACTCCTCCGGCGCCGTCTCCCCCCGAACCGCGCCCGCGAGCAAGTTCGGTTCGCCGCAGATGCCGAGGGACGCGTCGAGTCCTGTTTTATGGGCGAGATCGAGCGCGAAGCCGCGGCCGCCGGTCACCTCGCCGACGATAAAGAAGTCTTCCTTGCCCAACTCTTTGGCGAAGGCGCGGACTTCGTTCACGAAGAAACGGGTCGCCCCCGCATCCATGTGCTTGACGGTGTCGATGCGAAAGCCGTCGAGGTCGGCGTAAGCGATCCAGTACTTGTAGACCTGGGTCAGGGCGCGGTGCGCCTCCGAAGGGCGGTAGTCGTCGATGCCGCCCTCGCCTTGCGCGAAGTCCTTGAGATCGAAAAAGTCGCCTTCCCGGAACTCGGGGTCGCGATCCCAGTCGCCGATCCCCCCTTTGCGGTGGAAGGCGGCGGGATCTTGAAGTTCCAATGGCCAGACGGCGGCGTCGCGGTCGTCGGTGGCCTCCTTTTCGAAGGGGATGGTGGGCCGACCCTGGGCGTCGTTCCAGCCTTTGACGGGGAACTCCTCGCCTGTCCACGCGCCGCCCCGCTCGTACGAGAAGACGTTCGCGGCGTGGTTGAGAACGATGTCGAGCACGACGCGGAGCCCTTCCGCGTGGGCGGCGGCGCACAGGTCGCGCAGATCCTCCGCGGTGCCGAGGTGGGGATCGATCCGCAGAAAGTCCTGGGTGGCGTAGCCGTGGTAACTGTGGAGGCCCGACTGCTTCAGCACGGGCGAGATCCAGAGGGCGGTGATTCCGAGCCGCTTGAGGTAGCCGAGCTTGCTCT
Organism: uncultured Fimbriimonas sp.; assembly: GCA_964251345.1. Taxonomy (GTDB): domain Bacteria; phylum Armatimonadota; class Fimbriimonadia; order Fimbriimonadales; family Fimbriimonadaceae; genus Fimbriimonas. The sequence continues at coordinate 12,944 of CAXUKB010000025.1, read as the reverse complement.
GGATCCCCTTCAGCGTGCCGCCGACGTAATCGGTGCCTGCCTCCCGCCATCGGGTGGCGGATTCCTCGTTGCCGACCGCGTTGCCCCGGTCTTCCGAACGCGCGAGAGGCGTCGATCCCTTCGAGTTGTCGGGGGTGCGTTCGTCGCCGTCGGAGAAGCGGTCGATGAGGAGAAAGTAGAGGGTTTGGTCCTGCCAGCTCTCCGGCGAGGGGAAGCCCGTGCCTTTAGAACGGATGGAATCGAGGTCGAGATCGGCGCTCCTTCGCGGCAGGGTGTCCATTTCTGCACCCTATGATTGTTAGAGCGGTAGACGCGTTCCCACCTCCTTAAAAGTGCGGCAGGAACCTTTCGGGACGAGGGGACGGGAGTCTGGAAGAGGAGCGAGGGAGAGTCCGACGCATTGACGAGTGTAGAGTGTCTGGTTCAGCACCGCTTTTTTCGGCCGATTCATCGGCGTGTGTTTTCGCAACGAACGAGAGGGCACGGAGCTGAAGCTCCCGAGAGAAGCGGTGTTAAAGAGACGGTTGCGTGGGCTTGCTCTTCCCCCACGGGGTACCCGTAGTCGAAGGCTTTAACTAAGCGAGGGCTGAAGCCCTCGGCTACGCTAGAGGAAACAAAGGCCCAAAGGTAATCTCGCCACTCCACGCAACGGCCTCTAAAGCCCCGCACTCCAGAAGGTGTCCCTCCTTTTGCGTCTCCCCGGCCCCTTCCTCATCCCGGTACAAGCGTCCGCAAGAGGAAGGATTGACGCCGGATCCACTCGGTGTGTGGCCACCTTTCTCGAGCCCCTCGAAGGCCTTAACCCAGAGACGAGTCGAGGACAACCCTAAAGATCTCGTCTTTGGGTGCCGAGACTCCAGATGGCGATGGAACTGCGTCCCGTTTCTTCAACCCCGCCCGCCGCGACCGTGACCTCCACGGCCGACGTGAAGCGGGCGCAGCTTCAAGCCATGCTCATGCAGAAGACGCTCCAGGCGCAACGCGAGCAGACCGTCGACGCGGCGCGCCAGGCCACCGGCAAGGGACAGCGGCTCGACATTCGGGTGTAGCGTTAAAGGGTGCCATGGGTAAAGGTGGGGGTCTGTACCACCGTCACCCGTGCCGACTTGAATTCTTAGAAGCACCGATACGGCCGCAAAAAGCATCCTTCAGCACCCGCGAGAAAGGCTATGAGATTGGGATCAGCGTCTCTCTCATCCGTCCGTTGCCGATGAGGATGTCGAAGGGCATGCGGTCGAACTCGTATTCGTAGGGCGGCTGCCGCCAGGCGAAGCCGGGAAGGCGCGTTTCCGCCGCCTCGTGGACGAAGGTCTCGGTGATCGGAAGTTCCGAGGCGTCGTGCAGGCCCGTCTGCCGGATCGACTCCTCGATGATTCGCAACGTCGTCGCTACGGGGCGGAACGCGCGGCGGTCGGTGACGTGAATGAAACAGCCGGAGCAGACCTCCCCTCGGTATTTGTTGAACGTGGGCTGAAACTCCAGCGGGCGCAGGACGCAGCCCGGCAGGTCGCGGAGCGCCTCGGCCATCCGCCAGCCGTCGAGCCAAGGGGCGCCAAAGGTCTCAAACGGATGGGTGGTGCCCCGCCCCTCGCTCAGGTTGGTCGCCTCCAGCAGGCAACCGCCGGGGTACACGACCGCGGTGTCCACGGTCGGCATGTTGGGGCTGGGCATCGCCCAGGGCGCGCCCGTTTCGTCGCCGTAGAGGCTTCGGTCCCAGCCCTCGACCTCCACCACCTCCACGTCTCCGAAGCCGAGCCAGCGGGCGATCTCCCCGGCGGTCATCGCGTGCCGGATCGGCAGCCCCGCGAACCGGCCGACGAAGCTCTCATAGCCCTCCTCCAGCACCGGCCCCTCGGTATCGATTCCGTTGATCGGGTTCGGGCGGTCGAGCACGGTCACGGGAATTCCCGCCCGCGCGCAGGCGCGAATCGTGAGGGCCATGCTCCACACGAAGGTGTAGTAGCGCGAGCCCACGTCGAACACGTCGACGACGACGCGGTCGAGCCCTTCGAGCATCGCGGGGGTGGGCTCGCGGTGAGCGCCGTAGAGGCTGTGGAGCGTCAGCCCCCGGTACCGGCCGCCCTCCCACTCGACCATGTTGTCCTGGGTGTGGCCCCAGAGGCCGTGCTGCGGCCCGAACAGCGCGCCGAGGTCGAGCTCCGCCGCGAACATGAGATCGAGCGCGTGGCGATAGCCGCGGTCGACGCTCGCCTGATTGACGAGCAGGCCGAGGCGCTGGCCTCGCAGGCGGGCGAAATCCTCGGCGACGAGACGGTCGAGACCCGTGAGCACCACGAGTCCATTGTGCGGCCTAGCGCCAGCCGTCGACCCGCGCACCCGCGAAAATCGCCCCGCTCGCGAGGGGAGAGCCGGGGGTGGAGAGAGCGTAGAGGCCAAGGTCGAAGCCCGTGGCCGCGTCGAGGCGAGTCACGATTTCCGGCGCGAGGTCGACCTCCAGCGCGGCGAGGTTATCCGTGAGCTGATCCATCGTGCGGGCGCCCAGGAGAATCGAGCCGACGCCCGGCTTCTCGAGGAGCCAGGCGAGCGCGACCCGGCTCATCGAGAGGCCCAACTCGCCCGCGACCTCCCGCAGGGCGTCGACGGTGCGCCAATTCG
>CAXUKB010000025.1:2945-10318 GCA_964251345.1 uncultured Fimbriimonas sp. | reverse complement strand
CGTGAAGAGCGATTCGCCGAAGGGGTTCGGTCCGCTAAGGCGACTTTCCGCCGCCTTGGGGTCGTCGCGCCGGTATTTGCCCGACAGCAATCCGTAGGCCAGGGGGCTCCACGGCACCATCGCCATGCCGAGAGCCTGGGCGGCAGGGACGTGCTCCCGCTCGACCGAACGCTCGACGAGCGAGTAGAACATCTGCATCGCGACCGGGGCGGGATCGCCCTGGGCTTGGGCAAGCGTCGCCACGCGGGTCGCGAACCAGGCGGGCACGTCGGAGAGGCCGTAATAGCGGATCTTGCCTGCGCGGATGAGGTCGCTCATCGCGCCGACGACCTCTTCGGCGGGGGTGACCCCGTCCCACACGTGCATCCAGTAGAGGTCGACGTAGTCGGTACCGAGCCGCCGAAGCGAGCCCTCAAGCGCCCGATGGAGGTTCTTGCGGCTCGAACCGCCCGCGAGCGGGTTGGGGACGGCGTTCACGTCGCCGCTCGTGTCGAAATTGAAGGCGTACTTCGTCGCGAGTACGACGTGGTCGCGCAGGTTACGCCCAGCGATGAAACGGCCGAGCAACTCCTCGCTCCGACCGCTCGAGTACACGTCGGCGGTGTCGACGAAGTTGCCTCCGGCGTCCACGTAGGCGTTGAAGATCGCCTCGGAAACGTCGTCGGGCGACCCCCAGGCGGAGTTGCCCATCGTCATCGTGCCGAGAGCGAAGGGGGAGACCGGGAGACCGGAGCGGCCGAGGGTGCGAAGGTCGTTGAGCTTCATGCCCCTTCCTACGAGGCGCCCCCTCTCGGATCGATGGACGATCCTCGCGCGTTCTTGAACGATCCTGCCTTTCAGCGGCTACGGTTGACTTCACAAGACCGATCGCAAAACGGCCTCGAACTCTCACCGCCCACGGGCGATCTAAGGCTTGCGATGAACCTGGACCTCTCGGGCAAGACCGCTCTCGTCACCGGCTCGACGGCGGGCATCGGCCTCGCGATCGCCCAAGGTCTCGCGGAGGCGGGGGCGACGGTCGTCGTCAACGGACGGACGGAGGAGCGAACCGGGGCCGCCGTCGCGAAGATCGGAGGAGGGACGCGGGGCGTGGCCGCCGACCTCGGGACGCCGGAGGGCTGCGCGGCGCTCGTCGCCGCCGAGCCGACGTTCGACGTCGTGGTCAGCAACATGGGGGTGTTCGAGCCGATGGACTTCTTCGAGGCCGACGACGCGGTGTGGGCGCGCCATTGGGAGGCCAACGTGATGGCGTCGGTCCGGCTCGCCCGCGCCTACCTGCCTCCGATGGAACGACGGGGATGGGGGCGTTTCCTCATCCTGAGTTCGGAGTCGGCGTTCAATCTCCCGGTGGAGATGGTCCACTACGGCGTCACGAAAACCGCCGATGTGGCGCTCGCGCGCGGCCTCGCCAAACGGATGGCGGGCACCGGCGTGACGGTGAACTCCGTGCTTCCCGGCCCCACGCTTTCCGAGGGAGTGACGAAAATGCTCCAGAACGTCCCTGGAGAGGGGTCGGACGAGGAGAAGGCGAAGGCGTTCGTCCAAGCCCACCGGCCAAGCTCGATCATCGGGCGCGCCGCCACGCCCGAGGAAGTTGCGAATCTCGTGGTCTATCTCGCCTCGCCGCTCGCCTCGGCCACGACCGGTGCGGCGATGCGCGTCGATGGCGGCGTGATCGACTCTCTTTGACGACGCCCGGGCGGAACCGCCCGGGCGATCGTTTCCGCATTCCCAGATCGGGTTTCGATGCGTAAGAAAGACCCCTTCGAAGGCCGGTACCCTCGACGGCTCACGGGGAGGCTCCAAACGCGAAGGGGGAAAGGGTTGGGAGCGAACCGGAAACGTCCAACGCACGAAGCGCCACCCATCCTCTCGGGACGACGATCCTTGCGAAACCGGGAACGCCTGCGCGCGCTCCATACTTGTCTCTACCTGTGGCCGAACGTCGACCTCCTCGCCTCCTGATCGCCTCGCTCCTGCTCGCGACGGCCCTGTCGCTCTTCTCCATCTCCAAGCGGTACGCCGTCGAGACGGAGAACCGCTCGCTGGCCCTCGCCACGGAGATCGACACCGTCGAGTCGCTCGGCGCGGCGGCGGGGCTCTCGCCCGCCGAGGCGCTCGCGAGGCTCAGGACGGCGGGGCTCAACGCGGTGGTCCTGGGCGACGACAACATCGGCGAGCTCTCGGGCAACCACCAGCTCCAGGTGGGTGTGGAGGGCGCGCGCACGATCATCTCGAAGATCGACCCCACGGTGAAGGCGCGGGTCGAGAAGGGGCTGACCCTGCGGGGCTACAAGTTCTCGGAGCGGGGCGGCGACATCGAATTGGTGGCCGGCCCGGGCTCGGTGCGCGGCACGTCGATCGGACTCGACCCCGAACAGGCGCGGGAGGCGAAGGTGGCCCGAATGCAGATCATCGCCCGCACGATCAACCCGGCAGGAGCGAGCGGCGAGTACGTCAAGGGCACCCTGGAGTGGATGCACGAGATGGGCGCGACGATGTTTCTGCCCGCGGGCGACCAGGTGCTCGGGCGGCGCGAGGCGATCGGCGTCACGATCGACACCCTGCGCGAAACCGGAATGCGCTACGTCACGCCGGAGTTCGCCAAGCTCGGCGGCGACCAGGACATGCTCGACCACGCGGCGGACATCGTGATCCGCCTGCACTCCGCCCAGACGGCCGAGTTGGACCGCCTCACCGACTTCGACGCGCTCGACCGCTACGAGAAGGCGGCGCGAGAGCGTGAGATGCGCGTCTTGCTCCTGCGTCCGCTGACTCTCGCCTCGCAGAGCCCCATCGAGTCGTTCGGAGGATTCGTCGAGCGGGTTTCGAAGGCGACGGCGGCGGACGGCCTGACGCTCGGGGTGCCGCAGGCGTCGCACGGGCCGGCGCTTTGGAAGCACTTCTCCCTCCTCATCGGCCTCGCCATCGCGCCGACGGTCTGGTTCGCGGTGGCGGGCTTCGTCTCGAACCGGAAGGTGCGGCAGGCGGGTGCGGCGCTGCTGGCCCTTCTCGCGTTGGGATGCGCGGTGAAGACGGGAACGCAGATCATGGCCCTGCTCGCGGCGGCGGCGGCCCCGGTGGCGGCGTTCGAGATTCTCGACGACGTCGCCCTCCGCCTCAAGGGGCCGGAGTGGGCGCGCGTCCTTCAAGCGTTCCTGCTCGTCTCGGCGGTCTCCCTCGTGGGCGGGCTCGTCGTGGCGGGAATGCTCAACGGCCTGCCCTACTACGTCAAGGCCGACGAGTTCAAGGGCATCAAGGTCGCGGTGTTCCTGCCCGTACTCGGTATCGGCTGGTATGCCTTCACCCGGCTGACCGACTGGCGGGGCAACCTCCGGTCGCCCATCACCTGGGGCGCGGTCATCCTTTCCGTGTTTCTCGCGGGCGCGATGGCCTTCATGCTCGCGCGGACCGGCAACGACGGCGGCGTCGGCGCGAGCGGGCCGGAAATGATCCTCCGGAGCCTGCTCGACCGCTACGCCTACGTCCGGCCCCGCACGAAGGAGTTCCTCGTCGGCCACCCCATCATGATCGTGGCCCTCGGCCTGTACTTGCGGTACCGGCTCGCGACCCCTCTCCCTTCTAAGGGAGAGGGGTTGGGGGTGAGGGATTCCGCCGCCTCCCGCATGATGGGCGGCTGGATCGCCCTCCTGCTCCTAGTGGGCGCGGTGGGCCAGACGAGCGTCGTCAACACCCTCTGCCACCTCCACATCCCCGTCTCGCTCAGCCTCGCCCGCATCGCGATCGGCCTGTTCCTCGGCGCGATCTTCGGCTTCGTCGCGTGGGCGGTCGTCTCCTCGGTCACCCGCACGCGGGCTCGGGCCGGGATGCCGGTCGAAGCGTAGACGGTCGGTCGGGTAGCCTCCGCAGATCGATGGTCGCACGCGTGCTGACGGTTGCGCTCGGTCTCTTCGTAACGTCCTCCGTTTGGGCGGCTCCGGCCAAGAGTCGATCGGCCGTGGCCCTTGCGGTCGCCGACGCCTACCTAGCGGCTTGGCGGATGCGAGACGTGACGCGCGGGGCCGCGCTTCTCGCCCCCTCGTTCCGGGCTCGGTTGTCGCAGGACGCCCTGGAGTCGGAACTGAGCGGATTGTCGAATCCGCACCACTCGGGTTACGAAGTTGAGAGCGGAGGGTGGCTTGGGCCGAACCGCTACGCTGTCGAGGTCCGGCGCAACGAGGCCTACACCGGCATCGAGGATTCGGGAGGAAGCTCATCCCAAGAGCGGATCGTTCTGGTGAAGGCGCCCTCCGGTCGCTGGCAGATCGCGGCGATCGGGGACACGCCGCGCCGCGCAAGCCAGGCGGGGAGCCCCGTCTCCCCGGAGTACGGCACCGCCCTCGAAAAGGCGAACGAAGCCCTTGAACGATGGCGTGCCCAGGGGCGGGGACGGGCGTACGAGATCCGGGATGCTCAGGCTAAGCCCGGTCATGGTTGCCGCTTTATGGTTCGCCTCGATCGGGCGGGACGGGCGGAAAAGGTCTGGCGATCGCTTTGGGTACGGCGCAAGGGTGAGGGTTGGAAAGTGACTGGCTTATCCTGAGCCACCGATGCCGTGAACGAACCGAGGCACGAACAACGTCCCGCCCCGGCGGTGTATCCTCATTTCCGTCCCTCCGTAAACGCGGGGGACGGATGCGATGAAGAACCTGCTCTTGGCCGGCTATCTCGGCGCCGGCAACCTCGGCGACGACGCCGTGATGCTCGGTCTGGTCCATGGCCTCGGGGGGGCGGGCTACTCCGTTACCGTTCTCAGCGGCGCCCCTGAGGAGACCCACCGTCTCTACGGCTTTCCCTCCGTTCCTCGCCGCGAGATGAAGCTCGTAGAGGCGGCGATCGTCAAGTGCGACGCGCTGGTCTTCCCCGGCGGCTCGATCTTTCAGGACGCCAGTTCGATGATGAGCCCCACCTACTACGGTGGGCTCGTCGAGACGGCGAAGAAGCACGGCAAGAAGGTCGTGCTCGTGGGCCAGGGCATCGGCCCCCTGAACGGATTCATCGGCAAGAACGCCAGCCGCAAGGCGCTCAACATGGCCGACGGCATCACCGTCCGCGACCCGATGGCGCTCCAGGCGCTCAAGGATCTCGGCGTCACGAAGCCCGCCCGGATGGCCGCCGATTCCGCGTTCCTCCTCCCCGTGCCGCGACTTTCGGAAGAGGGCGGCTTCGGCATGGGCGGCATGCGGTCGGTCGCCATCGCGCCGCGCCCCTTCAAGGCCAAGGGCGTCGACGTGCCCGCCCTCTTCGGCGAGCTTTGCAAGCTTCTCTACGGCGCGGGCGTAATGCCGAACCTCCTGCCGATGGATCGTCACGAGGACATCCCGCTCGTCGATGCGATCTCGAAGGCGCAGGGGGGCAAGGTGCCCGACCTCCGCAAGGTCACGACGCCGATGGAGGTGCAGCAACGTCTCGCGCGAATGGACGCGGTGCTCGCGATGCGTCTCCACGCGGGCATCCTCGCCGCCACCGTGGGCGTGCCGCCGATGATGGTGAACTACGATCCCAAGGTCGCCGCCTTCGCGAAGGGGCTCGACCTCGGCGGCGCCTTGCCCATCGAGGGCCTCACTCCCCAGCGACTCCTCACCGCGTTCCTCGAGTTCCTAAAGGCGAAGGAGCGCAACGTCAAGGTGCTGGAGCGCAAGCGCGAAGAGAACGCGAAACTCGCCGAGATCAGCGTCGAGATGATCAAGACGATCGTCGGGTAGCCACTCGACCCAACGGGGGTGCCACGGGTAGAGGCCAATGCCTCGTGCGGCCGCCACCCGTGCCCGCGCCGGTAATCACCCGCGGCGACACGCCTTCTGGGTAAAGAGGTGAGAAGCGGCCGGGCTACGCCCGGGGGAGTGGCAGGCCGCTTTTTATGAACTCGACGGCGAAGGCGACGAACTCCTCGGCGGCGCGCGTCCGGTACCCCTCGCGGTTTTGGGCGAAGCCCAACTCAATCGTGCGCTCCGGATCGACGAGCCGCATCGTGAGGGGGTCGGCCTCCCTTTCGAGCGCCCGCCGAAAGTCGGGCACGAATTGGATGCCCATGCCCGCGACCACCAGCCCTCGCATCGCGGACGCGTCGTCCGATTCGCAGACCACGTTGAGCTCCATGCCCGCCTCCCGGTAGAGCTCGTCGACCACCGCGCGGAGCGGCCCCCCGTGGCGCGGCAGGATCGTCGGCTCTCCCCGAATCTCCCCCAGGGCGACCGTTCGGCGCCCTTCGAGCCGATGGCCGGGCGGCACCATCACCCAAACGTCGCCTTGGGCGAGCGGAATCCACTCGAAAGCGGAGTCGTCGGGATCGGTAATGAGGCAGAGATCGACCTCGCGCCGGGCGAGCTGACGAAACATTTCGACGGGCGTGCGTTGGTAAAGGCGGAAGCGGACGTCCGGGCGTTGCGCGGAAAAGGCTTTGAACAGCCCGGTGGCCCAGAAGAGGGCCACGGCCGCGACGGCGATCTCTTCCTGCCGCGTCGAGGCGAGGTCTTCGAGTTCGCGCCGTCCGTCTTCCAGCGAACGAAAGACGGCGTCCACATGACGCAAGTAGGCGCGGCCAAAAGAGTTTAGGCGCACGCCCCGCCCCTTACGGTCGAAAAGCTGAACCCCTAGTTCCGACTCGAGCAGACGCAGCGATTTGCTTAACGAGGGCTGCGCGATCCCTTGTTCCTCCGCCGCGCGGGTCAGGTGTTGAAGCCGTGCCGCGCTCCGAAAGTAAGCCAATTGCTGGAGGTCCACGGCTCCAATCATAGCCCCCGGCTATGGACCGATAGGAACGGGGCGACCGTCGGATCGACCAGCCTCGCCGTAGACTTTAGCCATGCACTCCGACACGCCGGTCGTTCTCGCCGTCGGCGCCTCCGGCCCCTTCGCGGGGCTCGTCGTTCCCGAGCTTGCCCGAAGGGGTGCCCGGGTGCGGGGCCTCATTCGCGATCCCGGCCAGGAAGAGGCCGTCCGTCGGCAGGGAGCGGCGGAAGTCGCGGTCGGGGACCTCGACGATCCCACGAGCCTCGACGCCGCGCTCGCGGGGGTCGACCGAGCGTTCTACGTCGGGCCCGCCTTCATGCCGAACGGCGACGAGGCCGCCCGGCGCTTCGTCGAAGCCGCCGCGCGGGCGGGGGTGCGCCGCATCGTGTTTTCGGGCGTGATCCATCCCACCCTGGGCACGCTCGACAACCACATTGGCACCGCTCCGATCGAGACGGCGATCCTCGAGTCAGGCTTAGAGTACGCGTTTCTTCACCCAGGAGTCTTTTTCCAGAACATCGCCTCCACCTGGCCGAGCGTCGTTGAGACCGGGGTCTTCGCCGAGCCTTGGTCCGAGCGCACCGCCTTTAGCCGCGTCGACTACCGGGACGTGGCCGAGGTGGCGGCGATCGCCCTTACGG
>CAXUKB010000025.1:0-2935 GCA_964251345.1 uncultured Fimbriimonas sp. | reverse complement strand
CGCCTGAACTACGGCACGTACGAGTTGTGCGCCGAAGGGTGGCTCGATCGGACGACTATCGCGACGATCATGGGCGAGGTGCTGGGACGCAAGGTCGAGTCGGGCACCGCGGACGCCTCGAAGATTCCGGGGCCGGAGCCGCTTCATCGGATGTTCGGTTGGTACGACAAGCACGGGCTGCGCGGGAACGCGCTGACCTTGCGCGCGATTCTCGGCCGCGAGCCCCGGACGCTTCGCGCCTACCTTGAGGAGCTCCCCCGATGACGGCCAGGCACCCCTTCCGATCTCCTCGGTCGCCGAAGGCTTACGGTCGTTGAAAATCGATCTCGAAAGGGCCCTCTCGGAGTCCTAGCCTTGGCTTCCGCGAGGTCTGAAGCCCTCCGGCTACGGGGAGGCACGGGGAACGGCCACGCGGGTCCAGGGCTTTTGAAAGTCTGACAAAGGGCCCTAAACGACGAGTTTCCACAGGATCACGCAACCATGAACGACATCACCCAAGACACCTCTCCCCTTCCCGCCGACGACCTCGCGCGCACGATCACGCTCGCCCGGCCCGACACGGACGCCGATTTACGCCACGTCTCCCTCGTCGGCGATACGTACACGATCCTGCTCGACGGGCGGCAGACCGGCGACCACTACTGCCTCATCGACATGCACGTCCCCAAGGGAGGCGGCCCGCCTCCCCATCGCCACGACTTCGAGGAGACCTTCATGGTGCTTGAGGGCGAGATCGAGGCAACGTTCCGCGGTGAGAAGACGGTCGTCCGGGCGGGAGAGACGCTCAACGTTCCGGCGAACGCGCCGCACTCGTTTACCAACCTTCAGGACGCGCCGGTCCGGCTGCTCTGCCTCTGCTGCCCTGCGGGTCAGGAAGAGTTCTTCCTTCAGGTCGGCCAACTCGTGCCGACCCGCACCTCGCCTCTCCCACCCTTGAGCGAAGAGGACAAGGCGGCGATGGGCAAAAAGGCGGCCGAACTGGCTCCCAAATACCGGACGGAGATGCTCAAGAAGGCCTAAAAGCACCGGTCGCGAAGACACGAAGATTCTCCGAACCCGGATCCTCGTCGTCCGCTTGGGCGAGACGAAAGCGAGAAGTTCAGCCTCGCCATTTACCGGTGATGACCACGGGGGTGCCGGTGTCGGTCCACTCGTAGAAGAACTTGGCGGGATTCGCGCCGGTCATCGGCAGGTGAATGCAGCCGTGCGAGGCCGGGCGCCCCTTTACTCGCGGCCAGCCGTGGACGAAGATATTGCCCACGATCTGCACCGCGAAGGGCATCGGTGCGCCTTTGTACAGCTTGGAGTGCAGCATCGGAGAGCGAAAATCCTGCACTTTGAAGATTCCGTCGGGCGTCGCCTTGCCTTCGATTCCCGTGCCGATCGGGGAGCGTAGCACGGTTCGGGTGCCCTGCAGCCCCCGCATCGTCTGGTGCGTCATGTCGATGTAAACCCGCTTCGCCCCGCGCCGCACGTACATCGCTTTGCCTTTCCGTCCGAGGCGCGTCAGCCCCGTCTTTCGGTCGTACGTCACATGGACCCCGAGCTTGGTCAGCCCGGAAAGCGGCACGAGGCGCGTGCCGTCGGCGAGGGTCGGCCCTTTGGCGGCGAGCGGGGTGCCTCCGAAGGCAAGCTTGCCCCGGGCCTTGCCGAAAGGAATGTCGAGATCGTTGGCGACCTCGCGAACGGGGAGCAAAACCGTCTTGGGACGATTGGCGAAGGTCACGCCGTCGACGGTCGCGGGCCCAGCGGAGAACACTCCGCTCCTGACGTGCAAACGCTCGGGTACGTTCCCGGTGTGGAAGCGGGCCGGATCGTCGTCCTCAATGGTCCGAGCAGCGCGGGCAAGAGCGCGACCGCCGTCGCCTTTCAGCGCCTCATGCCCGGGCCGTGGTGGCACACCGGGATGGACGCCCTGAGCGCCATGCTGCCCCTGGACGAAGCGAAGCGCGCCCAGGTTGGCGTTGCGCGGTTCGTGACCGCGCTCCACCGCTTCGTCGCCGACCTCACGCGGCAGGGGCACGACGTCGTCTACGAAACGGGCTTTCTGGAGCCGGCCTGGGTGGAGGATTTCGGGGTCGAAACCGCGGGGCTGCGTGTGTTTCCCGTGGAACTCGAAATCGGGCTGGAAGAGGTGCGAACGCGCGAGGCGGGACGCTCCGACCGGCCCGACGGATACTCGGAGGCTTCGTTTCGCCGGATCCTGAGGCCTTTCCCCGAAGCGCTGAGGATCGACGCGGAGCGGTTGGATTCTGAGGCGCGGGCGCAGACGATCGCACGGTTCGTCGCCGAAGGCGGAGGGCTTGCGTAAGAGGCGACTGTCCGCGTCACCCCTTCCTTTCGCTCCGGTGAGAGGAAGGGGCCGGGGGGTAGAGAGTCCGGAGGAGTGGGGAGTTCGTCACTCATCACTCATCACGCGAATGGCTTTCGATCCTCCGTCCCCTCCCACCTGGGAGGCGATGCCAAACGAAAGACGAATCGCTTTTGCGTCGCCTCCCTCGGCGGACCCTTATCCCGGCACAAGCCATCCGCGAAAGGAAGGGGTGACGTCCCACCTGCTGGGTGAGGTGTCACTCCCATTCCCCATTCCCCATTCCCCTCAAGAACCTAACCAGGCGAGGAGGGCTTACGAAGCCAGCGCCACTCTTGGCGCGCGGCGCGCGCCAAACCTTTGAGGACGGCGGCGATGGGGGAGCCGTCGCTGAACGCGCCTGCGATGGCCCAGAGCGTGCGGGGGGAGAAGCGCCGTTCGCGGGAGATCGCGTAGATGGGGTCCCAGCGGTCGGGCTGGAACTTGGCCTTGAACTCGTCGAGGCCACCGAAGTCGTAGAAACGGCGGCCGTGGGCGAGCGCCCAGCGCGTGACGAGACGAAGCCAGGCGGGATGGTCGACCGGCTCGCCCGCCTGCCCGGAGAGGGGCACGATGCCCATCGTG
>CAXUKB010000024.1:0-22594 GCA_964251345.1 uncultured Fimbriimonas sp. | reverse complement strand
GGTGCTGGACGGCGCGGTCGAACTCGCCATTCCGCCGGGCACCAACGGCGGCCGGACGTTGCGGCTGCGCGGCAAGGGCTTGCCCGGCGGGCAGGGGCCGGCCGGCGATCTGCTGGTCACCCTGCGGATCGTGCTGCCGAGCGCGCGACGGGGCATTCTCGCCGCGTTCGTCCTCGCCATCTCCCGCGCCCTCGGAGAGACGATCGCGGTGGCCTTGGCCGCCGGCAGCTCCCCCAGCCTTAGTCTCGACCCCCGACGCAGCGTGGAGACGATGGGCGCGTTTATCGTGAGCGCCAGCGAGGGCGACGCGGCGACGGGCTCGACGAAGTACACCGCCCTGTTCGCGGTCGGCGCGGCCCTGTTCGCCTTTACTCTGGGGCTCAACCTCATCGCGGCGCGGCTCGTGCGGAGGCTCACGTGAGCCGCCGTCAAATCGATCGGCTCTTTGGCCTCATGTGCCTCTCGGCGGCCGGGCTCGCCGCCGCCTTGCTCGTTTTCCTTCTCGGCCGCATCCTCCTCGACGGTCTGCCCCGTCTCAGTCCGGGTTTCGTGCTGGGTCGGCTTTCCAGCCGCGCCTGGCGCACGGGGGTGGAGCCGGCGGTGGCGGGTTCGCTCTGGACGGTGGCTCTCACCGCCGTGGTCGCGGTGCCCGTCGGGGTGGCGGCGGCGATCTATCTCGAGGAGCTTTCGGCGCGGCGGGCGAGGCTCGCGCGGCTCGTCGCGCTGAACGTCGCGAACCTCGCCGGCGTGCCGGGCGTCGTGTACGGCCTCCTCGGCCTCGCCGTGTTCGTACGCGGCGCGCGCTTGGGAAGCAGCGTGCTCGCGGCGGCGCTCACGCTGGCCCTGCTGGTCCTTCCCACGGTGATCCTCGTCACCGGACAGGCCCTGCGCTCCGTCCCGGCGGGACTCCGCGAAGCGTCGCTTGGTCTGGGAGCGAGTCCCTGGGCGACGATCCGTCACCAGGTTCTGCCCGCCGCCGCGCCGGGCATCCTGACCGGCGTGATCCTCGCGCTCGCGCGCGCCTTGGGCGAAACGGCGCCCCTCGTCGTGGTGGGTGCGGTCGTCGGCGTGGTGTCCGCCCCCTCATCGCCCGCCGATCGCTTCACGACGCTGCCCGTCCAGATCTTCAACTGGTCTCGGGACGCCGACCCCGGATTCCACGCGGCCGCCGCGGCGGCGATCGTCGTACTCATGGCGATCCTGCTGGCCCTGAGCGCGGCGTCGACCTGGCTCCGGGCCCGGGCGGCGCGGTAGAGGAAGTGCGCTAACAGAGACCCGTTCGATCCCATACTGTCCCTATATGACCGCCGAGATCGTCTCCGTCGGTACCGAGTTGCTCCTCGGTCAGATCGTCGACACCCACGCCCCCGTCATGGCGCGCATTCTGGCCGAGTGCGGCATCGGTTGCCAGCGCCGCTCGACGGTCGGCGACAACCGGGCGAGACTCGTCGCCGAGCTCAAGGACGCCTTGTCGCGGGCCGACGTGCTGGTGACGATCGGCGGACTCGGGCCGACCGTGGACGACCTGACGCGTGACGCGATCGCGGAGGCCGTGGGAGACGAACTCGTGACGCACGAGGACATCCTCGAAGCGCTCAAGGCCATGTTCGCCTCACGCGGAATTGCCTGGGTGGAGTCGAACGGTCGGCAGGCGCAGGTGCCGGCGAGCGGACGAACGATCGACAATCCCTACGGCACCGCACCGGGGCTATGGGTCGGTAAGGACGGAAAGACGGTTCTCGCTCTGCCGGGACCGAAGGGCGAGTTCAACCCGATGGCGAACGGACCGGTGCGGGAGATCCTTCGCGGCCTTTCCGGAGAAGGAACGGTCATCCACTCGCGCACCCTGCGGGTGATCGGCATCGGCGAGAGCATGGTCGAGGACCGGGTACGCGACCTAATGGACGGCGACGACCCGAGCGTCGCTCCTTACGCCCACCTCGGCGAGGTCCACCTGCGCCTCACCGCGCGCGCGGCGAGCGTCGAGGCGGCCGACGCGCTCATCGATCCCATGGAAGCGAAGATTCGGGAGCGTCTGGGCGACGCGGTCTTTGGGACGGACGCCACGACGCTCGAAGCGGCGGTGCTCGATCGCCTGCACGCGCGCGGCGCGACGCTCGCGGTGGCGGAGAGCATGACCGGCGGCGATCTTGCCGCCCGACTGACGAGCGTTCCCGGAAGGTCCGCGACCTTTCTCGGAGGCGTCGTGAGCTACACGCCCCGGGCCAAGCAGGCGCTTCTGGGCATCGCCGGCGAGGTCGCGATGGATCCGGTGAGCGAGGAGGTGGCACGCGCTATGGCGAACGCGGTGCGAATGCGCTTGGGCTCGACCTACGGCGTCGGCATCACCGGCAACGCGGGTCCGACTTCCGACCAAGGCGGCAAACCGGTCGGGCTCACCTACGTCGCGGTCGCGGGCCCCGAAGGAACGAAGTGCCAGGAGTCCAGTTGGCGCGGCACCCGCGAGGATATTCGGCGACGCGCGACCCAGCAGTCCCTCGTCATGCTACGCGAGGCGTTGCGAGACGCGCCCGAAACGCACGGAGACAACTAAGACATGCTTCCCCCCGTTCCCAAAGGCTACGTCTGTCTCCGCACCCCTCGCCCACCACGCCTCGACGGACGGCTCGAGGGGTCGGAGTGGGCCCTCGCACCGTGGACGGACGACTTCGTGGATATCGCGAACGGCGTGACGCCCCGCTTCCGCACCCGGGCGAAAATGCTGTGGGACGATCACGCCCTCTACATCGGCGCCGAGCTTCGGGAGCCGCACGTTTGGGGCACCCTTACGAAGCGCGACTCGGTGATCTTCCACGACAACGACTTCGAGGTGTTCCTCGATCCCGACGGCGACCACGCCGACTACTTGGAGTTGGAAGTCAACGTCCTTGGCACCCCTTGGGACTTGCGCCTCGCCTATCCCTATCGCGCGGGCGGAAGCGAGTTGCCTTACACGATCGAAGGGCTGCGGGTCGGGGTGCATGTGGACGGCACCCTCAACGATCCCTCGGACGAAGACCACGGCTGGTCGGTCACCCTGGTGTGGCCATGGGACGACCTGCGCGCGTGGACCAAAGGCCACTGTCCACCCCAAGCGGGCGAGGTTTGGAAGATCAACTTCTCGCGCGTCGAGTGGCGTCACGACGTGGTCGAAGGCCGCTACGTCAAACGTGCCGGGCCGGAGGACAACTGGGTCTGGTCGCCGCAGGGCGTCGTGGACATGCACCGTCCCTGGATGTGGGGGCGACTTCAATTTGCCGAGGGGCCTACCGCGCTCAAGAACGATCCCGATTGGCCCGACCGGATGGCGTTGGTCGAGGCGTGGGAGGAACGCGGAAAGCGAGTCCCGGAGGGCGTCGAGGTCCACGGAAGTGGGGAGTCTTGGACGGCGACCCGCGGCGCGTGGCGAATCGACGCCCATTCCCGGCTCTTTTCTCGATCAAATTAGATGCCGTAGCACAAACCGCCGACAAGCGTCGGTGGCTTTTCCTAGGGTGTCGAGGTGTATTCTAATACCGGACGGTCAGCGAGCCGTCCAGCGCCGGTGGTCTTAGGGCCCTGGCGTCCCATTCGAGGACTCGGCCCGCCGGACAGAGAACCGCGGGCCTTTTTTTGCGCCTCGACTGCGGTATTTCGGCCTGAACGCGGAATAAAGACATCGTGGCGGCTTCGCCGTCGTGCATTGCCTTTAAGGAGGGCTAAGTCGGGCGGCCGCGAGGCCGCCTCGACCGAATCGATGGTTAAGGGCCGGCGGAGCGGACGGTCGCCTCGCTCGCGGTAAGGCGCTCCCCGAGCACCTTACGTTGGCGTGCGTACCAGTTGTCGTCGACGAGATCAGGCTCTAGGGCTTCCATCGCGGCGAGCTCCGTCCCGGCGTCGTTCCAGTCGCGAAGGCGCAGGTGAACCCGAAGGGCGTCTCGACGCCGCATCCAAACTTCCGACCACTTTCCGGTCTTCTCCGCTTCGGCTTTCGCCTTCTCGACGAGCGTCCTCGCCTCACCTCCCTGACGACGCTCCGAAAGGTCGAGCGCCGCTTCGGACCATAGCCACGCCGCGCGCGCCGGATCGTCGACCGCATCCGCGAGGGTTTTGAGCTCCTCGGCCCTCGCGCGTCCGAGGGCACGCCGGGTGACCGCGTTGACGGTCGCCGCGCCGGACCAGTCCCGGGGCGAGGTCACGCCTGCGAGCGCGGCCGCCGCCTCCGTCCGCCGTTCGCCCTTGGCGAGCCAGAGGGCGTGGAAGCTCGTGACGAAGGCGTCGCACTCGGCCCAGCCGTCGCCGCGAAGGCGGATGCGCAAGAGTCCCGTCCGCAGACGAATAAAGGCCGGACCCCGATCGAGCGTCTCGACGGGAGTCACGGCGTAGGCGGCGCGGGCTCCTGCCGCGAATGCCCGCTCGGGGTTCTCGACGAGCGAGTCGCACCACTCGAGAAAGGCGGCCGGGCCGTCACAGAGGGCGGCGCGCTCCACGACGCCGACGCCAAAACGCTCCACGATTCCCGACAGCACGCCGGAAGGCACCTCGACGCGCCCCGACTCGTAATGGCCGAGCGTCGCAAGCGGCAGGCCGAGTTCGGCGGCGGCGCGGCTGAGGGTCGTGCCCGTCGCAAGCCTCCGCTCGCGAAGGTAGGGTCCGATGCCGATGCCCGGACGGTCGGCCCAAGCGCGCGGGGCGTGGAGCGTGGCGCGCACCGCCGACACCATGCCGTCGGAGAGATCGAGGGCCCGGCTCCACCGGGACAGTTCCGGCATGCTGGGCTCGCTTCGCCCCGCTTCCCACCCTCGAACAGTGGAGGGCGAGAGCCCCGCTGCCTGGGCGAGCGCGCTCTGCGAGAGGCGCCGGGACGTACGAAGATGCCTCGCCAACGCGCCGAAGCGCGGGGCCGGGCCCTCTTCCGTCCAGATCGCGTCTGAGTCCGCCGCCAAAACAAGTCCATGCTACTTACCTCGATGCGGCAGATAGCCCGAGAACAGCGCCTCTCACACGTTTGTTGGGACACCTATTTCGCGTTTTTTTGCGATGGTTCTCAGCTTGACCGTGTAAGACGAATCTTGGTCTGAAGAGTTCATGCTCAACAAATCGCTAAATAATCCGAGAATACTGTGATGTACCAGTCTCAGAGCTTCGCTTACGCCCTTCCTTGAGAAAGGAGCGCGGTGCGCTTCGGCGACGACGATGAGTCGCGACGGGAACGGACGGACAAGGGCAGGTCAAACCCTGAGAAAATGGCGGACGGGGTGGGATTCGAACCCACGGTGAGTTGCCCCACACCGCATTTCGAGTGCGGCGCACTAGACCACTATGCGACCCGTCCGGGAGAAATTAAACCCCAAAAGGGGCACCGGGGACTAGGACCGGACGATCCGGATCCCCGTAGCAGACGGCTCGTAGCGCAGCCCCGCCGCTTTGCAGACGCGATCGAGGGCGTATCGCAGGGAGGTCTTGGCGAAAAATGCGTCGACCCGGTAGGCGGGGACGTCGGGATCCAGCTCGATCGGAATACCCGCCTGCTCGCCCAACGCGGCGAACACGTCGGCGAGGGGCGCTCGGCTCAGACGCGTCGTAACGCGATGCGCAAGGGTCGCCGGAGCGATCGCCGTCGGCTTCTCCACCTTTTCGACGGGCTTCGACACCGGCGTGACGGCCGTCTTCGGAGGCACGACCGGCTTAGGCGCGACGGGCTTCGGGGCGGGGGCGATCAGAGTAACGCCATCCTGATCCCGCGCCACCAGGTTCGCCTGAGCGAGGACGACGTTCAGTGCCTTGGGAAAGGGCATCCGGTCGAACGACACGTAAAGCTTGCCCTTGATCGAAGCGTCGAGCGCATAGGGGCGGTGGACCTGGGCAAAGAGCGTCGCGAGCACTTCGCGAACGTCGTCGCCGCGTGCGTCGAGGCTCACGCGAGGCGCCGTGGCCTGACCGAAGGCGAGCGAAGGAAGGACGACGAGGGCGGCGAGGAGCGGCTTCATGGCTTCAGCGGTCGGCCGTCGAGGCCGTAGACGCGCACGGTCGTGCGGGAGGCGTGGTGGACGGGTTTCGGTCGGCGAACGATCCTGACGACCCGGCGAACGGCGGATCGGAGCCGGACGCGGACGGCCTTGGGCCTCGCGGCGCGAATCTTGGGTTTGGCGACGACGGACTTCGGTTTCGTCACCCGGGTCCTCGGCGCGGTGGGCCCTTTCGGATTGGGAGCGGCCTCGCGAGCGTCGGGATTCAACTTGGAGTTGGACCGGAACAGATCGCCCCATGCGGCGGTCTTGGGCGGTGATTTCGGTTTCGTCGGTGCGGCGGCCGTCGTGCCCGCCTTCTTCGCCTTCGGAGCGATCGCGACCGGCATCTCGGGGCCGGTCGGCGCATCGCCTTTGCGGGGCTCGGCCACACTCGGAGAGGGGGCCGTCACCTTTTTGTCCTTAACAACGGAGGCGGCCGGAGTGGCGCCGCTCTTCTTTGCGGGGGTGACGGTCGGAGACGATTCCGGCAGCGACTCGGCGGCGAACGCGGTCGAGGCTCTCGCCGTCGGTGCGGTGGCGAGATGAGAGAAGCGGCCCATGCTCAAGAGCACCACGGCCAGAAGGGCCGCGAGCGCAAGGGGCTTGGCAAGGCTGTTTTTGGCCGGCGCGGGTTTCTCATTTTTGACGACCTTGCCTGCCTTCGCGTAGCGGGGCGACGCCTTCGCGACGGGCTCCGACGTTGCGGCGATCTCGGCTTTCGACGCCACCGGTTCGTCTTCGGCGCGGGCGCGAAGCGCCGCGACGAGGGGATTTTCGACGGGCATCGACACGGCGGCGTGGGTCGGAACGCCCAGCGTGCCGAGGAGCGCGGCCCGCCGCTCGGCGACGGCGGCCTTGCAGCCCGGGCACTCGGCGAGGTGTTCTTCCAAGCCCGTGAGAGCCTGGGGCGAAAGCACGCCTCCGTCGAGGTAGCGGCCGATTTGGCCGCGAGCGATCTGGCATTCGAAGTCGGAAACCGGCATCCTTGAGAACTCTTCTGAGGTTTCGGGCAAGCCCGTGGGGATTCTCGGCTTGAAGGCGAAAGATCTTTAGGGCACTGAGCGAGGCGCTCTTCGAATCGAGAGAAGGCCTGACCTAAAGTTCGAGGATGAGCGCCCGGACGGCGGCGCCGCGAAGGTAGAACGCGACCGCGAGCGGGCGATCGCCATGATGGCCGAGCTCCTTGCGCCAGCGGTCGAGATCCTGTCGTGCTCCCCGCTGCTTGAGGACGGGCGCGGCGGAACCGAGCGCGCGGAGGGTCGCCTTGAGACGCTTCGGCGCGACGTCTTCGACGACGCGGTAGCTCCGGAGCCAGGGCGATTCGACGCGCTCCGGTCCGACCAGATAGCCTGGCAGGTCGCCGAGTGCCGCAAGTCCGAAGCCACCAAGGGCGTGGGCCCGCACCGCGGCGGGATCGGCATCGTGAAACCACCCGTCCGGGGCATCGGTTTCCGGGACCGTCGTGTCTCCCCGAAGAGGCTCGCGATGGGGGTGGGTGGCCCAGGAGCCGGATGTCGCGCCATCAACTTCTCCCGAAGAAGAGAGGTGATCCTCCCCGCCCACCAGGAGGGCCTCACGACACTCGCCGCCGAAAGAGACGAACTCGACCCTGGGGGCAAGGGCGGACAGCGTGGCATCCGGCAGCATCGGCGTCAGCTTCATCAGCCACCGCCGTGCGCCCTTGGCGGCCTCGGCGACGGCGACGGGATCGGGCGCGAAATCGGCGGGGTCGAGGGTACGGCGGCCTTCGACGCGCCGTGCGGGATCGGCCAGCACGTACTCCGCCCCGTGTTCGCGGAGCCACGCGAGGCCATCGGCCTCGCAGACCTCGCCGTCAAGCCCCAGTGCGGCGAGGTTCCAGCGGGCGAGATCGGCGCGCTCCGGGTCGAGTTCGAATCCGAGGAGGGGTCCGCGGGCGGCGAGGGCGAGGCCGTCGCCGCCAATTCCAAGGGTAAGGTCCACGACCCGCTCGCCCGAGGGAAAGAATCCCGCGTGGTACTTGGCCAGTTCGGCGTGGGTCGCCTGCTCGAGCGCCTCACGCACGAACAGCATGCGATCGGCCTCCGGGAACCGCCCCCGCGCCCGCTCGCGCAGAGCCCACTGTCCGAACGCCCACCGGGCCATCGTCTCGTCCGTTTCCCGCGCGACCTTCTGGAGGTTGGCGGGAGAGGGAGGGAGACCTTCCGCAAGACGAAGGGCGGCTAAGTGGAGGGGAAGGGGCAATGGAAAGAGGGAAAAGGAGAGCTTGCCCCTTTTCCCTCTTTCTTTTACCCTTTCCCCTTTACGCCGCGAGTCGGAGGTGGCCCCGTCCGCGCACGGTCGGGATCTCCTCCTCAACCTGGAACCGCGCGACCATTCGCTCTAGGCTCTCGCTCATCGCGCTCAGCTCCTGGGCCGAGGCGGCGATCTCCTCGATCGTCGCGCTCAGTTCCTCGGCGCCGGCCGCCGTCTCTTCGCTCACCGCGGCCACATTCGTGATCGCGTGCGAAACCTGGCCGCTCTGCGCGTCCATCTCTTCGCTCGCCCGCTCCGCGGCCATTGCGGCGTCGGAAACGCGGGTCATCGCCGCGCTCACCGCGCGGCTGCCCGCGGCGACCTCGGCCGTCCGCGACGAGACGGTCTTCGCCGCCTCTACGATCTGCGCGAGGGCGCTGCCCGCGCTGCCCGTGGCGGCCGTGCCGCCCGCAACCTCGCCGCTCGTGGCCTCGATCGCGGCCACCGTCTCCCGCACGCTGCCGCTCATCGCCTCGATAAGCCCCGCGATCTCCCGGGTCGCGCTCGCCGAGCCCTCCGCCAGCTTACGAACCTCATCGGCCACGACCGCGAAGCCGCGGCCGTGCTCGCCCGCCCGCGCCGCTTCGATCGCGGCATTCAGGGCGAGCAGGTTCGTCTGCTCCGCGATGCCTTCGATGGTGCGCACGATCTGGCCGATCTGCTTGCCTTTCTCGTCCAGTTCGCGGACCTTCAGACTGCTCGTCTGGACCTGCAGGCGAACCTTGTCCATCGCCTCGATCGTCTGGGCGACCGCGCGATTGCCCTCCTCGGCGACGTTGGCCATGCCCTGAGCGCTCGCCGCGACGCCCTCGATCGCCTCGTTGGCCCGCGCCAAGTCGTCGGTGGCGGCCTGAACCGCTTCGCGCTGAGCGGCGCTTCCCTTGCGGATCCCCGCGATGCCTGCGGCCAGGCTCTCTACCGTGCCGCTCGCGTCGCTCGCGCCGATCGCCAGTTTCTCGCTCGCTTGGGCGATCTCGCCGCTCGCGGTGCCGCCCTGCTGCGTCGCCGCTGCCAGGCCGCCGCTCGTCTCCTGAACCTGACGCGCCGAAGTCGCGACGTCCTGAACGAGACGGCCAAGTTCCTTACGAGCGGAGTTGTACGACACGATCGCGCCCTGGAGCTGGCCCAGCACGCCGTTGAACGTTCCGGAGAGTTGGCCGATCTCGTCCTGGCCCATGATGGGCACCGGCGTCGTGGCGGGCTGAAGATCGACGGTCATGTCGGCCGCCGCGAGAGCTTCCATTCCCTTGGCGAGCCCCGGCACGCAGTGCCCCGCAAGCGAGTTGAAGCGGTTCGTCAGCTCCATCAGAGGCTGCTTGATCGAGCGGGTGATCCAAACCGCAAGCGTCGCCGCGACGACCGCCGAAACGAGGCTCAGGACGACGACGCCCGACTGCGCCGACGCGACCGCCGCCACGAGATCGCCCTTGGGATCCGCTCCTTTTGCGCTTGCGAGGCTCACGGCGATGGCGGAAAAGCCCGCGTAGGCGCGCAAACTTGCGAAGCCGGAGAGAACGATGCAGAGACCGAATCCGAAGCCTAGCTTCTTGGCGATCCCGAGGTTGTTAATTGCGCTCATGGGTGTCCCGACCCTCACGACACGGCGCGAGGGGACTTAAGCTCCTATGTCGGACGGGCACCCCGTAATCCTAAGGGAGTATGGCTCCGGTTCGTCAACCTTGCCGACGACGGCGCACAAACGCTCCGTATCGACAGAAAGAACCGCTTAGCGCTCGATCGCCGTCGTCAGGGCCCCGGAGACGATTCGGAGCGCCTCCGTCGCGGCGAGTTCGGGCGGCTGGCTCGCGTCGACGATCCGGAAGCGATTCGGTTCCTCCGCGGCAAGGTCGAGAAACCCCTGACGGACCCGCTGGTGGAAGGCCAGCGGCAGCGCGTCCATCCGGTCGGGATTTTGGAGGCGCGCGAGGCCGACCTCCGCGGGAAGGTCGAAGAGAAGCGTGAGACTCGGCAGGAGACCGCCGGTGGCGAAGGCGTTTCCCGACCTGACGAAGCTCGGATCGAGGCCGCGCGCCACGCCCTGGTACACGTAAGTCGAGTCGGCATGGCGGTCGCAAAGCACGATCTCGCCGCGCGTGAGGGCGGGGCGGATCGTCGAGGCGACGTGCTGCGCCCGGTCGGCGAGGAACAGGAGAAGCTCGGCCCGGGGCTCGACGTCGCCGCCTTGAAGGAGGATGGCGCGGATCGCATTTCCCATATCGCCCGCACCCGGCTCGCGGGTCTAGACGACCCGGTGGCACGCTTCGCGCAGGCCGACCGCCACCGCCATGAGGGCCGTGCTCTTTCCGGCCCCCTCCGGCCCCTCGAACGTGATGAACACGGGGAGAGGATACTCTTGCTCTGCGGGTGCGCCGTCACCCCTCCTCTCGCTCCATCCGGAGTTCGTCAGATCGCTGAGCAGCAAACCGACATGGCTTTCGGGCTCGCCTTGCCCCGGCCGATTCTAACGCAAGGAGGCACAGGTTTACGGGCATCCCTGCACCCGCGCCAACCCGATTTGCGACGTTAGGGCCGACCGGCGCCCAGTCCGCCCGGGCCTCGGCCGCCGCCACCACCACCAAAGCCGCCGGGTCGGCCGAAGCCCCCGCCGCCGACCGGCCCCAGCGGAAGTTGGCCGACGAGTTTCAGGCTCTTCTTCTCAATCTTGTATAGGACTCCCCGCCGGAGCACATAGACGAAGTCGCCATCGATCGTCATCACCGGCGGTTCGGCGGCAATCGGGAGCGCGCCTTGGCCGAAGCCGCCGCCCCCAAGACCGCCCTGACCGAAGCCACCGGCTCCCAACCGGCCCTCTGGCCCGGCGGCTTGTCCGGCGGGCACGATCGCATAGGCGCCATTCTCGATGCGGTAGGTCGCATTGACTTGGCGCGTCATGTTCTGCAGGGCGGTGTCGAACGAGACGTTCTGCAAGCTGAGCGTCACCGGTCCCTGCACGGCCGGGTCGATGGTGTAGGAGCGCCCGGAGGTGCGGAATAGATCGCGGAGTGCCTGACGAACGTCGGCTCCCTGAAGCTCCAGCTTGGCAACGTTGTCCCCGGGCGGGTTTTGCGCCGAGGCCGGCGTCACGGAAGAGACCAGGGACAAGGACAGCAGCGAGAGGCCGGCGAAAGCCGAAAGGACCAGGGATCGTGCGCTCATATCCGGTCTACGCGCGATGGGACGGTCCGGTTCAGGATCCCGCGGGCAGGGGTTTGATCGATTTCAGAAACGAGTCGGCCGTTTTAAGGCCCGCGGCTTGGGCGATCGATGAGTCCGCGGGCCACCAGAGGCGGACGACCCAGGCGCGGCTTCCTTTCGCGCAATAAAGGCAGCGTGAGGCGACCGCCACCCCGTCCCAGAGATAAGTCTGGTCGCTTCGGATCGCGAGCATTCCGGCCAGCACGTCGTCTTTACGCGTGTGGCGAAAACCCTTCACCGCATCGGCGTCCTTCGTTTTCTGGGTGTCGCTCGCGTAGAGCGTCTCCGCGTCGAAACGACCTTTGGGAGCGACGAACCACGAAATCTCGCCCCGCAAAGGCTTGCCGACGAGAACGTACCGTCCCACCGCCTTTTGCACGGCGCCGTCGAACGCCCAAGCGAGTCCCGCATCCTTGGCGGAGGTCACGCTGGGCGCAACGAGAATCAGACCGAAGGAGATCACGCCCGAATCGCCACACGGGAGCGGAAGGCGTGGGTGACTGCGATGGCGAGGGCATCGGCCACGTCGTCGGGCTTGGGCGGCGTGGGAAGGTTCAGAAGTTTGGTCACCATGAACTGAACCTGCTTCTTGTCCGCGTTACCCTGACCGACGACGCTCTGCTTCACTTCGGGAGGCGAATACTCGCACCAGGGAAGCCCCTTTTGCGCTCCTGCCAGAAGCACCACGCCGAGCGCCTTGGCGACGTCCATCGCGTTCGTCTTGTTGACGGTAAACAGAAGGCGCTCCGTCGCCATGTGGTCGGGCCGATGCTCGTCGATCAGGGCCACGATCCTTTCGTGAAGCAACATCACGCGGTCGGGCACCGCGATCCGGGGCGTCTGGATGAGTCCGTAATCCAACACCGTCAGGCGCGATCCCTCGCGCCGAATCACGCCATACCCAATCCGCTCCAAGCCAGGGTCCACTCCGAGAATCGTCATGCTTTTCGCCTCCGTTCGCCGCACGAACGTCAACATGATGCCTCGTTTTCGACCCCCTAAAAAGCCGTCATTTGTCTACGTGCCGTCATCGATCGAGATCTCGACCCGTCGAATTACGGGGTCTGCCGATTCTTGCGAACCTTGAGCCAAAAACCTCGAAGCGAGGCCCCTTTCCGGAGTCGTCGGAGCCCGTTGGGCGTCATCTTCTAGACAGTGGTGTCTTGTCCCATGGAAGATACGAAGACCGACGCGGGCCTGCCGACGGAGTTCACCCTCCAGCTCGGTCCCCATTCGTCGGCGCAGCTCGAGGCGATGGCCCGGCTGCTCGAGGATCTCGGCGCGAAGGTCGAGCGCGACGCCGATGGCCGCCTTGTGGCCGTCCGGCCCGCCTGAACTCGAGGAACCCTGCGGCGCGCCTAAAGGGCGTTCCGTCGCGAAAGGCCCCTTAAGGGCGAGAGGGATTACCGTCGCTGGGGAGGCCTAGACCGACCGCTCCGGTTCCCTTTCCTTTCCCCTTACGGGCGTCTTTCGCCGAGAAGAGAACGTGCTTCTCCTTCGGCGTGCCGCCGCGCGGGCCGAAGCGCGTCCCGAACTCCGCCGAGACCTTCCACGGGCGATCTTGGTCGGTGCCGACCGTAAACGAGAGTCGACTCAGCTTGGGCAGGAACTGGCGAGGGCTGTAGCTGAGGCGCAAGTCGTAGATCGAGCGGTAGCCCGGCGTCGGCGTACCGACCTGCTGACGCCCCTGGAACGAGAAGCCATAAGGGAGCGAGCGCCCGAAGTTCAGCGTCGTCTGGTCGTACGCGTTGTACTCCAGAGTCACGTAGTCCAACCCGGTGAGGTGGGCAAGGCCGCCGGTCACCGGATCGAGCAACCCGGGAAGGGCGAACCCGGCGAAGGCGTTGCGAACGCCCGCCTCGGTCGAGTGGCCGCCGGCGGTCACGCCGGAAATGAGATCGGTACCACCGAGCGCGTTGAGAATCTCGTCCTTACTGAGGTCCGGCGGGTCGCTCGTGGCGTCGAAGCGCAGGCCACCCTCGCGCAGGAGATCGCCTTGCATGTCCAGCGTGACGTCGTACCGTTGCGAGGTCGTCATGCCGGTCCGGACGATGGTGAGCTGGGACCGGCCCTGAAGGTCGATGTTCGCCGAGGCGGGAGTCCCTCCGGCGAGCGGCTCGCGGTACGCGAATTCGATCTGGCCGTCTTTAACCACGCGCACCACGCCGCCGGGAAGGCGGATCGAGCCGTGATCCGTGACGAACTCGGCCGTCGCGTTGGGGTTCGAGAGCGAACCGTTGATCGTCACGTCGCCGGTCAGATAGAGGTCGGCGGTCGCGGTACGGAACCGTCCGGGATCGGGCACATAGGTCTTGCCCGACTTTTTCGCCAATCCGATGGTGATGCCCTCGAACGTCGGGTCGATGATCGGCGGCGCGGTCGACGTGCTTCCCTCGCCCAGGGTGGGAAGGCTCGTCTCGAAGTTCGAGACGAAAAGGCCGCCGGAGATCGCGGGCTTCGCGGCGGTTCCCGCGACGCCGATCCGCCCCGCGATCGCCGCCGAGGTGACGGCGCCCGCCACGGTTTGCCGGAACGTGGGCTTGGCGTCCTCCGGAAAGTCCAGGTAGCCCATAACCGGCAGACCTTTCCAGTCGTGCTTTTCCGAAAGCACCTTGACGAAGCTCTGGCCGCCGAGGTCGCCGAGGGTCGCCAGCGCGTTGAGGGTACCGCCGCGTTGGAATCCGACGGAGGCGGTGAGTCGCGGCGCGCCGCGCTCGTCGAACCCGAGGTCCGCCGCCACGTTCTGCAGCGTGTCGTCGATCCGGGTGAGCGGACGTCCGGCATCCCCCGGCACGACGATGCCCAGACGGTCCGCCCGGAAGGCGATCCCGCCGGAGAGATGCGGCGCGAGGTAGGTGCCGGAAGCGGCGAAGCCGCCGGAGAGGGTGCCCCCCACCGTTCGCTTCGGATCGATGTAGGCGGAAAGGCCGGGAACGTCGGCGAGGGTCACCGTGCCGACGCGGAGCCCCTTGGCCGGATCGGCCGGATCGACGGGCGCGAGGAGTCCGAAATCGGCCTTCGCTTCGAACGTCGCCTGCTCGACGGGCTGGCGGTAGTTCCACCCTGTCGAAAGGGACAGAAGGCCACCGAAGCGGTCGCCATAGTGGACGACGCCATGCAGGCTCGAATGGCCGTCGTGAATCGAAATCGAATCGAGAACGAGGCTCGTCGATGTGGTGGGGCCGCCCGCGAGGAGGCCGTCTACCCCGGCCGTCCCCACGACTTCGGGCCGGTCCAGCGGCCCCGTCGCGGTGAGGGCGAAACGCGCGGTGCCGTTAAACTGGGCCAAATCCGGGACGAAGGGCGAAAAGGCGGACACCTTGATGCGCTCGCCGTCCGCGCGAACGCTGAGCGAGCCACCCTCTTCCACCCATCCCTCCGCGGTGAAGTGGCCCTCAGGTCCCTCGAGGAGGCCACCCGCGAGGTCCCAGCGCCCGCCGCGCCGGGTCAACGTGGCGGCGGTGAGGGTGCCGTAGTCGAGGTCTAGGTAGCGGATCGCCGCCGCGCGGAGATCGCTCGCGTCGATCTTGAGATCGCCGTCCTTCGTTCGCACGGCCGTCGCGGTACCGCTAAGGTCGCCCACGATGGTGGCGAGCCGCGCGGCCTCGTCCTCGCTTACGCCCCGCCCCGATTCGACGCCTGCGACCACCGCCTGCAGGGGCACGTCCTTAGCCTCGACGGTCGCGGCCAAGGAACCTTCCTTGACGTTATAGGTCGCCGAGGCGTCGAGCGCACGAAGATTGGGGTCGAGACGTCCGACCGACGCGTCGGCCTTCAGCCGATCGCCATTGGCGTCGATCGTCCAGTTGCCGTCTCCGGCGAGAACGCCGTTCACCTTGACCGCGGTCAGGGTGCCCGCGGCGGTTCCCACCGGCTTACCGTCTCGAATCGCGAGGTGGATCTTGGGGGCGGAGAGCTCGCCTTCCACGATCACGTCCTCGGAGGCGTCGGCGAGGAGCCGCGCGAGTTGGAAATCGGACGCCGCGAGATCCACGTCGCCGTTCCGACTCTTGAACGTGAAGCTTCCGGAGCCCGTCACCCGTCCTCCGGCTCCGCGCACGTCCACGTTCGAGACCCGCGCGTGTCCTAGGGTGGCTCGCGCGTCCGCCCTCAGCGAGTCGATGCGGACTCCCCGAACGATGAGCCCTTCGCCCGCGAGCTGAGCGGCCACAACCGGGCTTCCGAGCCGCCCGGAGAGCGTCGCCTTCGGAATCGAGAGGATGCCCGCGAGGTCGCCCACCGCGTCGGCCCCGGGAAGGTCGGCCACTTGCACGCCGGTGAGGGCGGCCTCGCCGTCCACAAACCACGTCCGGGGGTCGGCAAGCCGGACGCGCGGCCCCGTCAACGACGCGCCAAACTGCCCCGACACGCGTGCGGTGCCGCGGACGGCGGTAAAGAGATTGAGGTCGATCCGCTGGCGATCGGCGCTAAGGTCGAAGCCCGCCGCGGGCAGGGTTTGCCCGGCGTAGGCGAGACGGTAGCCTTCGAGGCGCCCGGTCGCTTTCGGATCGTGCAACGTGCCGCCGACCCGCAGGTTCGCGGAGACGAGCCCCTGGGCGTTGGGCATCAGCCGTTCGACCCGCAGGCCCCGGGCCTCGGCGTGGAAATCGAGAGTGCCGTCAGGGCGCACCGTACCGCCGGCGACGATCGCGCCGAGCGGGCCGCTAACGCGGAGGCGATCCAACCGCGCCGCGCCCGCGAGCCAAGCCCCCCGCGCCTCGATCTCTCCGAGATCGCGACCTTTGAGCGCCACCCGGCCGCCGACCCTTCCCTCGATCTCGGGCTTCGTGGCCGTCCCGGACACCAGCGCTTCCCCGCCGACGATGCCGCTCACGCCGCTCGAGTTGCCGAATCGGCGCGCGAGCGTCGCGAGTTCGACCCGAGGCGCCACGACCGCCGCGTGAATCGCCCGGGTCCGAAGGTCGTAGGACGCGTCGCCCGCGAGCGGCGCGCCCTTCCAGCTTGCCGAGAGACCGCGCAGGTCGACCCGACCGGGTGCGTAGAGGACGCGCGCCCGCACCGCGTCGACCGCGTCCGGGCCGTAGGATGCCCGCGCCGCTCCGGCCTCGCCGTCGATCCGGAGCGCCTTACCCCAACTCACCCAGCCGGAGGCGGTCGCGTTGCTAAAATCGGCTCGCGCTGGAAGGTAGGCCCGCACCCAAGGGGCCAACGCGCGGGGCGAAGGCGCGGAAACGAGCACTTGCCCGCCCCCTTCTTTGAGATTCGCCGAGCCCTGAAATCGCGCGCGCACCTCGCCCAAGCGAGCGATGACCGCGCCCTCGATTCCCGCCGCCCCCTTCAGCCCCAACGCCCCCGCGCGGCCGTCGAAGGAGACGGCGTCCAAGGCGTAGCGTCCGTAACGAAGCCCGGTGCCCTCGGCCCGCATCGTCGTCGCAATCCGCACCGGCCCGGTCTTCGGCAGGTCGATTCGAACCGGACCGAAGGCGACGAGCCGCGTCGCGCGCAGGCCGGGCAGGATCACCGGCGCGATTCGCTCCAGGTGGAGCCGGTCCGAGTGCAGGTCGAGCGTGATGCCGACGTTTGCGAGAGACTGCGCCCGCGCGTCGACGACCCCG
Source organism: uncultured Fimbriimonas sp. (assembly GCA_964251345.1). Classification (GTDB taxonomy): domain Bacteria; phylum Armatimonadota; class Fimbriimonadia; order Fimbriimonadales; family Fimbriimonadaceae; genus Fimbriimonas. The sequence goes on along the minus strand of CAXUKB010000024.1, from coordinate 5,559 downwards.
ATCCCCGGCAAGCGTGCGCCCTTCGCCACGCCGCGCCAGTCGTCGCCCACTCCGTCGAAAACCGCGAGATCTGCCTGCGCGACCTGCCGTATCGGCTTGCCGAACGCACGGTCGACGTACACCACCTGCGCGTCTTGGACGGTCACCGAGTACGGAATCTTCGACGGCGGTCCCTTCTTCTTGGGGAAGAGCCGCACGAGGTCGAAGCCGTTCTTGTCCCGCTCGAGGTGTGCCCGCACGACGCGCACGCGGACGATGGGGCGCAGGGCGAACGGATCCAGCCCGCGCGCCTCGACCGAGCCGACCGTCGCGATAGCGACGCCGTTCGCGCGCCGTGCGCTCAGGCCCCAGGCGGCGACGGCGCGGTGCGCGATGTCGAGTCGATACCCGTCCGCGCGGAGCCGAACCTTCCCGTCCGGCGTTTTGTACTCGAAGGCGATGGGCACTCCCGGGGAAAGGAGCAGGCGTCCGGCGTCGATGATGTACGTCCCACCCATCCAAAGGATGAGGAGGGGCGGCGCGACGGCGACGACGGCTTTGACGATGCGCATCTAAAATCTCCCCTCACCCGTTTCGAGGGCGAGGGGCCGGGGCGAGGAGGCCCGCTCAGGGTACTTCGGTAAGGGCAAGACGTGCGGAAGACGCGGAGCGGTTCGCCCAAAAGGATAGCCGAATGAGGGGGCCCCGCCTTCCAGGCGGTCGTCGGGGGACAAAGATGGAGGAGGATTCATCACTTCACCCCAACCCCTTGCCGTCTCGTTTAAGCCCATTCCACGGCTCACTTTCACTCACCCTTCGCATCTTTTGCGAGAACCTCAAGGAGTCGCTCGCAAAGTCGCGAAGACGGTCGAGAGAGGCTTTTTGAATCGGCTTGAGGCGATGCGCTGAGAAGCGATGCCCGGAGAGCCGCCATCACCAAGACCTCGGTCACGGCGAGCCGAGTTTCCGGGGCTCTTGCGGGAGATCGGCGGGGCGATCCTACACGCCTCGCCAAAGGCGGCTCTCGGGGCATCGAAGAAGGTTTTCTAAACAAGGACGCCCCGACCCCTTCCTCATCGCCCACTCGATTAAATGGGTTCTTGCGCTTTGTCGCGAGGCGATGAGGAGGGGACTCGAACCTAGGCCATTTTGAGCATCGTCATGCCCGTCTTGGCGGCGGGCGCGGGCGAAGCGTCCATCTGGGCGAGGCGCTCGGCCATCACCTTTTTGCTGAACTCGATCGCGTTGTACGACGAGCGGATGAACGGGCCGCTCGCGACGAACGCGAAGCCGATCTCGTCGCCGATCGCTTCGTACTCCTTGAAGGCGTCGGGATGGATGTACTCGCTCACCGGCAGGTGCTTCATCGTGGGCCGCAGGTATTGACCGATCGTTACCGCGTCCACGCCCGCCGCGCGGAGGTCGCGCAGGGTCTTGACGACCTCGTCCTTGGTCTCGCCGAGCCCGAGCATGATGCCGGACTTGGTGTGAATGCGAGGGTCGAGCTCCTTCACGGTGCGCAGAACGTCGAGGGTCCGCTCGTACTTCGCCTGCGGCCGCACGATGGTGTGGAGACGGGACACCGTCTCGATGTTGTGGTTGTAGATCTCCGGCCGGGCGTCGGTGACGTTCTTGATGCACCAGCGCTTCCCCTTGAAGTCGGGCGTGAGTACCTCGACGATGCACAGAGGGTTCTGAGCGTGGAGCGCCCGGATCGTGTCGGCGAACTGCGCCGATCCCTCGTCTGCGAGGTCGTCGCGGGCGACGGAGGTGACCACGATGTGCTTAAGCCCCAGCTCGGCGGCGACGTTCGCGACGTCGGCCGGCTCGTCGGGATTGACGGTCATGCCGCGCCCCACCTTGATCGCGCAGAAGCCGCAGCTCCGCGTGCAGGTGTCGCCCAGGATCATGAAGGTGGCGGTCTTCTTGCTCCAACACTCGGGAAGGTTGGGGCACCGGGCGCTCTCGCAAACCGTGTGCAGGCTTTTCGCCCGCATCATCGACTCGACTTCCTTGATGGCGTCGGGCCGCGGAAGGCGGATCGTCAGCCACTCGGGCAGACGCTGGGTCATAGGCCTTATTGTACCAGCCGGTCACCCTTGGTCTCGGAAGGACGGATGTCCTCAAACCTTCTTCGCTGTGATCTTGGCCTTCCGACTCGCTTTGACGCTCTGATAACGCCATCTACACGGAAGGGCTTCAGGTCGGTTCAAGCGGCGACCTCGAGCATTACGGCATAAGTCGAGGGTTCCGGAATCGGATCACCGTCTTTCCGCATGCCCTCGAGATGAAATTCGATCGCCTCCAAAAGGACGCGCTCGCACTCCTCCTGCGAGTCCCCGGTCGCGACGCACCCGGGGAGGTCGGGGACATGGCCACTGAAATTTCGGTTGGATGCCCGCGCGATAACGACCGCATATTTGCTCAATCGATTCCGCTCTAAGTTAGATTCCCGCCTGAGTCCGGATGCTTTTCCTCCGTGCCTGGATCGAGGTCGTCGCTCGGATGGCCCGCGATCGTCACCTTTCCCAATTTGGTCGGATGCTTGAACTGCCGATGGCTGCCCTTGGTTCGCGCAAGCCGCCAACCATCCCGCTCGACCTCCCGGATCATCTCCCGGACCTTGGTCGACATGCTTCGTAACCTTACCTAGAGCCGTTGTCCTTCAGGAGTCTTCTCACAGATTAGCCCTCGTCCGGCACCGGCACGTCGTACGCGTTGAGCAAGGTCGAGACGAAGAGGTAGGTGCCCACGAGGTACGTCAGCTCGGCAAAGCCTTCGTCGCCGAAGGCCGCGACGGCTGCCTTGTAGGTCGCGCCCGGCAGAGGGCCGCCCTTCGCAAGGGCGGACGCGACGTCGTAGGCGGCGGCTTCCTCTCCCGATAGATCGGCCGGACGTTCTCCCGCCACGATCGTCGCGATCTTGGCGTCCGAGAGGCCGACGTTCGCCGCCACCCGTTCGTGGGCGTAGAGCTCGTACCGTGCTCCGGTCACCGCGCCGACGGCGAGGATCGCGACCTCATGCGCGGGCTTCGGGAGCACGGTGTGCTCCATCAGCGACTTCGTCTGGCCCCAAGCCGGGCCACCCCACGCGGGAAACCGGAGCATGGGGTTGAAGGGACCGACCAGCGCCCCGAAAGGCGTCTCGGACACGAATCCTTGAAGATGGGCGGCGATCTGCGCCTTCATGTCCTCGTAGAGGGGACGCTGTTCGTCGGAGAGTTGGTCCGGAGGCAGAAGCGGGAGCCGCATGGTGCCTTTTGGATCGACGGGAACTCGCGCATGATCCCGGAATTGCGCCGAACCTCCTCCCCTCACGCCGCGCCCAAGGGGCCATGATCCTTCCGATCGCCCTCATCGCCTTGCCGCCCTCGCAGACCGTCCACGAATTCTATGGTCCGATGGTGACCGGCATCACCGTCTCGAAGACCGGGCGCCTGTTCGTCAACTTCCCGCGCTGGGGCGACCGGGTGACCGCCGCCGTCGCGGAGATCAAGAACGGGAAGGAGGTTCCCTACCCGAACGCCGCCTGGAACCGGCTGCCCGCGAAGGGTCTGGGCATCGACCGCTTCATGTGCGTTCAGAGCGTGGTCGTCGACCCCAAGGACCGCCTCTGGGTCGTCGACGCGGCGGCGGTGAACCTGCAGGACACCCTGCCCGGCGCCCCTAAGCTCGTGTGCATCGACCTGAAGACGAACCGCGTGAGCCGCGTCATCCGCTTCCCCGAGAGCGTCGTTCACGCCACGAGCTACCTCAACGACGTGCGCTTCGACTACACCCGAGGCGCGAAGGGCTACGCCTTCATGACCGACTCGAGTTCGAAGGGACCGAACGGCATTGTTGTGGTGGACCTCGCGACCGGCGATAGCTGGCGGCGCCTGAACGACCATCCCTCGACCAAGGCGGAGCCGGGATACGTCCCCGTCGTGGAAGGCCAGAAGCTGATGATGCGCAAGCGGTTCGGCCTGCCCGAGCCCGCGAAGCTCGGCTCCGACGGCATCGCGATCGCGCCCCGCAAGGATCGGCTCTACTACTGCCCGCTCACCTCGCCCAAGCTCTACTCCGTGCCGATCTCGATCTTGATCGACCGGACGAAGAAGGAAGAGGACGTCGCCTCCGCAGTCGTGGACGAAGGCTTGAAGGGGCCGAGCGACGGCCTCATCGCGAGCGCGGACGGCACCCTGTTCGTGACCGACTATGTGAAGAATCAGGTAAAGCGGCGCAACGCCGACGGCACCTACACGCCCGTGATTCAGCTCAAACCCTACGAGTGGCCCGACACGATGTCGATCGGCCCCGGCGGCTGGCTCTACGTGACCGCCAATCAGCTCCAGCGGCAGAAGAACTACCGCGTAAAGGACATGCGTATGAAGCCGTACCGGCTCGTCCGGGCGCAGGTCGGCGCGATTGCGCAGTAGCCCCGGTAGCGAGACCGTCCCGGTCTCGCGCTTTCCAGTGAGATGAAGATGCCGTGGGCAGGAAAGGTGCACTAGACGAACTCAAGTTCGGTCAACGCAACCACCATCCCTAACCCCTCCTCCTCCCGCTCACGGTCGAGTCAGACCGAAGACGAGCGCGATACGCCGCGGCGGCAAGAGGAGGGAAACCCGCAACTGTCTGGTCGACCTTCGCGTAGAGGGTTCGTGCAACGAATCGCCGTCGCGTCGTTCGTTCTTATTGCTGCGGGTTGCGCCAAGCACATGGCCAAGGTCGAGCAGGCTTCTCTCATCGGCTCGTGGTCTTCCACACCTGACATTAATCCTCGAAAGTGGGACCGCTGGACCTTTCGGCCGGACGGCACCGCAGAGTGGCGAACCCACCTTCAATTCGGCCCGGAGCAAAGCACGGAACTCGTCTTCGGCGGTCCTTACCAGCTGACCAAAGACCGCCTTACGGTGACGATGCACCGGATGGACATGACCATCGATCATCCAGAATACGAGAAAGATGGGGATGTCGCGGGGATGAAGACGGGAAACATCGCGACCTTCAAGAACATTCGCCTGGAGAATGGCAATCTCGTTTCGAAGAACTTTAGGGGTGGCGGAGACAGCGTGCTCTATCCTTGGCGAGGATAATTTTCCAATGTTGACGATCCTTTGCGGTGTTTCGATTGTGAGGCAAGCTTCGGCCGGAAAGGCGATCCTTGACGAGTCGCTAACGAAGGTTAAAAACGCGACGTCGTTGAGCATGACCGTTATCAAGACGACAGAAGAGTTTCCACGGCCATGGAGCACGGAGTGCGCTTACCGCAAAGGCGGCTTTCTAAGACTAGACAACGGCCGTATCGTCCAAGTCGCGAGTCCAAAGGCCGCCTGGGCTTTTTCGGCGAAAGACAAGACCTACCGTTCGATGCCTCTTCTTGGAAAGGACTCGACTGCGCTTCAAGCCTTGGAGTGGCTCGACGTCACGGTCGGAAACCTGCCGATTGTCGGCGAACCGAAGGAAGTGGTCTGGCACAGCAAAAAGGCTCTGCGGATCGAGCTCGACGGACGGAAGACGATGACCAAGGAGACGAAGTTGTTCGTCTTTCTCCATCCCGATACGCACCTTCCTCTTGGCATCCCGGCGAACCTTGGTT
>CAXUKB010000023.1:6067-22872 GCA_964251345.1 uncultured Fimbriimonas sp. | reverse complement strand
CTCAACCATGCCACCCATCGGGGTGAGAGGTTCATGTCCACGAGGAACCTCATCGTTCGTCAGGGGAGCGTGAGCGCGAGCTCCTGCTCTTCGCTTCGCCATGCCGCGTAAGCGAGCGCCTGCCGCACGTCGGCTTCGGCGAGGTAAGGGTAGAGCGCCAAAATGCGCTCCAGATCGTGCCCCGCGGCAAGCATCCCCACGATCGTCCCCACCGTCACGCGTGTGCCCCGCACGCAGGGCCGGCCGCTCATGACCGCCGGATCGATTACAATTCGTGTCAGATCTTCTTTTCGCATACATTCAATCCGCACCGGCCCCGGGGAGCCGGTGAGACCTCTCGGCAAGCTTGGCGAGAGGCGATCTTGGTTTCAGTCCTCACCGGCCCCGAAGGGCCGGTGAGACAGGTGTCCGACATCGTGATTATGGGATACATCCCGGCTGCCTTAAAGGCACTCAATTTCGGAGCATGAGCCGGAGGCTCAGTCCCACTCCGCCCGGATCTGCCGCGGGTACTCCATCGGGTCGATGTCCGTTTTGAGGATTCCGTAATACGGAGTCAGGTCGCCCGTCTTGGGCGCTCCCTTTTCTCGCGCGATCTCGACCAACCGCCCGACGAGGTCCAACACCTCCGCCTGCGACCAGTGGCCGACCTCCTCTTCGATGCGATCCCGAACGCTTGCTTCCATCTCTTCTTATCCCCCCGCGCCGACCATCCGCCGCTCCGACAGCGACGAGCGATCCGCGGACATTCACGTCTCCACGATGGTCCCGAGGTTTCAATCCACACTCGACCGAAGAACGGGCGAACGACGCACTATGATATCCACGAAAGCCCCGCACGACACGTTTCAATCCAACTTCCCCAAAGGGCAGCTGAGACACCACGGCAAGCTCCGTCTCTCGCCAGCAGGTCGTTTCAATCCGCAGCCACCCGGAGGGGTGGCTGAGACATGGACGACAAGGCCGCCCTAAACGTGCTCGACATGCTATTTTAATCCACAGCCATCCAAAGAATTAGCTGAAATGGTTATTCACTTGGTCCAAGTTGCCGACGAGCGATTCGATTACACGACGGCACCTCCGTTCTGGAGGAAGTCTTGGGACTCAAACGCTCCCGCCATGTAGCCTAGAAAATCTCGATCGTAGGTTCCCGTCCATGCGAAAAGCTCATTTCCGTTCTTTCGTCCCGGTGAGGCGAGCGCCTCGACGGGCAGGTTCTTGAGTTTGGTGGCCCATATCTGGACGCTGCCGCGAAGTAACTCCGTAGGGAAGACCTTATCACCCCGTCGTACACGGTCGATTATTCCCTGATCAATCACGACGAGCGCCGTATCTGAGTCGATGACTTTGTACTCTTTGGAGAGCGTCCGGTGGTTCTGCGCGTCTTCCGTTTCAATTAACCTCTCCGCCGCTTCGATCTGCCCTGATTTGAGTTCACGATGCCAAGCCTCAAGGATCAAAGTGTTTGGATTCATCCGCTCGAAAGCCCCCTCATCCAAAAGAGCGTCGAGAACCTCGCCGCTCCGTCTCAGGCTGGGATGTTCCTTGAACTCGCCAAAGACCAGCCGTACGGACCACAACTCCCCTTCCCAATCCTCTAAATGCCGTCGAACTCGCCCGCCCGTCTGAATCAGGCTGGTTACGCTTGCGCACTCCCGAACCGCCGTTCGGAAAGACAAGTCGACGCCGGCTTCGACACAACTCGTCGCCACAAGCGTCCAGTCGAGGTCTCCTGCGTCCCTTAATCGCTTCTCGATCTCTTTCAGGATTACCCCACGATCGGTGGGCGTTAAGGCCGTTGAGAGATGCAACACATCTTTGCCTTGCTCACGCATCGTCTTTGCGAGCAGCGCCGTACTGTGAACGGTGTTGAGAATAACGAGCCGGGGTCCTGGCTTCTGCGTGACAAAGTCGCTAAGTGCATCCACCGAGAGGGGTTCCTTATGACGGCGTGGCTGCAACCTCGCTTTCTCTAATGCCGCCATTGATCGGCGAACCTCATCCGGAACGAGGTCTTCGATTTGCCTCGACGAATCTGGTACGAAGTGCTTGGAATTCCAGAACGCGGGCAAGGAACCGCTTCCGAAAACGATATGCCCTTGCCAGTCATCGATCCAGTCCGTAAGCCATCCCCAGGTAACGCGCCAAAGAAACGGTGGAAGGCAGGCGTGAGTCTCATCCAAAAACACCGCCGAGCGCGGAAGTTCATGTAGCTTCCGGAGCTTTGATGGGTGATGGCTGGCTAAGGTCTCGAAAAACTGAACGGCCGTCGTGACTGTAATAGGCGAACGCCAGAGCGTCGCCAAATGTCGATTTTCGGCCGAAGCGAAATCGGCTTGATGATGGTGCTCGGCGACGACTTCCTGAGCGTCTTCCCCGTCCAAAGTCAGCGCTTCACGATAACGCTTCACCGACTGACGAATGATGTTGGTGTACGGCAGAACGACGATGATGTGCCGTAAGCCCTTAACCTGCGCCGCTCGCAAGAGATGCGCCATTACTGCCAGCGTCTTTCCACTGCCGACGGGTGCATCGCAAGCTCGCCAGGGATTTATGGGATCGGTCTTCGTACAGGCTCGGTAGAACTCTCCGCGAAGTGCGTCCCGCTCGTTTTCCGGATCACCTAGTTCTGCGATGTAGCGGTCCAAAGCCTCGATCCTCTCGTTCCATCTCGGCTCCGGAGGCTTGACTACGACTTCCTGACCATAATTCCGCGCGGTGTCACCGTGGTCGGCATCGACAAGGCAACTTAGCGCGACTCGCAGGCCAAACTTCAAGGGACATTGCACGGACTGAAGGCTCTCGATTTTTCCTGGTCGTACCTGCTTGTGCGCATCAACGTAGCGCCCTAAATTCGCCTGGGTATCGTCGAAGGCCTGCGGCATCCGCAGGTAGTAGCCCGCATTCTGCTGGTCTTTGTCCTCTTCTTCGCTTTCCTCCCACAGGCCAGCGTGGTGAGCCGCCACGAGGGCGGCGGAAAAGAGCGCGTCGCGCTCCATGAGGTGAGCGATCCCCGCGTCTTCGTGACGAACCGGAAGCGGATCGTTCGAGCGCTTCCGCAGAACCACTTGGTTCTGCTCGTTGAGCTTTCCTAAGTCGTGAACCTCCGCCGCCGCCGACACGGACGCCACGAAAGAAGCCGCCGCTTCGCCCTTCCCCGCCGTTGCGGCGGTCGCATTCGCGACCGCCGCATCTACAACCGCTCTTATGTGATCTGAATAGAGCTGTTCGAGTATCCGTCCTTTGGGACTGTGGGCAAGCGGAGGTTTCATTCTCCGTCGCAGAGATCGCGGAACGACGCCATTCGCTCCCGTAGATCTCCCGGATCGCTTGGCACGTCGTAATCCGCCCACGATGTGGAGGGCGCATCCGGATTGTCTTGTCGCTTCGGCGTCATCGCGTCGAGAAAATCGAGATCGTTAAAGGACCCTAGGGCACTCTTGTGTTCCGCAAACCATGCGTGGCGAACCGTTACCGAAGGCCGCAAATCAGAGGCTGTGCTGGGATAGGCAGGCGCAATCAGGAGTTTGAGTAGTTCGATGTCGCGCTGCGTGCAATGCGTCTTCTTTGCCGCAGTTGGATTCACAAAGAACGGCATTGCATAGACGCCATGCTGAATGACTCGGAAGGCCAGCGGAGCCATGCCGCGATCCTTGTCACCCTCGACACCCGCTTTGTTCGTTCGTGTCTGCCGCTCGATCTCGATGGGTGCCACCGATAGGCCCAACCCAAATTGAACGACACCGCCACGAATATAGTCGCCTTTACCACCCCCATCTCCCGTCGCCTTTTCCAGGAAGGTCGCGCCGAAGACACGAGCGTCCCAGTAGCGATCCGCCAAGGTCCCCGCCTGAGCTAGCTTGCCGATGGCTCCTCGATCCCGTCCTCGCGACTCGAGGATGTCAAATCCCTCCCAATCCGCGTTCGACAGTCCAAGACGTTCAGCGGCCGCTTCCCACACGGGACCTTCCTTATCTTCAACGAGGTCGCGGAGCTTTCGCTTGAACGACACTCCGCTGATCAGACCTTTCCGGTCATGGCTTCGATTGCGCGGATCACTGTCCTGGTCAGGGTCCCCATTGGGGTTGGAATTGCGGGCTTCGATGATGAGAAGCCCAACGGCACGGGCGAGGATTTCACTTGGCATATTCGGTCTCTTCTTTGGTCTCGATCTCAGGAACGTCGGTGTCGGTCTTCGTTCGCGCTAGGTAGCCGAGAAGCATCTGAGCCTTCATCAGGTCGGTGCAACTCGTCGCTAACGTCACACCCCTTAGCTGCACTTCGACATCGCTAAACTGCCAAAGGGTCGCGTGAGCGATCCCAATCGCCTTTTGCTTAGCTTCATCCCCAGATTTAGTGGACGTTTCGGCCCAACCAAGATAGATGCGCATCCGGTCGGCGAGCGTCGCGAGCGCACTCACGGGATTGTCGAGCGCCGTCCCGAGAAGCGCGTTCCCGATGAGAGTCGGCGGAATCTGTCCGCCGCGCACGACGCGGCAGTACTGAATGTGGAGCTTGTCCGCAAGTCCCAACAAGCGGCCGACGAGGTAAGCAGGTTCATTCATGGTCTGGTCTAAAGAAATGTCGAAGTGATGAAGGCAAAGGCCGATGAGGTTGAGGATTCTCAAGGATGCGAAGCGTCGATCGGCTCCTACCGGATCGCCTTGGCGAAGCTCCGTGCTGACCGATCGGAGCAGCGGAGTGGTCCGCGCCACAATTAGCGAAAGCATTTCTCGCGCCGCATCGTCGGCCCTTCCAGGACGAAGGAGGAGAAGGTCGAACGCCTGCCCGAGCAAGATGCCCGTCTTACGGTGAGCGTCCGTTCCATCGTGCTTCCACACGTAAGAGAGAACACGAACCGCATCCTCAGGAGACACGAGGGGTGCGGGACGTGTCAGAGAATCGATGAGAGTCTTCGGTCGATCATTCTGTCCTGCGGCCCACTCCGACGCACCTTCAAACACATCACTCACGAGCGGTTGTTCGGCGTAGACTGCTTGAGCTTGACCTTTCGACACCGCGCGGAGAACGAAGAGATTCAGGCGAGCTGAGGGGTTCGCGTAAGCGATTCCCTTGAGCGCTCCAATTAGCGAACGCACCTCTGTTCGATAATTTTCACCTTTCGGAACTCCGCCGATCCTTGCGGACTTTACGGGCGCGTCACCCTCACCGACATACGCCACGAGCAGATCTTTCTTGTCGAAAGTTTTGCCACTCTTTCGCTCTAACTGCCCACTCGCAACCGCACGCCAAACTGTATCCTCGTTTTCCGGCCCGAACAAGTGCGAGAGCGCCCCATGTGCCGACATTACCGTCGCCGCAGAAATTGGAATCACCCTTTCGTCGGTTAGCCCGTATCGAACGTTGCACCCCGCTTCACTAAACATCGACAACAAGGGGTAGTCAAATCCAAGCACCGGCACTCGAACTTTCGGGAAAGGGTCTTTCAGAAGATCGCTGCAGTCCCCCGAATAGGCGCAATGGCTCGTGATTGAACTCTGCTTATCGCCGGGGCGTGCCGCGCTCATCGCGATCTTTCTTTCTTTGCGATAGATCGTTTCACCGCCGTCGAGATCGAATGCGAGTTGAACGCTCGTCTCCGCTTTGCTTTTCGTGGGCTCTTTCCCGACAAGAACTTCTCGCGCGTAACGTGCAAGATGCACCTTCCCGTTCCGCAATTCATCGAGTATCACGCGGGCAAGATCCTTGAAGAAAGCTTTAGGGTCGGGTGTCGCCTGAATAAATCGGGCACAGAGATCAGCAACCGACGGCACCGCCGTTCCCGCTCGCGCCGCAACGGCAGGTGCCTTTGTGTCGCGAAGGCGGAGCCAAAGCGTCTCGTCCGGAGTTTCTGCCAGTTCCGGATCGACGTGGGTCAAAAGCACGTCCTTCGTTGCTTCGTCTGGCGTCTTGCTTCGCCCGGCAGCTGCTAGAAGAGGCCAAATGGGGTGATCGGCGGGGAAAATTATAAGGGGTCGTTTGAATCGTACGACGGGAAAGCTGTTGTGATTGCCCTCCATGATCGTCCAAAGCCCCGCCTCATCGTCCTTCTCAACCGCGCTGATGCCCGTGATTCCGCCACCCTTTCGCAGTCGTACAAAACCCCGAGTGCCACTCGACGCACCGGGAATCTTCACATCTCCCGATGTCGCGTCGGGAACGATCCCTGCCCGCTCTAACGATTTCGCGACTTGATAGGCTTCATTGAGCATTAGAACGCCTCCGGGAACGTATAGCTTCCATTCTCGACGGCGACGTTCTGCGCGAAACGCGGCTTGACTTGGCCCCGGAACGGCGAATCGAACACCGCCAGCAGCAGCGAATCGAGGGTGAAGTTGAGGCTAGTCTCCGCGCATGTTTCCGATCGAATGGGTCCTAAATAGGTCGGAACGAACTCGCGCCACCCTAGGCACGGTCCGTACCGTCTTTGCCCGCGACCAAGACGGCGCAAGAATATTTCCTGCAACGCGTGAGCGGGATTCTCACCCGAACCGGACTGTTCAAAGGATCGGACCTCCCCTTCGATCTGGTAGCAGACATCGGCAAGCACCGTCGCAGCGAGTTGATAGTTGTTGCCCGCCGTCACATCCTTGGGCTTCCTTAGGGGGCCTCCGTAATTTGTGACGTATCGATGATAGCGAAGTGGACGACACACCGTGACTCGAATGGGGTGAAAGGCCGCACCGTGACTGAAGGCCACCGACTCAAAAAGTCCCTTTAGAGCGCTGAAGGTCGGCACCGCATAGGACACCGGCGTCGAACCCGTATCGGGCCGCGCAAACATCGCAAAAGGGCCTTCGACCTCGAAGGCGACAGGGTAAGACCTCGTGACCATGTGCTTCTCGCACACCCCTGAACCAAGACCTCCAGCGGCCGCGACACACAAATGTACACCACTTTATGCGCCGTATGTCAACGTGATTGAGAGATTAATTATAGAAAACTAGAGGTGCTAAATGCAGATAGTACGTTCGTCATGCAATCAGATCGAAATGTGGCGCGACCTACTCTCTTGTGCCAATCGCCGTTTGCGTTGGGCGTGTGGGCGGCGAGAGCGGGGCGCGGCTTCATGGCGGCGCGTCCAGCGTATCACGGCCTTTCGCCGGGGGCGGGCTTCCGGGGAAGCACCGGGGGCAAAGAAATGCCCGGCGCGCGAAAGGGCGCGGCCGGGCCAACAGGATTCTCGATGGGCTATGCAAGCCGGCTATAGCCTAGGGGAACGGGCGGCGCGGGGGTGTGACCCGCGTCACCTTTCCCCTGGGGGCGGGGTTAGGCCGCGCCTTCGGCGACCCGGACCAGGCCCGCGCGGAGCAGGGCGAGGTGGAGCTTGCGCACGCCCAGCTTTCGGTACGCGCTCCAGAGATGGAACTCCACCGTGCCCTTGAGGAGCCCGAGGTGGTCCGCGACCTCCCGGACGGTCGCGTGGGCGACGAACGCGCGCAGCACGGCGCGCTCGCGCGGGGTCAGGGGCTCGGCCGCATCCGGCGCGGGGTCGAGGCGCGCCCAGGCGGCGTCGGAGAGGCGGGGGTCGTGGACGAGGCGCTTGGCGGTCCGCGCCGTGGCCTCGTCGAGCGGGACGAACTCGACGCGGTGGCCGTAGCGGTTGCCGACGAGGGGCGGCTCGTCGCGGTCGCCCCGGCGCACGTGGCCCCGGATGGTGGCGCGCAGGTAGGGGCCGAAGGGGCGCTCGCCGTCCCAGAGCGAGACGGCGCGCGTCACCCCGAGCATCCCGCAGGTCTCCAGGGCGTCGGGCTCGGCGTGGTGGGCGTAGCGGTGGGCGGCGGCGCGCGTAAACGCCGCCGTGCGCGCGAGGAGCCGTTCGAGGCTGCGGGCGTCGCCCGCCTTGGCCCGCTCGCCGAGCATCTGAAGTTCGACGTCGTTCACCCTCCTCTCAACAAAGGGGGCGGCGCGGGACCTTCCCCGAGGCCCGTGGGGGTGCGTCTTCCGATCGAAGGATTCCGTAATCCGTGGCATCCGCAACACACGGAGGCACGGGTGGCGCCCGCACGAGCCATCGGGCTGTCCCCGTGGCACCCGTTTGGGCCGGGCGAGCAGAGGCACGGGTGGCGCCCGCACAAGGCATCGGGCTGTCCCCGTGGCACCCCGCGAGACGATTTACGCGTCGTCGCCGAGGAGCATCTGGAGGATCGCGCGCTTCATCGTGGGGACGTCGGTGCGGCCCTCGGCGAGCATGTCGCGGTAGCTCCAGTCCTTCGAGACGCTCAGCAGCGTCTGGGAGACGAACATCGCGGGGACGGCGGCGCGAACCGTGCCCTCCCGCTGGGCCGCCACCACGAGCCGCTCGATGTCGCGGCAAAAGGCCCGCTCGGCCTCGCGCACCGGACCCTGGGTCATGAGCGAGAGCGTCATGCACAGGTCCGTTACGGGGCCGCAGTCCTCCGTCGCCCGTGCCTCGACGAACCACGCGATGAGGGCGCGGAGGGCGGCGCCCGGCGGCAGGGCGGCCTCGAACTCGACGAGCTTGCGGGCCGCCTCGCGCAGTCCCCGCGTCATGATGCCGGCCACGACCTCGTCCTTGGAGCGGAAGTGGCCGTAGAGGGTCGGCTTCGAAATCCCGACCTCTATGCTGAGCTCCTCGAGGGTCATCGCGCCGAGCCCCTTGCTCGTCAGCAGCTCTTCCGCCACGTCCAGGATGGCGTCTTCCCGAAGCTGACGCTGGCGCTCCTTGAGCGAAGGCTTCCGCGTCTCTGCGGCTTCCGATCGTGGCGTAGGCATCCCGATTAGCATCCTACCACCATTGACGAAATATTTTTGGTCGATAAGACATTTTTGTTTACGACTCGTAAATAATATTATGCGATGAGAGATTTAGATTTCCGTTTCGACATCGTTCCGGAGGCCCTTCGGTGACGATCCCTTCCCTGCTTCTGGGCAAGGCGCTCGCCTTGGCGATCGCCGCCCAAGGGTCGCCCGTTCCCGCCCGCATGGGGCTGGACGAGGTCGTGCGGGAGGCGCAGGCCCACAGCGCCGAGGTTCGCGCCGCGCGGGACGAGCTTCGCGCCGCCCAGACGCGCGTCGGCCAGCAGGACGCCCGCCGCCGCCCGCAGCTCGCCCTCGAGGGCAGCGCGACCCGGTACGACAAGGCCTCGAGGCTCGAGTTCGCGGGGCAGCGGGTCGAGGTCGTCCCGGATCATCTGGAGACGCTCACCCTGGAGCTCGACCAGATCCTGGACTTCACGAACCAGGTGGGCACCGCCGTCTCCCAGGCGCGGCTGCTCGCCCTCGCCTCCGAGTACGACCTGGGCGCGACGACCGAGGACGCGGCGCTGGCCGCCACCACCGCGGCCTACGACCTGCTGCGGGCCGAGCAGAGCGTGCGGGTGGCGCGGGCCGCGCTCGACGCCTACGCCGCCCAGCTCGAGACGAACGAGCGGCTCTACAAGGGCGGCGTGGGCCAGAAGATCGACGTACTGCGCGCCCAGAGCCAGGTGGCGGACGCGGAGCGGGAGCTCGTGCGCCGCGGCAACGAGCTCAGTGCCGCCCGCAGCCGCCTGAACGACCTCGTCGGCCGCCCGCTCGACGCCGCGACGACGGTGGACGAGGCGTCGAACCCCGCCGTCGCGGAGGCTCCCGACCGGCCCGCGCTCATCCGGCAGGCCCAGGATCGTCGCGCCGAGGCGCTCGCCGCCGCGACGGCGGTCCGGGCCGCCGACAAGGGCATCAAGCTCGCCCGCGCCTCCACCGAGCCCCGGTTCACCGTCGGCCTCGCGGGCAACTACTATCCCACGACCTCGTTCCAGTACGTCCGCCAGACCACGGCGGCGATCACCCTCGGCGTGAGCGTCCCCCTGTACGACGGCGGCCTCGCGCGGGCGCGGGTCGCCGAGGCGAAGGCGCTCGTCGACGCGGCGAAGGCGCGCGAGGACCGGGTGCGGCGCGACATCGCCCTTCAGGTCCAGAACGCCGCGCTCGACGTGGAGACTGCGGGCAAGCGGCTCGACGCGGCGAACGTCGGCCTGCGCTCCGCCACCGCCGCCCGCGACCTCGCGCAGCAGCGCTACGAGGCGCAGGTCGGCGTGTACCTCGAAGTCACCGACGCCCAGTCCGCCCTGGTCCAGGCCCAGGCCGCCCAGGTGGACGCGACCTACGACCTCCTCACCGCCCGCGCCCGCCTCACCCGCGCCGTGGGCGCCCCCTTCGTGAAGCCATGAACCCCGAAACCCCCTCCCTCTCCGAACCCGCCGCCCCGAAAGGCGGCCCGCGCAAGGCGATCTTCGGCGTCGTCGGCGCGGTCGTCGCCCTGGCGATCGTCTCGCGCGCCTACGGCGCCTACGCCTTCGGCCGCACCCACGTCGAGACCGACAACGCCTACGTCACCGGCGACCTCGTGGGGATCGGGCCGACCGTCTCCGGCACGCTCGTGGAGCTCGACGTGAAGGACGGCGACTTCGTGAAGAAGGGCCAGCCCATCGGCCGCCTCGACACCGCGGGCGCGCAGGCCGAGCTGGCCCAGGCCGAGGCAAACTACCGGGCGGCGCTTACCGGCGTGCCCCAGGCGGAGGCGGCGCTCGCGTTCGAGCGCCGCTCGACCGACGCCGCGGTCCAGCGCTCGCAGGCGGCCATCGCCACCCAGGGCGCGAAAACCGCGGGCTCGCGGCTCCAGGTCCGGCTGAGCACGGACACCGTCCGCAACCAGATTCGGCAGGCGGAGAGCGTCTTGGCGCAGGCCCAGGCGCAAGCCGCCCAAGCGCGCGCCCAAGCCGCCGGTGCCCAGGCCGGGATCGCCACCGCCCAGGCGGCGCTCGCCAGCGCGCGGCAGGCGGTCCAAACCGCCCAGAGCGACGCCGAGGCACAAGACGCGATGATCGGCGCGGCGAAGGCCGACGGCGACCGCGCGGCGCAGGACCTCGATCGATACAAGAAGCTCCTCGCCCAGGAGGCGATCTCGCGGCAACAGTACGACGCCGCGCTCGCGGCCTCGACCTCGGCGGGCGCGAACCTCGGCGGGGCGCAGTCCCGTGCGCAGGCGGCGACCTCCCGGGTCGCCCAGGCGCGCTCGGCGGTGGTTCAGGCGCAAGCGGCGGTGGTCGCGACAGGACGATTGGCGGAGGCGGCCCAGCGCCAGGCGGAGGCGGCCGAAAAGCAGGTGGAGGTCGCCCGGTCGGGCGTCGAGCTGGCCCGCGCGGGTGGCACCCAGGTCGGCATCCAGGGCGCGAACGTCCAGACGAACGAGGGTCAGGCGGGCGAGGCGACGGCCGACCTCGCGACCGCCCAGGCGGGCGGCGAGCAGGTCGACCTGCGCGAGAAGGGGGTCGCGGTGGCCCGGTCGGGGGTCGAGCAGGCCCGCGCGGCGGTGGAACGGGCCCGCGTCCGGGTGCGCGACGCGAGTCTCGTCGCCCCGTGCGACGGCTACGTGGTGAAGCACACGGTGAACGTGGGCACCGCCATCAACCCGGGGCAGAACGTGGTGACGATCACCCGCGGCAACGACGTCTGGGTGATGGCGAACTTCAAGGAGACGCAACTCGCGGGCGTGCGGCCGGGCCAGCCGGTCGACCTGGAGGTGGACGCCTTCGCCGGGCGCAAGTTCCACGGCCGCGTGCAGAGCGTGCTGCGCGCCACCGGCTCCGCCACGACCCTGCTGCCGCCCGACAACTCGACGGGCAACTTCACGAAGGTGGTGCAGCGCGTCCCGGTGCGGATCTCCATCGACCCGACGCCGGGCGCGGACGAGATTCGGCAGGGCATGTCGGTGATCGCGACGGTCGACACCGGCGCGGGAGGTTCGTAAGGCATGGCGACCGACACCGCGCCGGTTGAGACCGCCCCGGCCCGGGCCGCCACCCCGGCGATGCGGCCCCTCGCCGAGATGGGTGGGGAGTACGGGAGCAAGCGCTGGCTCCTGCTCTTCGGCTTCGTGCTCGCGTCGATCCTGGAGGTGCTCGACACCTCCATCATCAACCCCGTCCTGCCGCAGATGGCGGGCTCCCTGGGGGCGACGACTCAGGAGATCGGGTGGGTGAGCACCTCCTACATCCTCGCGAACGTCATCCTGCTCCCGATGACCGCCTGGCTCTCGAACCGCTTCGGGCTCAAGCGGTACATGCTCGTCTCGATCCTGCTGTTCATCGTCGCCTCGGCCGTGTGCGCGGTGTCGCACAGCCTGAACGAGATGATCGTTTGGCGGCTCGTCCAGGGCGCCTCCGGGGCGCCGCTCATCTCCATGACCCAGGCGGCGCTCGCGGAGATCTTTCCCGCGAAAGAGCAGACGATCGCGCAGGGAATCTGGGCGACCGGCATCACCGTCGCCCCTTCGGTCGCGCCCGCCCTCGGCGGCTGGCTTAACGATAACTACTCCTGGCCGCTCGTGTTCCTCATCAACCTTCCCATCGGGTTGCTCACGATGGCGATGATCGGCTCGCTTTTCCGCGAGCGGCCCCGCCCCGCGGCGGGGCGGGCCGACTGGCTCGGCATCGGCCTGCTCGCGGTGGGCCTCGGCTCGATCCAGTACGTCTTGGAGGAGGGGAATCGGGAGGATTGGTTCGAGAACGCCCTCATCCTCCGGCTTACCGTCACCGGGGTCGTCTGCACCGCCTCGTTCGTGGGGTGGCAGCTTTCGCGGCGCAACGGCGCGCCCGTCGTCGACCTCCGAGTCTTGCGCGACCGGACCCTCAGCTCGGGCTTCCTCGTGAGCTTCGTCGCGGGCATCGGCCTCTACTCGGGGCTGTTCGTCTTTCCCCTCTTCGCGCAGGCGGTGCTCGGCTTCACCGCCCTGCGCAGCGGCACGTTCCTGCTGATGCCCGGCCTGGTGCTCGGGGTGGGCATGATGATGGCGGGCACCTTCATGGACAAGGGCGTTCCCGCCCGCGACCTCGCGCTCGCCGGGGCGGCGATCTCCATCGCCGCGAACTGGATGCTCGGCCACTCGACGCCGCAGAGCAACGAGAGCGACGCGCAGATCGCCCTGGCGATCCGGGGCATGGGGCTGGCCCTGATCCTCCTGCCGATGGCCATCGCGGGCATCGCGAATCTCAAGGGCGCGGACGTCGGCTCGGGCGCGGCGCTCTTGGGCCTCGCCCGCCAGCTCGGCGGGTCGATCGGCATCGCGGTGGCCTCGACCTACCTCACTCGCATGACGCAGTTCCACCGCTACGGGCTGATGGAGCACGTCGGGCTGGGGAGCACGCTCGCCGAGGACCGGCTGAGCCTCCTGCGCGGCGCGTTCTACGCGCAGGGCATGGACGCGGAGCGGTCCCGCCTCGCGGCGATGCAGGTGTTCGACGGCCAGATCACGCTGCAGGCCTACGGCATGGCGGCGGACAACGTGTTTATCCTCACCGGCATCCTCTTCGCTGTCGCCATTCCCTTCATCCTCATGATCAAGCGCACCCGCGGCGGCGGCGCGGCGGGCGTGCATTAAGAATGCTTCATTCGTTTCGGGACCGGGTGCCACGGGTAAAGGGATGATCGTGCCCGTCACCCGTGTCTCCCTCACCCCGACAGACACGGGTGACGGAGACACAAACATTCTCCTCTACCCGTGGCACCCGATCAAGATCTATGGATGATAAATAGGGTGGACGGCTTCAACTCGGGCTGGATCGAGTTCGACGGCACGCCGCAACGCGGCCGGGTCACCCTCGACGAGGCGGTCGCGGGAATGGCGGCCTAAGGGGCTGGGGGATGGAGGCAAGCGCGTGCGATCGCTTCGTTACCGTACGGGGCTTCGGCACCGCTCTTCTCAGCCGATTTATCGGTGCGCCTTCTCGGCAGCGACGAGAAGGCATGGAGCTAAACCGAGTGCGTTTGCGGAAGCCGCGGCCTGCGGCGGCGCACCCACGGAGGATGCGGCTACAACCGCTTCGCGGTTCCTCCGGTTCTTACCTAAACGGGTGTGAAGTTGAGGAAGAGCGAAGCCTCTCCCCCACCGGCAGCTTCGCCGTCGGCGGTGCGATCGCTTGGATCTCACTCGACGGAATCGGTACCGGCGGCGAAAGCAGTTAACAGGGCTTCAGAGGCGTGATTTGGAGCAGTGCGGGGGTTACGGACTCTCGATCCCCCGTCCCCTGCTACTCGGGAAAGGTGCGGTCGATCCAGGCGACGAGGAGCTCCATCCAGCCCGCGAGGCCGGGCTCCTTCGTCCGCAGGCCGTAGCCGTGGCCGCCCTTGGGAAAGACATGGAGTTCGGCGGAGACGCCCGCGTGGCGGCAGGCGAGGGTGTAGGCCAGCGCGTTCTCCACGTGGATCGGGTCGTCCATCGTCTGCACCAAGAAGGCGGGCGGCGCCCCCGCCTCGACCTCCAGGTCGGCCTGGAGGTCGGCTTTCCCTTCGACCGCCAGATAGGCGGGGTAGATCAGGACGGTGAAGGCGGGGCGAGCGTCCAAGCGGTCGGCATCGTCGGCCGCGGCGTAGATGGCCGTCTTCAGGTTCGAGGCGAGGGCGGCGAGGTGTCCGCCGGCGGAGAAGCCCATCGCACCGACCCGCGCGGGATCGATGCCCCACTCGGCCGCGTGCGCCCGCACGAGGCGAACCGCCCGCTGGACGTCTTGAAGCGGCGCGCGGTAGAGCGGTTTGTCCGCGTCGCGGTTGGGCAGACGGTACTTGAGGAGCGCCGCGTGGATGCCCGAACGGTTCAGCCGCTCGGCGATCTCCCGTCCTTCGTGCTCGATCGCCTCGATCCAGTAACCGCCGCCGGGAAGGACGAGCACCGTTGGCGCGTGGGGCTTCGCCCCGGCGGCCCGGAAAAACTGGAGCGTCGGGTGCGAGACGTTGCGCACCACCTCGAACGCCTCGGCTTTCTGCCGCACCGTCTCCTCCACGTCGGACCGCGTCCAGCCGTCCGGATTTCCGGCGGGCCAGAGGGGTAGGAGAGTCGTCGGGGCGGCGAAGGCGATCATCGAAAGGAGAGGAAGGAGGGACATCGCGAAGGGATCCCGAGGGCTCTCGTCTGGGTACGTCGGCAAAGCGCGCGCGAATCCCTTGCCGGAGGGCGGATAGGCGGAAACCCGGCGACGAGCGCCGGGCCGCAAGCAATCCATTCGAGGACTCTCCGCCAGTGTAGCTAAAAAAGCATTGTTCTGGCGGGTTTTACAGAAAACCGTCGGCCCTTAGACCTAAAGAAGAGCTCGGCCGGGCTCCAGACCGCGGGCCACTACGAGTTCTCGTAATATCGACCGGCGTAGCGAATCCAAGCCCGATCCGGCCAAAGGCCCGCTTCGACGTTGTGGGTGCCGTCGAAGCCGATGCCGCTGTAGTAGTTGCAGATTCCCATCTCGTCCTTCTCGAACACCACGCGGGCATAAAACCAGCGCGTTTCGCCGTCCGTCGTGACCGCGCGGTACTGGAACTCGACGATGGGGCCACCCAGGTCGGTCATCGGCGCGTAATGCGAGTAGACGAACTCGCGGTCGCCCTCGTGAATAAAGTCGAGCAGGGTCTTCTCGCCCGTCCAAAAATCCTCCGCGCGGTAGCCGAACCGCTCGACGCCGTCGAAAAAGAGAAACCGGATAGGCAAAAAGTGCTCGGCCCGAAAGAAGAAAGCGGAGCCGGTGCCCGTCTGCCAGCGGAGCGAGTGCATCCGCAGCGCCCACTCGCGCGGATCCTGGTACTTCGAGTATTGGTTCTGAATCCAGTCGGCATAGACCTGCCTCTCCAGCGCGCGCTGCTCGGCGACGCGGTCGTTCGCCCGGCGGAGCTCTTCTTCGAGCCGCCTCGCGTTCTCCAACTCCCGAACGACGCGGGCGTACTGCTCACGGTAGGCGAGGTTGAGCCCCCGGACGACCGATTGGGTGCGGTCGGCGGTGCCGAGGCGCTTCTTGATGCGCCGCCACTGGTAGTCGACGGTGCTCTTGGCGAGGTCCATCGCGAGGGCGATCTCCTTGTCGGTCTTGCCCTCGCTGGCAAGGAGCAAAATCCGCATCGCCCGCTCGTCCAGCTCGGCGTCGCCGCCGGGCGGGAGAAGGTCGTCGCTCACGCCGGGCGCGACTCCGTTTTCGAGGAATGAGAAGCCCAAAACATCCTAGTCTCCGATGCTACTGCCGAAGGGGTTAACCTTTGGCCAGGAAGAAAGGAATTGCGCCCATTCGCCCGGTTTTCGGGAGGCGGGGGATCGAGAGTCCGGGAGAGTGGGGAGCTTCCGGAAAGAGTCTCGTTCCGCGATCAAAACTCCGAACTCCCCACTGGATTCGCTCTCGATTCCCTCCACCTGGGGCACGAAGCCAATCGATCCAGCAAACACCTTTGCGCCGTGCCCTTCGGCGGTAGGCCTTCCGTCTCACCGTTTTCCCGACCTTGAAGCCGGCTGAGCTCGGCGAAGGCCGGAGTGAGGGGACCCTGTCACCGCGGACACTCTAACTCGCCGGAGTTTGCGGCGGGGCGGCGGGGGTAAGGGGAGGGCTCCAGCCGCGGACGATCGCGCCCAGGCTTTCGAGGGTGGTCGGCTCGTTGTCGAAATCGCCGTGCGAGGTCGAGTTCGACACCAGTCCGGCGAGCGCGCCCGACGCGGTGAGCGACCACACGTCCCAATTTTCCCGCGCCCGAAAGTACGTTCTCACCGCGACCACCGACGGGTCGTCGTCGTACGCTCCGGAAGTGAAGTAGCGCTGCATTCCGAGAATCGGCTTGTCGCGCTCCGCTTCGAGGATGCCGCTCACCAGGTAGAGCAGGGAGCGGGTGTAGACGGGCGGCGCGACCTGGTCCTTGCACTCGACGGCGTCGCTCATCCCGAACACCCGGACGTTCGCGATGCGGCCCGCGTGGTCGCCGGCCGTTTGGGCGAACAGGCCGTAGGTGCACGCGGGGGCGAGGAAGACGACGTCAACCGTCCCCCCCGGGGGCGGTCCCGG
>CAXUKB010000023.1:0-6057 GCA_964251345.1 uncultured Fimbriimonas sp. | reverse complement strand
GGCGTGCTTCAGCAGGTTACAGATGTACACCGCGCCCGTGCTGTGGCCGACGAGCACGACGCGGCGCGGCTTGCCGTCGGCGACCCGGCCAAGCTCCTGTAGCAGGGCGGTCCCGGCGTGGGTCTCGGACGGACCGGCGAAGGCGTCCTCGGTGTCCTGCTTCATGAGGTTCCACTGCAACGCCTGGCCGAGGTTGTCGAGCCCGAACTCCGAGCAGCTCTCCTCCAGCACGGTGAGGTAGAGGCCGTGGTCGTGGCCGGCGTGGAAGCGGCCAATCGTGCGCCAGACGATCATCGCGACGTGGCGCAGGATCTCGACGGGCGGGGGGAGGAAGCTCAGCGCTTCCGGCGTTTCGCCGGAGGGGGTCAAAAGGTCGCCCGGGTCGGCTTTGAGCTCTTCGAGCAGTTCGTCTTGGAGTGCCTCGGTCGGCGCCACGTCCCGCCGGGCCTGGTCGGACCAGCGCTCGAACGGCTCGCCGCCCCCGCTGGAGGGCATCGCCTCGAGCAGGCTGGGGCTGGGCACGGCCGTGTCGTCGAAGCGGAGGTCGATCTCCGCCTCGATCTCCGCTTGGGAGAGGCCGGTCGGGGCCGCGGCGTCGGCCAGTACGGCGCCGAAAAGATCCCCGGCGCCGCCGATCCCGAGCCGGTCGGCGGCCATCTTGATCGCGCGCTTCAGGGCGCTGCGAAGGTTCGCGTCGGAGAACAGCCCCTGCAGGGCGTTCGTCACGATCTCCCCGGCGTTGTTCTTTATCGTCTCGTCCCAGCCCGACTCCCAGACGAAGAACATCGGCCGTCCGCCCGCGTTCCGGTACACGGGATCGAGGAACGTGGCGATCTCGGTGCCCGCCGCCCGGTTGACGAGCCCGCCGTGGAAATGGACGACGAGGGGCGCGTCGGAGGCGACCCAATCGTCGACGAGCGCGGTGAGGTCGGCCCTTCCGTGCGCGCCCAACTCGAACGTTCCGTTTTTTACGTAGACCTTGGGGTCCAGCATCCCAACGGCATTATAGAAGCATTTTGGTGGCGAAAGAAGGGAGCGCCGCGTTGGACTTCCATCGAACTTAACCTGCTCTGAGTCGAAAGAGAGGGGATCGAGAGCGAATCCAGTGAGAAGTTCGGAGTTTTGATCGCGGAACGAGACTCTTTCCGGAAGCTCCCCACTCCCCGTTCGCAACTCCCCTCTCTCCAGCCCCTCCGCTCCCCTACGCCGGGGCGAGGCCGGAGCGCAGGTCGCCGCCGACCACGAGGGCGAAGGCCTGGGGGACGTCGAGCAGGTTGACCGCGCTTACCTGGATCAAGTACTCGCGGACGTCCGGCGGCACGAGGCGCACGATCTCCACGTTGTTGTCCGGGTCGGGAATGTGAAGCGCCTGCGGCACGCTTTCGTTGCCGATGTGCTTGGTAAAGTCGGTGAGATCCTGGACGAAAAGGTTCAGGTCGTTCTGCAGGCCGCGGGCGGGAAAGTCGGTGTAGGCGAGGCAGAGGCGCAGCGGCTCGTCGGGTCCGGCGGTCACGCGGAAACGGGCCCGCTCGCCCGTGCGGGAGAGGCCGGGCGCGACGTCGGCGAACTCCAGGCGGAGGGCGGGCCGCGCGGGGTTGGGCAGCGTGGTCGGAAGATTGATGCGTCCGAAGCCCTGGTTCACGTTCGGGACCTCCGCGCCGTGAGGCACGATCGCGTCGTCGCCGGAGAGCCACACGGTGCCGTTGATGAGAATCGCCTTTAGGAGCGCCGCGCTCGGGGTGGGGGTCGCGCGAATCGTCGCGAGGTACTGGCGCACGAGCGCGGCGCAGCCGGTGACGAGGGGCGCGGCCATGCTCGTGCCGCTCAGGTACTGGTACGCCTCGTTCGCGTGGGCCGCGTCCGCGCCGACGGCGGCGAGGCTCGAACGCGCGGAGACGACGTCGGTACCCGGCGCGACGACGTCGGGCTTGATGCGGCGGTCGTCCACGGGGCCGCGGCTGCTGAAGGCGGCCATCGACTGCGGATCGCCCGAGACCCGCGCGTCGCGAACCGGAGCGGCGGTAAAGCGGCCGGGCCAGACCTCGCCGTAGCTTTTCGCCGCGAGCCCGCCCTCGGTGCGCGAGCTTCGGCTGGCCCCGACGCTCAGGGCGTTTTTGCAGGAGGCGGGCGAGCCGATGGAGAGCCAGTCGACGAGGCCGGCGGCTACCCGCGAGGCGTCCTTCCCGCACGCGCCCTCGTTGCCCGCCGCGATCACGAGCAGCATGTCCGGATGGGTCCGCACGAACTCGTCGACCTCCTGGCTGTCGACGGTGTAGCGCGCGGCGGTCGCGGAGCCCCAGCTGTTGTTGTGGAGCCGCACGCCCGCGTCGTAGGCCTCCTGAAAAAGGTCGCCCAACTCCGGCGGAAGGCCCCCGAGCTTGCCGCTCGCGTCGAGAAGCGACTGCATGACGAGGCGCGCCTTCGGCGCGACGCCACGGTACTGCCCGTCCGAGCGGGCGCCGTCGCCCAGGATGGAGCCCGCGACGTGGGTGCCGTGGCCGTTCGGATCGTCTCCGACCGGCCGTCCGCGCGGAATGAGCCGGTCGACCCGGCCCGCGAAGTCCGGGTGGGCGTCGAGGCCGGTGTCCGCCACCCCGACGAGCTGCCCCTCGCCGTCGAGTGCGGGCAGGCCGACGTCGGGAAGGAAGGCGTCTGCCCCCACGATGGCGCGGGCAAGGTCGTTCGAGAGGGTCGGTTCGACGTACTCCTCGACGAGCCGCACCTCGGCCATTCCGCCAAGTTCGTCCAGGCTCGGCGCGTCGGCGAAGGCCCGAACGCGCAGTTTTCGTCGCCCTTGGGCAACGACCGGGAGGCCGAGACGGTCGGCGGCGGCCCGCACCGCGTCGAGATCCGTCGCCTCGTGGACGAGGACGTCGTAGACGCGCTGAGTCTCCGGGTTAGGCCGCAGGACGACCGAGTCGGGGTCCGGGTCGACGAGGAAGCGGAGGTGTTTGAGCCGAAGCCGTTCGGTCACGGAACCGGTGGGCAGCCTGACGGCGATCCACTCGTCGCCCGCCCCGGGGTCGCGGGCGCTCGGCGTCTCCTGGGGCCGTACCGCCTCGACGAACGGCAGCGCGAGGAGCCCCGTCGCCGCGTCGGGGGTCAGGCGTACGAGATAGCCGCCGGTCCCGTCGTTCGCGCCAAGCACGGCCCCCCGGTCCGCGAGGGCGGTCCGGTACTCCTCGAGAAGGGGGCCACGGAGCCTCACCGCGTAGTAGGCGGTGCCGTCGGCCGCGAGAGACGGAGGCGCGGACGGAACCTCGGGAAGGGCGTCGAGAGGCCGGGGGTCGGTTTCCTCCGGATGGATCTGCGCGACCGGTTGCACGACGATGCCCTTCGCCTGAAGCGCTTCGACGACCGCGTCGTCCGCGTCGCCCACGACGAAGCTGTCCGTCACGACCGCGTTGTCGAGGGCGCTCGCGGCGAGGTTCGTCTCCTCCTCGTGCATGGTGTAGGCGATGACGTGGGGCATGATCCTCCCGGTGAGCTTAGCCCAGGATCCTGTCGTTTGCCAACTTTGCGCCGTCGGCGTGTCCGTGAGGCTCGAAGCCCTCGACCGCACCTAATACGGGCAGTGCATGGCGCGGACCGCCGCTTCCCCGCTTTCGGCGTCGAGGTTGCGAAGATCCTCGAGGAACGTGCCGAAGTGGCGCGAGGGCGCGTAGCCGATCTCGTCCCAGCCGCCGAACGACGTGGTGAGGCCGGGGCGTCGCTCGATGGCCAGCGCGTACTTTCGGACGAGCGCCGACGAACCGGGGAAAAGCCGCTCGCAAGCGGCCACGGGGTCGGCTTCCCAGCCCTCGAGCCCCGCCGCGCCGAAAGCGTTCGGGCGCAGCGCGTCGACCACGATGCCCTCGGGCTCGCCGTCTAAAGGACGGGCCAGACGCGCCACCGAAAGCGCGACCGCGTCCAGAACGTCCTCGCGGTCCACGCCGCCGTAGAGCATCCGTGCGCCGTAGCGGTTGGGCCAGTCGTCGCCCCAGGGGGTGAGGTCGGCGGGGCGGACCGTGGCGTAGCGGATGCCGTTCGCCCTTCGGTGATATTCGCAGAGCTCCTCGCCGACGCGCTTGGTGAAGCCGTACTTGTCGTAGTGGCCGTGCCACGACTGGGAACTGAGGAAGACGAAGCGGGAGATTCCCGCCGCGCGCGCCGCCTGAAAAGCCCAGAACGCGCCGTCGACGTTCAGCCGCCAGAAGTCGATTTCCGTTTTCTGCCCCCAATGGATGCCGTGCCAGGCGGGGGTGTGGAGGACGAGGTCGCACCCCTCCGCCGCCCGTTCCAAGCCGAAGCCCTGCTGGACGTCGATTTGGAACGCGGGGAGTCCCGCGTAGGGAGGCGCGTCGGGCAGACGGTTGAGGTCCGAGAGCACCACTTCGTGGCCTTGCGCGAGGAGCTTGGGAATCACGCCGCGCCCGATGTTGCCGCCCGCGCCGGTGAGGAGCACCCTCACGCGGCGGGCAGCCTCCGCTTCGCTTCGGCGTAGACCTCGGCCGAAAGCGGCCCTTGAGCGGCGGCCTCGACGTTCTCCGCGAGGTGCGCGGGGCTCTTCGTGCCGACGATGTTCGTGTTCATGCCGGGGTGAGAATTCGTGAACCGAAGCAAGAAGCCGGTCCGGGTCTCCCCCTCTCCGAGCAGTTCGTCCATCTTCGCCGCTTCCCAGGCCTTCCAGCGGTCCTCGCTGCCCAGTCCCGAGCCCGGCTCGCCCCGGGCCACCCCGCCGCGTACGACGACCCCCGCGCCCGCGTCGTGCGCCTTTTGGATGTTGGCCTCTTCCTTGCGCTCGAGGGCCGAGTAGGGAATCTGGAACGCGTCGAACACGCCCCAATCGATGTAGGTCTCGATGTGCGGCTCCGTCGAGGAGATGCCGATGAAGCGAACCTTGCCCTGAGCCTTCATCTCTTCCAACACGCGCACGAGGTCGCCGGTCTCAGCCTGCTCGACGGTGGGATTGTGGAGCTGCATCAGGTCGACGTGGTCGGTCTTCATCCGTTCCAGGCTCTCGTGGAGACCCCGGAAAAGGTTCTCGCGGGTCCAGACGTGGGGCGTGTCGTCGGTGTGCTCGTCCTTGTGGACGACGGTGCAGCCGCACTTCGTCGCGAGTACGTACTCGTCGCGTCGGTGGGCGAGATAGCGGCCGATGTACTCCTCGCTGCGGCCGTAGTCGTTCGCGGTATCGATGAAGGTGATGCCCGCGTCGAGCACGGCGTTAAGGATCATCTCCGCCTCGTCGTCGGCGACCGGGCGTCCGCCCCAGATCCGGGTGCCCCGAACCTCCATTGCGCCGTAGCCGAGTTTCGTGACTTCGAGGCCGGTGCGGCCAAGGGTGTTTTTGGGGAGTGCGCTCATCGTCTTCGATCCTCGCCGGAAGGGCCGGGGTCCGAAGGCGGTCTACGCGCGCCGCGCGCGAACGTCGGCAGGGCGGCCACCCAAACAACACTCTCCCCATGGTTTATCATGGGCGCGATGTCCGACGATCCGACTCGACGCCAAGCGCTCGCCGACGCGGCGCTCTTCCCCGTGCTTCGTCTCGCGCTTCACCTGAACGACGGGCCGCTCGTCGCCGCCGACGGCAAGACCGTGCTCCTCACCGAGGAGGGGTTGGAGGCGATGGAGCGGATCGCCGAAGAGCTCCATCGCACCGCCGACTGCTACGACCGGGCGAGCATCGAGGAGTCGTTCGAGTTGCTCGTCGCGCGGGCGGAGCCCCGGGGCATCCTCAACGACGCCTGGGCGCTCGTGGCCTCGCACGGCATCCCTGCGCTCACCGCCGAGGTGAAGTATCGCTACATCGAGTGAGGTTCGGCTCGAAAAAAAGACCGCCTTCCCCGTGGGGAGAGGCGGCCGGAATGATCGGGGAGAGACCTTATCACTCTATCGCGAATAGTTCGCCACGCCAACCGCAGGAGTGCGGGGTTTTCGCCGGTGAGAGGATCCCGAAGAGATTGTCGAGGAATGGGATCTCGTGGGTGCCACGGGTAGAGGCCGATGCCTCGTGCGGACGGCACCCGTGCCTCTCGAAGCGCGGACGAGCACGGGTGACGGGGGCACGACCATCCC
>CAXUKB010000022.1:6929-22922 GCA_964251345.1 uncultured Fimbriimonas sp. | reverse complement strand
GCTTCATGATGTATATGGGCGACGCCGATGACGTTCTTCCCTTCAGCCGCGTCGTTCTGAACGGCAGCGATTGGTGGACCAACCGCATGCAGAACTGGAAGGATCTGACCTATCCGTACATCAAGAACGGTGGCGGGCGAAACCTTAACCAGACGTACAGCACCCCCGGCAACGGCGGCATCTTCCAGTCGCCCATCTCGCTCAACCCGTGGTCTTCCGCCCCGGTGTGGTGGTCGCTCACCGGGGGCGACGGCGACGAGACCACACGTTGGCCGCGGTCCTACGCCGTCAATATGATGGCGGGATGGGACGAGCAGGGCAGCCGGCTGTGGAACAGCGTTGGGGACACCGCGGGCAGCGGCCAGGCGGGCATCCTTCAGAACCCGGCGGGCACGATCATGGTCGAGGGTTCGAAGTTTCCGTTCCCCGATCTCGATGGCAGCTACGCGGCGGCGCAGTGCTCGGCCGCCGGGCAGCCGACGGGTGGCACCGGCCTCTCCTGCATGATGACCGACGGTAACGGCGGCAGCAACTTCGCGTTTTTCGACGGTCACGCCAAGAACATGAAGCACAGCCAAGCTTGGGCTCAAAACGCCTGGGGCGCCTCGGCCTACACCAACGCTCACGGTTGGTGGTACTTCTCCAACGTTCAGGACATCCTGAACCAGATGCGGGCCAACACGGACGTCAAGTAGTCGCCTCGCGTCGGGCTCCCGGATCATCCGGGAGCCCATTTTCCTGCTCATGAAGACTCTTTCCCCTCTCATCGTCGCGGGCCTCGCGCTCCTCTTCGTCGCCGGATGTGGGCAAAAAGAAGAGACCGGTAAAGGCGCTAAGCCAACCCTGAACCTCGAGGGCAAGACCCTCGACGAGCAGATCGCCGCCGTCGAAGCCGACAAGACCATTCCCCCCAACTACAAAGAGACCGAGATCAACGCGTTGAAGGCGAAGGCCGCGGCGACGGGAGGCGGCGGAAGCACGCCCGCGCCGAAGTGACGTCGTTTCTCGTGCTGGCCTTGATCGGCGCGCCGCCGACGGACCTCCGCCTCCACGCGACGGCCAAACCCGTCGTGCTGAACGCGCTTGAAGTGCGAACCGAAGGCGGCAAAGTGACCACTCTCGGAACTCGGTTCGAGTTCGCCGTGGGGAACAACCTTGAGGCAAGCCTCAAAACCGGTCCGTTCACCTCGCAGGGACACACGTTCGGGCACCCTAAGGTTCGAAACTTCGAGTTGACGCCTCAGGCCACTCTTCGGCGCGACGGACTGGCACGGCCCCCGTTCCTGCTCTCGGTGCCTCTATCGGCGCACTCCGTCAAGGCAGGGGAAACATGGACGGGCGTCATCGTGGGGCCAACCCCGATGCCCGCAGGCGTCAAAGCCACTTTTAAGGCGGTTGGACCCGGGCGGGTCGCCGGCGTTCCATGCCTGCGGGTCCAGGTGAGTTTCAATACCGAGTTAGGGGGCGCCCAAATCACGGGAGGGGGCATGTCGAACGTTCGTCTGGACGATGGTGTCGTTCAGACGGGATCCCTTAACGCCCTCCTCGTCTACCATCGACCCAACCCCGTCACGCGGAAGATGGAGGAGAGCGCCCGCGTGAGCGTCAAAGCGACGATCTCTCGGTAGGCGATCTCGAACGCCGAAAGAAGCCGTAGGCGGCGAAGGACTCGATGATCCAGAAGATCAAAGAAAATAAGCAGCGTTGCCCGGGCAGGCAACGCTGCTTGTTCCGACGCGAGGGCTTTCCCTCGACTGCCGTTTGGGGTTCGGTTACCCTCTCCTAATCGCTTCACGTCTGAGGCGGCTTGTCGCACTGTCGTCGTCGACCGTCGGCATCGCCATAAATTGGGCCTAAGGTCGTGCTCAAGGGGTACAACCAGGATTATCGAGCCTTCCCTCCGCATCGACCGGCGAAGCGGCCTTCCGCTCCATGCCCAGATCGACGCGCTCCTCCGCGACCTGATCCGTCAGCCGAAGTACGTCGACGGCTCGCTCCTGCCCGACGAGGTGAGCCTCGCCCGCCAACTCGGCGTAAGCCGGAGCACCCTGCGGGCGGGGATGCAGAAGCTCATCTTCGAGGGATTGGTCGAGCGTCGTCAGGGTCACGGCACGCGGGTCGCCCGGCCTCCGCTCCGATCGGGCGTCTCCGAGTGGCACAGCCTCACCGGCGAGATGCGGGACCACGGCGTCGAGGTTCGAAACTACAGCCTGACCGTCGATCTCGTCGCGCCCGACGACGAGGCGCGAAACGCGCTCCAACTTAAGGGCGAGCGGAACGTGTGGCGGGTTCGGCGGCTCCGGGGTTGGCTCGAAGAGCGGGTCGTGCTCACCCTGTCGTGGATTCACCCGCGATTGGGAATCCGCGGCGACGAGGATTTCGAACGGCCGCTCTACGATGTGATCGAAGAGGCGTCGGGCATCGTGCCCGTGCGCTCCTTGGAAGAGATCACCGCCTGTCTGGCGGACGAGGACCGGGCCGCCGCACTGGGCGTCGCCCCCGGCTCGGCGCTCCTGCTCCGCAAGCGCACCACGCTCGACGCGAACGACGAGCCGGTCGAGTTCAACGTCAATTGGTACCGCTCCGACATCCACTCCTTGCGCATGGACCTTAAGCGGGGCTAGAACACTTCGAAGTGCCCTTCCGGGCGTAGCGGCAGGGCTTGCCCTGCGAAGAAAGGTCGATGACCGCTTGCGTGGCCCATGCGCAAGGCTCCCGCAGGGCAAGCCCTGCCGCTACAGAAGTCTAAAATCGTGCGGCCGCGGCGGGGCGGTTGTATAATCGTCAAATGTTTGAACATTCGACCGTTCAAAGGGGAGCGGCCTAGGTGGCGGTCTTCGCGGTCGACGCGGGCGGGACGCGGATTAAGCTGGGCTTGGTCGAGAACGGTCGGGTTTTGGCGCGAGCCTCGATCGAGGCGCGAGCCGGTGAGGGGCTCGGTCCGGCCCTGCCGCGGATCGCGGAGGCGTTGCGGGAATTGGTCGCGGGGCTTTCTGCGACCCCTCCGGGGTCGGGAGAACATCCGCGCTTTCCCGGAGTCTTCGACTCCGGGCTACCTTCTTCGACCTCTCCGGGGTCTGGAGAATTGGGGAAGAGTTCCGCCCAAGACTCGCGGCTGTCTTCTTCAGCCCCTTCGGGGTCTGGGGAAACGGGTGAAGGTTCCGCCCAAGACTCGGGGCTGTCTTCGACCCCTTCGGGGTCTAGGGAAATGGGTGAGCGTTCCGCTCAAGACTCCGGGTTAACTCCTCCGACCCTCGGAGAGGCGGGAAAAGCGCGGGTAGCCCGACCGGACGGCTTTGCTCGAGAGGTCGAGGAGAGCAGTGGTGAGACCACCTCCCATCGCGACCCCGAAGGGGTCGCGGAAACGTGGTCCGGGCACATCGATGGGCTCGGTATGGCGTTTCCCAGCCTTATCGACGGGGACCGCGTGGTAGGCGACGTCGGCAAGTACCGGGACGCGCAGGGGATCGACCTCAAGGCCTGGGCCTGCGACGCGTTCGGCGTGCCGTTCGCGATCGAGAACGACGCACGCATGGCGACGATCGGCGAATGGCGCTACGGCGCCGCGAAGGGGGCGAACGACGTGGTGATGGTCACCCTCGGCACCGGCGTCGGAACCGGAGTCGTCTCCGAAGGGCGAGTCCTTCGCGGGCGCCACGGCTCGGCGGGGATCCTAGGAGGACACATGACGGCGCGCATCGGCGGACGGCCTTGTCCCTGCGGCAATGTGGGCTGTTGGGAGACGGAGGCCTCGACCGCCTTTCTGGAGGGCTTTAGCGGTTACGAGGCGGTGTTCGCCTCGGAAGAACCGGCGGCGGCGGCGGTGCGGGAGCGAAGCCTGGAGGTCTGGGGGGCGCTCGCGGTGAGCCTCGTCCACGCTTACGATCCCGAAGTGCTGGTGTTCGGCGGCGGGGTGATGCGGGCAGGGGAGGCGGTGCTCGGTCCAGTGCGTCGAACGGTGGAGCGTTACGCTTGGACGCCCGGGGGCTCGCCGCGCGTGGTGGCCTCGGCACGGGGCGACGACGCCGCGCTCCTGGCGTGCGAGTGGCTTTTGGAGAATCCACGATGAGACGATCGAACTACGATAAAACGCCCTTCGTGGCCGTGCCGGACGGCGACGGCCGTTGCGCATCGGGCTGGGACGCGGTCGCGGCGCGGATCCCTAAAGCGGGCGTGACCGTCGTCGAGTGCTATCCCGGGGTGGACGAGCGCGCGATCGCGTGCGAACTGGTCGCCCGATTGAACCCGTCGCTCGTCGTCGAGACGTGGGAGCTCATGCGGCCGGAGGACGAGATCGAGCGGCTCGTGGCGCCGTTTCTCGGCGGCGACGACCCGGTGTTCGGCTTCCTTAGCGGCCTGAACCTGCCCGCCTTCTTCGATGCGGCAAAGATCGAGAGGGCGAAGGCAAGAGTCGGAGAAGCCGAGGGGCTCGTTCTGATCGTCGGCGTCGGCGCGACCCTCGTCCACGACCCGGACCGAGCGAAGGGCGACACCCTCGTCTACGCGGATCTCGCCCGCTGGGAGGCGCAGCTCCGCTTCCGGCGCGACGAGGCCGACAACCTTGGGGCGCTTAATCGTCACGACCGGTGGTCCGCGCAGTACAAACGGGCGTTTTTCGTGGATTGGCGCGTCGCCGACCGTTGGAAGCGGCCCCTCATCGGCCGCTGGGATTTCGTGCTCGACACCCACAGCGAGACGCCCAAGCTGGCCGAGGGCACGGCGGTGCGGGAAGGGCTCGCGGCTTGCCTGACCCGGCCGTTTCGGGTGGTGCCTTTCTTCGACCCCGCGCCGTGGGGTGGGCAGTGGATGCGCGAGGTGTGCGACCTGCCCGCCGACGCGCCGAACTACGGCTGGTGCTTCGACTGCGTGCCGGAGGAGAACAGCCTCTTGCTCGGCTTCGGGGAGGCGCGGCTGGAGATTCCCTCGCTCGATCTCGTCTTCGCCCATCCCCGCGCGCTTCTCGGCGACGGGGTTTACGCCCGCTTCGGCGACGAGTTCCCTATCCGCTTCGACTTCCTCGACACGATGGGCGGCGGCAACCTCTCGTTCCAGGTCCATCCCCCAACCGAGCAGATCCAAGGCGCGTTCGGGATGCACTACACCCAGGACGAGAGCTACTACCTCCTCGACGCGGGACCCGACGCGAGCGTCTACCTCGGGACGCGGGACGGCGCGAACCCGAACGAGATGATCGCGGCGCTCCAAGCGGCCCAGAAGGGCGACGCGCCTTTCGACGCCGACCGCTTTGCCAACCGCTGGCCCGCCCAGGCGCACGATCACTTCCTCATTCCGGCGGGCACCGTCCACTGCTCGGGCGCGGAGGCGATGGTGCTGGAGATCTCCGCGACGCCGTACATCTTCACCTTCAAGCTCTGGGACTGGGGCCGCCTCGGCCTCGACGGGCGGCCGCGTCCCATCTATCTGGAGCACGGGCGGCAGGCGATCGATTCGAACCGAGGGACGGCGTGGACGCGCGCGAATCTCGTCAACCGTATCGAGCCCGTCGCCGAGGGACCGGGCTGGCGCGAAGAGCGGACGGGGCTGCACGAGATGGAGTTTATCGAGACGCGTCGCCACTGGTTTACGGCCCCGGTGCCGCACGACACTGCGGGCGGGGTGAACGTGTTGAACCTCGTCCAGGGCGAGGCGGCGATCGTCGAGGGTGCGTTCGAGCCGTTCGTCGTCCACTACGCGGAGACGTTCATCGTGCCCGCTGCGGTGGGGCGGTACACCATTCGACCCCTCGGGGAGGGCGAGCACGCGACGATGAAGGCGTTCGTGCGGACATGAGGAGCGACGCCTCCCCGGTGGAAGGGTTCGTGTCCCAGGATCCGGTGCTTCTGAGAACGGGACGAGGCACGGGCGACGGTCGCACAATGCATCGATCTCACCCCGTGGCACCCCGGAGAGCTCTCGTTGGGATCCTGCTCAGCGCCTTCCTCGCCGCTCTCGGGTCCGCCGAAACCACCCTCTCGGTGTGGGGGGCGCAACTCGGGCCGGACGCCATCGCGGGGACGTTGGCCGTTTCGCAGGCGTTCGAGCGGCGCCACCCGGGGGTTCACGTGCGGCAGCTCGGCCTGGGGGCGGGCCACATGAATCCGCAGAAGCTGCTCACCGGCATCGTGGGCGGAGTGCCGCCCGACGTGGTGGTCCAGGCTCGCTTCAACATCAGCGACTGGGCGAGTCGAGGCGCGTTCGTTCCGCTCGACGACTTCGTCGCGCGCACGAAAGACGGCCCCCGCCGCGCGGCGTACTATCCCGCCGCGTGGGACGAGGCCTGCTTCGGGGGGCACGTCTACGGCATCCCGACCGGCGCGGACGACCGGGCGCTCTACTGGAATCGGGGCCTTTTCCGCGAGAACCGAGACGCCCTGACCGCCGCCGGCCTCGACTGGCGGCGGCCGCCCCGCACCTGGTCCGAGACCCTCCGCTACTCGCAGGTTCTGACCCAAAAGGGTAAGCGCGTGGGCTTCCTGCCGAATTACGGCAACTCCTGGCTCACCCTTTTCGCGTTTCAAAACGACGCGCGATTTCTCTCTGCCGATGGACGCCGCTGCACCCTCGCCTCGCCCGAGGCGGCGGAGGCGTTGACCTTCATGAAGCGGGGCTACGATCTCGTGGGCGGCTACGAGGCGGCGACGGCGTTTCAGTCGGGCTTCGGCGGCGGCGAGAACGATCCGTTCGTCACGGGGCAGGTCGCGATGAAGATCGACGGCGACTGGAGCCTGCCCGGGCTTGCGCGATACGGGCCGCGTCTGGACTTCGGCGTCGCGCCGCCCCCGGTGCCGGACGATCGATACGCGGGGAAGGGCCGTTTCCGGGGCGAGCGCGACCGGTTTATCACCTGGATCGGCGGCTTCAGCCTTGCCCTGCCGCGCGGCTGCCCTCACCCCGACCTCGCCTGGGCGTACGTCGCCTTCGCGACGAGCCTCGAGGGTCGGATAATCGAGAACCGCGCCCAGGCCTTCGCCGACCAAGCCAAGGGGCGGATCTACCTTCCGCGCATCCAGGCGCTGAAGGCGGCGAACGACGCCCTCTACCGGGTGTACCGGCCCGCCGACCCGCGCTTCGACGAGGGACTGCGGACCCATATCGGCCTGATGGACCACGCCCGGGTCCGACCGCCCACGATCGTCGGTCAGCTTCTTTGGGACGAGCACGTTCGGGCCACGGAGGCGGCGATGCTGGGCAAACGGACGCCGATGGCGGCGCTCGCCGACGGGCAGGCGACCGTGCAGCGCGAGCTGGACTCCCTGGCGGCGAAACCCTCCTACCCGGTCGTGTCGCTCGCCGCCGTCGGCGGCTTGGGCGCGGCGCTCGGCCTCGTCGCGCTCGGAGCGGCGGCGTGGGGCTGGCGCCGGGCCAGGATGGGCCGCCTCGCCCGGGGCGAGGCACGTTGGGGCCTGCTCTGCGTCGCCCCGTGGCTCGTCGGCTTCCTTCTGCTTACCGCGGAGCCGATGCTCGCCTCGCTCTTCTTCAGCTTCACCGACTACAACGTCCTCTCGCCGCCGCGCTGGATCGGCCTTCGGAACTTCGCCGACATGGCGGGACCGGACCGCGCGAACGTGCTCAAGGCGTTCGGCAACGCCGCCTACCTCGCCGGGATCGGCGTACCCCTCGGGCTCGTGACCGGCCTCGCGGTGGCGCTCCTGCTGAACGCCGGGGTTCGAGGGATCCGGTTCTACCGGACC
Organism: uncultured Fimbriimonas sp.; assembly: GCA_964251345.1. Classification (GTDB taxonomy): domain Bacteria; phylum Armatimonadota; class Fimbriimonadia; order Fimbriimonadales; family Fimbriimonadaceae; genus Fimbriimonas. The sequence goes on along the minus strand of CAXUKB010000022.1, from coordinate 15,231 downwards.
GTCTTCTACCTGCCCGCCATCGTGCCCGTCGCCGCGAGCGCGGTGCTCTGGCTTTGGCTCCTCACCCCCGATCCGAGCAAGGGAATCGTGAACGCGGGCTGGATCGCGACGATCGGCGCCTGGATGAACCTGCCCGCGCCGGGCTGGATCACCGCCGAGGCGTGGGCGAAGCCCGCCCTCATCCTGATGGGCGTTTGGGGCGCGGGCAGCGGCATGATCCTGTGGCTCGCCGGGCTCAAGGGCGTGCCCCCGAGCCTCTACGAAGCCGCCGAGCTCGACGGCGCGAGCGCCACGCGGGCTTTCTGGGGCGTGACGCTGCCGATGCTCAGCCCCATTCTGTTCTTTAACGCGGTGATGGGCTTTATCGGTGCGATGCAGGAGTTCGACCGGATCTATATCATGGCGGGCGACGAGAGCAACGGGCCGAGCGACGCCCTTCTCGTCCCCGTCCGCTACCTCTTTACGAACGCCTTCAACTACTTCAAGATCGGCTACGCCAGCGCGCTCGCCTGGACGATCTTCGGGGTGATCCTGCTCATCACCCTGCTCCAGTTCCGGCTCGCACCACTCTGGGTTCATGAGGAGTCCGCGCCTTGACGGCGAACGTCCTCTATGCCTTCGGGACCCTGGCGGCGTGGCTAGGCGTCGCCCTCCTGCTCGCCGCCGTCCGCGCGCGGGAGTCACGCGGCGCGTTGGCGGGCGTCGGTGGGACGCTGCTCGTCCTCGCGGCGCTCACGCCGGCGTTTCGGGGCGGCTTGGGCGTTCCCCTCGTCTGGTTCGTGATGCCGTTCGCCGCTTGGGGCGGCGTGGCGTCCCTCGGCGCGGCGATCCTTCGCTCGACGCAGGGACTCCTCGATGGCTCCCGGGCTCGTCTCGGCGCGGCGGCGGTTTGGTTCGCCGTGGCTCTTCTTTTCGGGGTCCTGTACCGCCTCGATCCGGAGAACCGGATCGAGATTCTGCGGGGGCGCATCCTGATCGGCGGGGTCGGCGCGCTCGCCACGGCGGGATTGGCGGCGGCGGCGGTCGCGGCGATGGCCGCACTCGGGCGGCGGGCCACTCCTTTCGCCATCCACGCCGCGCTCCTCGCGGGCTGCGTCGTGTTCGGCCTGCCCTTCGCCGTCCTTCTGGTCACCAGCTTCAAGGAGGATCGGGACATGGCGAGCCCCAACGGCTTCGTGTGGGTGCCGCGCGTGGAGCGAACGGTGCCCTACCGCGATCCCGAGCGCCCCCTCTTGGAAGGGCGATACGAGGGCAACGCCGTGCAGGCGTCGCTCGTGGGTCGCACGTCGAACGGAGGCTACGTCGTGGAGATCCAGCGTCCGTCGAGCCTGCTCGGCGTGTCGTTCGAGGGATCGCCGAGCGCGTTCCGCGTCGTGCCGAAGGATGCGCCGGTGGTGGCGGGGAAGGGGTTCACCGGGTTCGTCGCCCGCGAGTTGGACGACGGCCGTCGCCTCGTGCGCTTCCTCACCCCCGCCTCGCTTCGAGGCAAGGAGCGGGCGTTCTTGCCGAGCGAGGTGGAGCCGGTGCGCGACGTGGGGCTTCGGACGCAGAACTACGCGGAAGCCTTGGAGGCGTTGCCGATCGAAACCCGGCGCGGCCTCGTGTACCTGAAGAATACGATGATCTTGGTCGTGATGGGGGTGGTGGGGACGCTGCTCTCCTCGTCCCTCGTCGCCTACGGCTTCGCCCGCCTGCACTTTCCGGGTCGGGATTTTCTGTTCAAGCTTCTGCTCGCCACGATGATGCTGCCGGGTGCGGTGACGCTCCTGCCCCAATTCCTCCTTTTCCGCTCCTTGGGGTGGATCGACACCCTCTATCCCCTCTGGGTGCCCGCGTTCTTCGGCTCGGCGTTCAACGTGTTCCTCCTGCGCCAGTTCTTCGTTCAGGTGCCGGGCGAACTGGAGGACGCGGGGAAGATCGACGGGGCGGGCGTGCTCCGCCTCTTCTGGACGATCATGCTGCCGCAGATTCGGCCCGCCCTCGCGGTGGTCGCGATCTGGACGTTCATAGGGGCCTGGAACAGCTTCATGGGGCCCCTCATCTACGTGAACAGCCCGGAGAACATGCCGCTCGCCTACGCCCTCCAACTCTTCCAGGGCGAACACGGGGGTTCGCCAGGGCTGATGATGGCGTTCGCCACCCTTACGATCCTTCCCGTTCTCGGCCTCTTTGCCTTCGCCCAACGGTACTTCGTGGAGGGCGTGACGCTCAGCGGACTGGGGGGAAGATGAGGGGAATCGACGATGGTCTATCCCCCGTCCTATTCTTTCTCGGCCTTGGAACGGGTTAGACTCGACAAAGGTCGGGGAGGGTGGACCGCGTCACCCCTTCCTTTCGCGGATGGCTCGTGCCGGGAGATGGAAGGGGCCGAGGGATAGGGAGTCCGAGAGCGTCCCGAAATGGGCCGAGTCGGTCGGATCGACGCAAAGGACGGTGAGGCGTTCGTAGAGAGGCGCTGAGGTTCGGTCGACCTCCTAGACGATCGACCGCAAAGACGTTTAGAGGCTTCGTCTATCGGAACGACGCCGAGAAGGGTGGACCTTCGCAGAGGGTCGACGAGACGTTGCCGACTCCCTCGCCTCTCGGCGTTCGCTGCGACGACTTCGGCATCGCCTTGACTCAATGGCTCAGAAGCCAGAACATCCGGGCGGTGCCGGCGTTGGCGAGGAGCGTTTTGGCCATCGGCCGGTCGGCGACCGTCGGCGCGTCGCCGGAGCGCTCCGAGGCGTCGGGCGTGAGGGCGGGCGCATCCTGTCCGGTAAGCCGGTGAAAGGCCGCCGTGCGGTCGGCGTCGATCTGCCAGAGCCTCATGCTTCGCCAGTAGAGGCCGTCGCGGTCCTTCAGGTAGGTCTGCGCGTAGTCGGCCTCACGGCGCGCTTCGGTCCGGTACTTCGCGTCGCCCGTCGCGAGGCTTAGCGCGCGAAGGCCGTCGACGAGGTACTGAACGAAGTAGATGCCGTCGTACCAGTACCGCTTCGAAAGATCGGCGACGGAGCCGTCGAAAAGCGGCGCGAGGCGTCGGTCGAGGGCGGCGTCGCCCATCCGGACCGCCCAGGTCCGGTAGCTCCCGTCGCCCGTCTGACGGGCGTACTCGACGGCGGCCCGGATGGGAACGCCCGTGTTGTAGGTCCACACGGTGGGCATGATCCGGCCGTCCTGCTTGATGCAGTCTTGAATGAGGCCGCTCGGGGCGCTCAGCCGGAGGCGAATCCAGTCGAGTGCCCGCTTTGCCCACGCCCGATCGGCCACCTTGTCGTGGGTCTTCGCAATGAGGAGGGCGGCGAGTGCCCCGGCGGCGGTCGCGGAGACGGTGTGGTCCTTTCGGTCCTCGATTCCCGCCTTCGTGCCCCAAAGCAGGCCTCCCGCCTTCGTGTCCCACCCGCCTTTCACGAAGCCGTCGAAGATGTCGATGGCGCGGTCGCGGTAGCGCGTCTCGCCCGTGGTCTCGTACGCCTCCATGCAGGCGACCGCCGCCCAAGTGTTGTCGTCGTAGAAGTGGTCGTCGTTGCCGGGGAAGAAGGTCCAGGCGCAGTAGGCATGGGTGCCCGGGTCGTAATACTTCTCCATCGCGTCGTAGAACGGCGCGATCTTTGGTTTCCAATCCTTCGCGGCGACCTTCGCGCCCTCGACGATCGCCTGCCAGGCGAGCAGAGAAGGCCAGAAGGTGTAGCCCTGCGCTCCCACGCTTTCCGCGGACGGCACCGGCGGCTTCCAGATTTTCGCCTTAGGATCGTAGAACGTCGCGATCGTCGCCCGCGTCAGCCGCGCCGCTTCGACGGCGTACGGGTTGGCGGAAGGCACGACGAGAAGCGACAGCATGGTCGGATTCTACTCGATCATGTCGTAATGTTTAGACATATTGGTCCTCGCTTATCGCGCTGCGCTCCGGAACTTTGCCGCGAGTGAACGAAGGCCATGCGACGTGTAGAATAGGACATGAACTGGCGCGAGCGTATCGTGATCACCCCCGGTGTGCGTTCGGGCAAGCCACGTTTGGCGGGTACGCGAATTACGGTCTAGGACGTTCTGGAGTACCTCGCAGGTGGCGACACGCCGGAGGGGTTACAACAGGGGTTTCCCGAATTGACCCCGGAGCGAGTTCGCGCTTGCCTTGCCTTCGCCGCTCAGCGTGAACGGTTTCTGACCGCGAATCCGTGACGCTTCTCCTCGATCCGAACCTTTCCCGGCGTTTGAAGACGCCGTTATTAACCCTATTCGAGGAGGTTCTCCACTTTGGCGAGATGGACATGGACGAAACGCCGGACGAAGACCTATGGCGTTTCGCAAAGGATCGTGGTTGGACGATCATGAGCAAGGACGGCGATTTGGCCGACATGGCTCTATCGTTGGGGCGCCGCCGAAAGTCATCCGTCTTAGGATTGGCAACGGTCCTTGGCGAGCGGCGGCCGATGTGGTTCTAGAAAACGAAAATGCGGTGCGGGATTTTCTCGCGAATGGAGAAAGCAGTCTGCTCGTTTTGAGTGGCGACAAGCGATAACGGGTGTAGGAAATAGGAACTAGAGGGCTTCTCGCCGTCCTTTGCTTCGGCCATGAAGGCGAGAAGATATCCGCGGAGCCGATTTCAACCGTCGCAGGCTTCGAACTCCTGTCGCCGAATAAGGAGGGGAAGGGAACGACCGGGCCCAACCTAAGCATTTACGCCAGGATCTGGCCGGGAGCCCAGAGGGCGCGGACGTCTTCTTGGCGGTCTTCGCGAGCCTTGAGGTCGTTCAGGAACTCCACGAAGCTGAACTTCGGCTCCCATCCGAGCAGGCGCTTCGCCTCGGAGAGGTCGTGCTGCTCGACGGACTCGGGACCGTCGATGCCGTACTTCACCCGTGGTGCAGCTCGCGAGGGACATGATCCACGCCGAGGGCGAGACGAAGGAGATCACGCCGGAGCACTACATCGAAGGCTCGTTTATGCTCAAGCGGAACGGCATCTACTACTTTATGTGGTCGGAAGGCGGCTGGGGCAACGACACGTACGGCGTGGCGTACGCCAAGGCGAGTTCGCCTCTCGGTCCATTCGTGCGGGTGGGCAAGATCCTGGGCACCGATCCCACCGTGGCTAAGGGCGCGGGCCACCACTCCGTGCTGAAGGTGCCGGGCCGCGACGAATATCTCATCTGCTACCACCGGCGTCCTCTCGAGGAGACTGACGCGAATCACCGCGTGGTGTGCCTCGATCGGCTGGTGTTCGACGAGAACGGCGACGTCCTACCCGTCAAGCAGACCTTCGAGGGTGTCCCCGCTCGCCCGCTCGGGCGGCGTTAGGAGAAAAGAAAAAGTGAACAGGAAAGAAGGAATATGGAACGAGACAACACGATCTTTTCCGAATTTCACCACTTGTTCGAATTCTCTCCTCTTCCAGCTTGTCGGAAACGAGGCCGCAGCGGAAAGACAACCCTTCGTCAGCCCGCTCGCCGCAGGATGGTTCGTGCCTGTGCGTACGGCGTTGCTCCGCTAAGGGCGCTTGGGCCGGAGCCAAACGACGTAGCCGCCGGAGCCGCGAAGCGCGGTCGAGAGCCGATCCTGGTGGCGCACGGTTCGGCGCGTAACGCGCCAAGCATCGTTCGCCTTTGGATCGTCGGCCACGATCGTCGCCTCGAACGCGCCGGAGCCGAGGAAGGAGAGATCGACGGCATAGTTACGAGGCGCGTCGCCGTTCAGCACGCAGATCCACCAGTCCTTCCCTTTGCGGCGGGCGAAAGGGGCGAGAACGCCGATCTTCGCGCCGGGGAGCACGCGCGTCTCGTCCCACGCCACCGGCACCGCGCGCATTAGGGCTCGCTGCGGCGAGCCGTCGGGCAAGGCGTCGATGAGGACGTCGGGCGCGAGCGGGGTCTGCAGAAGGGAGGAGTTGTAGGCGAGCATGGTGGCGAGCTGCATCGTCCAGCTCGACCGGTCGAGCAGCTCCTGCCGGTGGCCGAGGTAGCCCGGCGTGAAGCAGCCGTGGCCCGCGACCAGCCGCGTAAAGGGCAGGGCCGCATAGTGCGTCGCGGGCACGCCGAACCAGAGGTTGTTCTCCAGGCCATAGATCGCCTCGCGGCTCATCTCGTTCGGCCAGGTGACCGACTCCCCGGTGGGGATGTTCGCTCCATGGAACTGAACGAGCAGATGCCGCTCCGCGGTCATCCGCAAGGCGACGTCGTAGAAGCGTCGCCTCTCCTGGGAATCGCTGTCGAGAAAGTCGATCTCGATGCCTTTCACTCCGATGGGCACCAGCCGGTCGAGGAAGGTCCGCAACGCCTCCCAATCGTTCGCGGGGTCGCTGAGCTGCGCGGGATAGTGGATCCAGACCCACTCGCCGACGCCGTTTCGGCGTACGAGGTCGGCCAGGTTGGCCCATTGGTCCTTGCCGCCGTCGCGCCAGCCATACCAGCCCTCGTCGGTGAGGTCGTACTCGAATCCGAGCGCCCCGGCGATGTCGAGGAACTGTTCCTCCTGGTCTTTCTTTACCGCGTTGCCCTCGTGATAGCCGCGGGTGAAAAACGACCATGTGCAGCGCCCCGGCCTCAGCCATGCGGCGCGATCGCCCTCCGGAAACAGCGTGGGGTCGGGAGGCGGCACGAGCGCGGGGACGATCGACTGGTTCACGAGCCCATTCAGGTCGGTCGTCGCGACGACCACCCGCCAAGGCGAGACGAAGTTCCCCTTCGCGATCGTGAAGCCCTGCGGGTCGGCGGCGAACCAGTGCTGAATGCGATCGTCTTGGAACCGGTACTTGCTGCCCGAGTAGTCCAGGCCGAAGTTGCCCGCTTCCGAGACGAACAGGTAGCCCCGCCCGTCGGGGAGCTCGACGGTGACCGGACCGCTCCGCACCCCGAACACGCCCCCGAGCGGCGAGGCCTGCCAGATGCCTTCGCAGGCGGCGAACGCGTTGCCGTAGTCTTGGGTCCAGATCGTCGACCCGAAAGGGGGGCGGGTCGAGGAGGCTTCGCCCGTGATGCGGCAAGTGCCGGAGGGCTCGGCCGCCGGAAGGCGGTACCGATAGGCAAGGCCGTCGTCGAACAGCCGGACGTCGACGAGCAACCGTGCGCCGGTGGCGCCGGAGGCCGTCACGGTGCCCTCGCGCCAAACGACATCGTCGCTCGATTTGCCTAGTCGGAGGCTCAGGTGCTTCCTCCTGAGAGTCGTCTCGCCGAGCGCGAGCCCGACGATCTTCGCGCCCGGGTCCTCGCCGTCGACGGTGACGCCCAGGGGCGAAGCCTGGACGAGGAACACGCCCCGGCGTTCCAGACGGTAGTCGAGCCGCCCGTCCTTGAGGTCGAACGTCGTCCTCAACTCGCCACGGGGGCTCGAGAGGGTCGCGGAAGGGGCGGCGGAGACGAATCCGGCGAGCCCCAAGGCAAACGCCGTCGAGAACGCCCGACCGCTCCTGATCCTAGCGGCGCCGAAGCCCCGCCGTCCCCAGAGTAGGGGCGTCACCGCCACCGTGGGATCGACATCCATCGGCTCTAAGCATATCGGTATCGGTCGAGAACTCGTCTCCCCCACTTTTTCCGGTCCCCTCGATCTAAAAAAAGCGGGACGGCGGGGCACCCCGCCGAGGGTCGAACGGCCCGTTCCCTTGTAACCCGTGCCCATCGGAGTTCCGACGGGCACGGGTGACGACCGCACAACTTATCGGTCTCTACCCGTGGCACCCCCTTGTGCCTGCCCCTTCATAATTTCTTTATGCGGGGAAAGGAGGGGCTTTGGGCCTTGGCGGTGGGCGTGGGGACGGCCCTCCTCGCCTACCTTCCGCTCGCGCCGGCGGCCTGGCACGACTCGCAGACGTCGGGCCTCGCGCCAACGGCCATCGCCCAAAACTTAACCGACGCCGGCGTGTACCTGGCGTGGATCCGGCAGGGGGCGGAGGGGCACTTTCTGACTCGCAACCTTTTCGCGCCGGGTGGACCGCCGAACCACACCGTCTACCTGCTGTTTTGGATTCTTGGGCGGATTCAGTCGCTCGCGGGGATGTCGGTCGGGCCGTTCTACGGGGCGGCGACGGTGCTGTCGGGCCTTGGCCTGCTCGCCGCGGTCTGGTGGCTGACGGGACGGTTCTTCTCGGAGGCGCGGGCGCGGCTCGTGGGCTTTGCTCTCGTCGCCCTTTCGGGCGGCTTCGGTTGGACTTTCGTGCCGTCGCTCGGCGCGACGTCCGACGCGCTGCCCATCGACTTCACCCAGCCGGAAGCTGTCACCTTCAGCAGCTTGAAAACGCCCCTTTTCGCCCTGTCGCAGATCCTGATGATTCTTGTCGTCGGAAATCTCTGGACGGCGACGCGAGACCGAACCTGGCGGCCGCTCCTGGTGGC
>CAXUKB010000022.1:0-6919 GCA_964251345.1 uncultured Fimbriimonas sp. | reverse complement strand
CACCTACGACGTGATCAGCCTCGGCGCATCGTGGGCGGTTTGGGTCGCCGTCGGCTGGGCGCAGCGGCGGAAGGTCGACGCCTTGCAGGCGGGGCAAACGGCGCTGGTCGCCGTCGCGGTGGCGATCCCCACCACGCTGAACTACGTCGCCCTGCGGGAGACCGGCGTTCTTGCGCAGCGGACGCTCGCGCCGACCCCCGCCCACACCCCTTGGCTCGTGCTCATCGGTTACGGCTTCTTGGCGCCGCTCGCGGTCGTCGGCGTTTGGGCCCACCGACGGTCGAAATGGGGCGAGCCCGAAGCCGTCGCCTCGCCCGTCGAGGCGATCCGGCTCCTTGCGATATGGGCGATGGTGCCGCTCTTGATCCAGTACTTGCCCACAAGTTTCCAGCGCAAGCTCATCATGGGCGTCCACCTTCCGCTGTCCCTGCTCGCCGGGTTGGGTCTTCTGGCTTTGATCCACGCGGGTCGGCCGGCCTTGCGTTGGGCCGCGCTCGGCTTGGCGGTTCTCTTGCCCTTGAGCAATGTCGTCGTGACGGGGGCGGAGTTCCGGGCGGCGAGACATCCGGGAGGTTCGTCGGGCCGGGACGTCCTTTTAGCCGACGAGCGGCGGGCGATGGACTGGATCCGGGAGAACGCCCCGCCGGAGGCGATCGTCGAGCCGGTGCCGCGTTTCGTCCGGGATCGCGAATCGGACGATTGGGATCCGGAAGCGTCGGTTCTCGACCGACTGACGCCGGGGTACACCGGCCGGTCGGTCGAGTGCGGCCACTGGTGCGAGACCCCGAATTACCAGGCGAAGCTGGACGAATGGCAGGAGTTCGCGGACGCGGGCACCGAGGACGCGGAGCGACGGACGATCCTGCGGCGCAAAGGGGTCGGCCTCCTTGTGATCAGCGACCGAGACGCTCCCGACGCGCCCGGCCTCACGTTCGGCGCTTGGCGGATGCATCCGCCGGATTACCTGTGGCTCGTTCCTGAGGCGTCGACGTCGGACGTCCGGGTGTACCAGGTGCTCGTTCGTCCCTCCGTACCGTGATTTGTCGACGTTGGTTTGACGGCATCGGCCCTTCCCGGAACATGTGAAGGATGAGCGCAAAAAAGCGATGGGGTGCGGCACCTTGGCCACACCCCATCGCTGACCTTCCAGCGTTTGGGTCCCGATATGGGGATCGCAGAGACCGAAGATCAGTAGGTCGAGAAGAGGACGCCGGCGGAGTCGCTGCCCGTCGCCGACGGCTTAACCTGTCCGACGGTGCCCGAAGCGGTGGAATACGTCATCGCTGTGGCAGACACCGGGTCGTTCGGCACGCTGGAAACGTAAGGTCCGCGCCAGTCGGTGGCGGTGATCGTCTTCGTGGTGCCGGTGCTGTCCTTGCCGCTCGCCGGGGCGGCGGTCGCCGACAGGTCGGTGAGGGCGGCGGGATAGGCGCCGGTGTCGGTCTTGAAGATCTCGACGGCGTTGCGTATCTGCTTCAGGTCGGACTTAAGGCTCGACTCCTTGCTCCGAGTGCTGGCGTCGGCGAACTTGGGAATGACGATCGCCGCCAGCACCGCGAGGATCACGATGACGATGAGAAGCTCAACGAGCGTAAAGGCTCGATATCGTCGGAGCGTAGAGTGGAGTTTAGACATCTTCCTGTGGGGGTTTTCGGCGTTCTTTTCGCCCTTGCTCACTCCATGCCCCGAATTCGTGCAGAAAAAACCCGGCGATGTTACGGGCTTCCTCTCGTAAGGCGGCGATCCGCCTTCCGCGGGAACCTACGGATCGGGCGCGCGAACGCCGAAAAAAAGGTATGGCGAGACGACTTCGGACTCAGCGGGGCGTTGGGCTCGTCGAGCTCTTGGTCGCGGCCGCGATCCTCGTGGTCTGCGTCGTTCCCATCACAGGCTCGATCTCCTATCTGCGCACGAACGCGATGCAGGCGAAGATCGAGGCGCAGGTTCAGGACCAGATCCAGACGATCCTCAACGGTCAGCTCGACAACGCCAAGCTCACGACCCTCATCAAGACGGTCGTTCCGACCGTCACCACCCAGACGCTCGCCGGGGGTGTGACGGTGACGTACAACCTCACCATCGCCCCGGTATCGGGCTATTCGAAGCTCTATGCGCTCACCTGCAGCGCCACTTGGGCGGCGGCCTCGACGGCGAGCCGGACCGACACGGTCACCGTGACCCTCTATGCGCTCACCGTCTAACCGCTTCCGCCGGGGCACGACGATCATCGAGCTGTTGCTCGTGATCGGGCTGCAGGTGATTATTCTGGGCGCGGTGGCGACGCTGTACCTCTTCACGATTCAGCAGTGCGGCCAAGCGACCGCCGCCGTGGGGTCCATCGAGCAGGCGAACAACGCGATGGACGCGATCGCCACAACGGTCCGGCAGTCGATGGTCTGCGCCACCGTGACGTCGGGCGGCAAGACCGGACTCCGCTGCACCCTACCGAACAACGCGATCGACACCGACGGCGACGGTGTCGTGGACACTTGGCTTCCCGACAAGTACGGCGCAGACGGCAAAGCCACCTACACCAAGGGCACCCGCGTTTGGTACTACCAAGCGGGCAGCACGGGCGCGTTCGGCACCGCCGGAACGACGCTTTGGCGGGCGACCCGCACCGACGACAGCAATCCCACGGCAAGCGACGTGGACACGACGTGGGCGTTTTACTACGGTGGCAAGTCCCGCTATCTGCTCATCGATTCCCTTGCCTTCGTCGTGAGCGGTTCTTCGGCGATCGTGACCACGACGATCGTCGCCTCGGCTTCCGCTCGCTCTCCCGACGCGAGCGGCTCGACCGCCACTACGCAGGACAAGCAGGCGGCGACCCTTGTCCGGACAAGCTCCTGGAGAACCGATTTCGAATGAACCCTCGCGTGCGCCAGCGCGGAAGCGCCTACCTTTACGTGATCGTCTGCCTCGTCGTGATGGGCGGCCTCCTGACGGAGTTGATCCCGTACGTCACGCAGGTCCGCAACCTGCAGGCGCGGCGTGCCCGGAAGCTCCGGGCGGACTTCGCGACCGAATCGCTCGTTCAGCAGGTGACCGCCGAAATCAACGTGCAGCCGATCGTGAACGGCTCCGTTCGGACGTTGACGCTGAACAACGCGACCGCCACCGTCACGATCTCCGACGGCTCGGCGGTCGTGGCGAACTCCGAATACCTCACGGGCACGACGACGACCACCGACGGCCAGACGTTTCGGTTTGTGCGGTACATCACGGCGGGAGTCGGTGCGACTCCGTACAACTTCGCCGTGTACAGCCCCAACGACATGAACTGGGCGGGCAAGCTCATCACCGGCGCGAACAATGCCGACGGGGATGTGTTCTGCAACGGAAACATCAATCTCTCCACGGTCTCCGGCACGACGATCAACGGCAATATCTCCGCGAAGGGCACCGTCAAGTTGAGCGGCGGGACCGTCACCGGGAACACCTTCGAGAAGGCGAACGCACTCGCGATGCCCTCGTTCAGTGCGCTCAACTACCAGTCGAACGCATCGTACGTCCTGACGGGCCCGCAGACCTTCACCGGTGGCGTGACGTTCGGGGGCATGACGAATGGGCATTACGCTATCGATTACGTGAACGGCGACGTGAACTTCCAGGGCGCCATCTCCGGTCAGGGCGTGGTGTTCGTGAATGGGAACATCACCTTTACCGGGAACTGCACTTACGCGAATTCCTCCTCTCGGGTCGCGGTGATCTGTACGGGCAACCTCACGATCGCCGCCGGTTGCAGCCAAGCGGTCGGCGTCTTCTACGTGGGCGGCTCGCTCGTCGTGAACAGCCCAGACTTCAACATGACGAAGGGCTCGATCATCGCCACCACGATCGCCGGCGGTCCGATCATTCGGGCGACGCGCGACAACTTTATGCAGACGAGCTCGACCGAGGGCACCAAGCTCTGCCTTCCCGGCTACTGGCCCTGATCGCGCCGCGATGGCGTTCGCCGATGCCCGACGACCGACTCCCCTTGAGGCGGCTTGGAGTGTCGGCACCAGAGGTCGATGCCGACGGGAAGTTTTCCTGTCCGGCGGCGGAGAAGGCGACGGCCCCTTTCGCCGACCCACTTGACGCATTCGTTGTCGTCCAAGGTGAAGCGATCGTCCGGAAGCCCCCGCGAAGGCTTCGCCTCCGACTACACACCTTCGGCGTAAGCGGAAGCGCAGGTCGACGGCAGGGTTGACAAAGAGCGCCGGAAAGGAGGCGCCGGGTCGATTTCGATACCGTAGGCGCGGGATGCACTCCTGCCCACGTGGCAACCTGCGATCAGGCAACGCGTTCGGCCTTGCCGCAAGACTGGAGCACCGTGAGACAATGCCAAGCGTGCCGACGCTCCGGGAAAACGAAGAGCGGCTCCGCACACGCGGGCAAGGGGGCATCCCTCGACTACGGGATGCCGTCAAACGAAGCTCCACGCCCCCTTAGCGGGTGTTGCCGACGACCGAGTAGATCGGGGTGATGATGGAGATCGTGATGCCGCCCACGAGGACGCCCATGACGAGGATCATGAGCGGCTCGATGATCGCGACGAGGCTCTTGAGGCGGGCGTCCGACTCCGTCTCCATCTTCTCCGCGGAGGCCTGGAGAAGCGCGGTCAGCCGCCCCGTGCGTTCGCCGACGACGATCATTTGGGTGACCGTCGCGGGGATGCTCGGGGAGCGCCGGAGAGCGTCGGAGAGGTTGCCGCCGACGCGAACCGCTTCCATCGCGTTGTCGAGCGCCGCGGTGATCGAGGGAACGCCGGCGACGCGGCCGCCGTGTTCGAGCGCCACCATGATGGAGACGTTGCTCGCGAGGAGGGTCGACATCACGCGAAGGGCGCGGGCGAGACTCAGGCGTACCATCAGCGGGCCGAGGCCGGGCACCCGGAGGGCGACGACGCCGACGATGCGGCGAACGGCGTCGGACCGAAACATGAACGTGATCACGCCGGCGGCTGCGAAGACGACGCCGAGACTGATCAGGGGTTGAACATGAACGAACTTTCCGACCGCCAGCATGGCCTTCGTCGTAATCGGAAGGTCGGCCTTCATTTTAGAAAACAGCTCTCCGAACTGGGGGATGACGAAGACGACGATCACCGCGGTCATGATCGTGCTGATTCCCAGCATGACCGTTGGGTACATCATCGCGTTCGTGATCTTGCGCCGAAGGTCGGCGGAACGTTCCAGGTAGCTCGCGGCATTGTCGAGGGCGTCGTCCAAACGTCCGCCTTTCTCCGCGACTTGGATGACGTCGGAGACGAGCGGAGGAAAGAGATTGCTCGCGCCGCGAATGGAGGCGGAGATGCTGCGGCCGCCGATAATCGACGTCCGAACGCCCTCGAGCGCGTCCGCGAGCGTGGGCTTGGCGAGCGAATCGAGGATGGCGTCGAGGGTCTCGACGAAGGGTACGCCGGCGTTCACCATGGTGGCCATGTCCCGGAGAAGATCGGCGCGATCGGCGTCGGTGATCTTTCTCCTTCGACCGGGCCGCGCCTTCGTCGGCGCCACCGGGACAGGAGCCGCAGATTTCGGCGATTCGGCTTTGCGGCCTTTGGTCGCGACGATCGAGGTGGGCGTGACTCGCTGATTGGCGAGCCGCCGCTCGACCTCTTCGATCGACCCAGCGGTCATCTCGCCGTTCGTCCGTTGGCCGGTGCCATCGTATCCTTGGTAGGTAAACGCGGTCACTTCGAGAGTCCTCCGGGCCGTGGGGAATGGGAAACGGGCGAACCGGTGAGAGTCTTATCTCTCGATTTAGGCTTCCGCGGTCGCACGCAGCACCTCCTCGACGGTCGTCGCGCCCTCCAGAACCTTGCGGCGGCCATCGGCCCGCAACGTGAGCAGTCCCAAGCGCTCCGCCTCCGTGTGAATCTCGCTCGCGTGAAGGCCGCGGAGCATCATGCGGCGAATCTCGGAGTCGATCACGAGCACTTCGTAGATCGCGGTTCGGCCGCGAAAGCCGGTCTTCGCGCAGTGTTCGCAGCCACGGCCCCGGACGAATTCGCCGCCTTCGAGACCGATTCTGGCCAGAAGCTGCGGCTCGGGATCGTAGGGCTCGACGCACTTGGGACAGACGACGCGCACCAGACGCTGGGCCACCGAGCAGCTCATCGAGGCGGCCAAAAGGGAGGGCTCCACGCCGATATCGGTCAGACGGGTAATCGCGGCCGTGCTGTCGTTCGCGTGGAGGCTCGTGAGCACGAGGTGGCCGGTGAGCGCCGCCTCGACCGCGATGCCCGCCGTCTCCGCGTCGCGCGCCTCGCCCACGAGGATGACGTCCGGGTCTTGCCGGAGAATGGAGCGCAGACCCGACGCGAAGGTCAGCCCCGCGCGGGGGTTGACGTTCGCCTGGGTGATGCCATCGAGTTGGTACTCGACGGGATCCTCGATCGTGATGATGTTTCGATGGATCGCGTTGAGGTAGTTGAGGCTCGCGTAAAGCGTGGTCGTCTTTCCGGAACCGGTCGGCCCGGTAACGACGACGAGGCCCTGCGGCTCCGACAGACGCCCGATCAGCCTTTCGAGGTTCGTCGGCGCCATCCCGAGCTTCGTCATGTCGATCGTGGCGCTGTGCTTATCCAGGATGCGGATGACGACGGTCTCGCCGTGGACGCTAGGATAGGTCGAGACGCGGAAGTCGTATTCGCCCTGAGGGGAGACGAGGGTGCAGCGACCGTCCTGCGGCATCCGACGCTCCGCGATGTCGAGTCCGGCGAGAATTTTGATGCGCGAGGTGAGGCCGTGTTGCAAGTCTTTGGGGATCACCATGCTCTCTTGGAGCATGCCGTCGATCCGGACGCGGATGCGCACTTTACGCGCTTGGGGCTCGATGTGGATGTCGCTCGCCCGCATCGAGATCGCGCGGGCCATGATGGCGTTCGCGAGCTTGACGATCGGCGCGCCTTCGACGATCTCCTTGAGCT
>CAXUKB010000021.1:22838-23453 GCA_964251345.1 uncultured Fimbriimonas sp. | reverse complement strand
CGTCCTGACCGGTGTTAGTCGATCTTTTTCTACTTTTTTCGCCAAAGGTCCCAAACGGACGAAACTGATGGCCGCTTTTGACGTCCGAATAATTGCTGCCGTATCCTCCGGTAGCTCCTCAAACCCTCGACGGGGCCCGGATCCAGACGGACCGGGCTCCCGTTTTGTTTGGGGAACCCTCAGCCAGGAAACCTACATGGATGCATCGCGGTCCTAGGCCCATGCCCGACCCCATCAACGAACGCCCTCCGGTCGAATCCGAAGCGATCGACGCCCGCGACATCGAGCCCGAAGGAGAGGGTCACGTCGAGAGCGATGAAACGCCCCATCCCGAGATGCCCCCGCCCAGCTACGAGGCGAATCAGGGCGTCGGCGGCCGCGACGCGCATCCGGGCGGCGGCACGGACGTCGGAAACACGCGAACGGAATAGGCGAGCCGATCCCACCGATCGCGTACGATCGGCCACACTAGGCCGTGCGTCCGGTCGTCGCTTTCCTCGAGTTCGTCGGCGAGTCATCGCTCATCCTGGGCGACGCCGCCAAGCGAGCGCCGCGAAGGCCCGTCGAATGGAAAGAGACGGTCGTCCAAATGGCGTTCGTCGGCGTGGCGAGCGT
>CAXUKB010000021.1:0-22828 GCA_964251345.1 uncultured Fimbriimonas sp. | reverse complement strand
CTCACCGCGTTCTTCTCCGGCGCGGTGCTGGCGCTGTACCTCACCCAATTTCTGAAGCAGTACGGGGCGCAGACCTTCGTCGGCGCGACGGTCGGCCTCACCGCCGCCCGCGAGATCGGGCCCGTCATCGCGGGCATCATGGTCTCCGCCCGCGCGGGAAGCGCGATGGCCGCCCAGATCGGCACGATGGCGGTGACGGAGCAGATCGACGCCCTGCGGATGCTCGGCGTCCATCCGACGAACTATCTCGTCATCCCGCGTCTCTTGGCGGCGATCCTCATGGTGCCGATCCTCGCCCTCGTGGCGATCTGGATGGCGATCATCGGCGGCCTCCTCGTCGCCTCGACGGAAGGACTCTCCCCCGCCATCTTCCTCTCCTCCGTTCAGCGGTTCGTCGAGCCGATGGACATCGTCAAGGGCGTCTCGAAAGGGCCGTTTTTCGGTCTTCTCGTCGCCCTGATCGCCTGCCAGCAGGGCTTGCGCACGAAGAACGGCGCGGTCGGCGTGGGCAAATCGACCACCAACGCGGTGGTCATCAGCATGGTGCTGGTCTACGTGGCCAACTTCGTGCTGGCGCGCGTCATGTACCGGTAGTGCTTCCTTCCAGAAGGCATCTTTGAGCGTGCCTCCGGCTTCCAGCCGGAGGCGTTCCTTACCGGACTTGCGTTCCCTCGGGCGCTTCGCGGTCCGGCTGGAGCAGAATCGCGCCGCCGTTCTCGTCGGTCGCGGCCAAGAGCATGCCCTGGCTTTCGACGCCGCGCAGCTTGGCGGCCTTGAGATTGAAGACCACGACGACTTGACGTCCGATCAGGTCCTCGGGCGAGTAGTTGGCGCGGATGCCGGCCACGATCTGACGCCGCTCCTCACCGACTACGAGCTGAAGCTTCAGGAGCTTGTCGCTACCCTCGACGGGCTCGGCTTCCAGCACGCGCGCCACACGGAGCTGAGTCTTCATGAAATCGTCGATCGTGATCGTTCCGGTGGGAGCGGGAGTGGTTTCGGCCATTTTGGGTTTTTCGGGTTTTGGTTTTGGGGCGGCGGGCGCGGGCTTCGCGATTTCGAGACGTGGGAAGAGGGGAAGGGGCTGCCCCAGCGCGTGGCCCGTGGGCAGCGAAGACTCTTCGCCGATCTCTGCCCAAAAGGTCAGTGGCGGCAGGCCGAGTTGGGCGGCGATGGCGTCGGCCGCGCGCGGCATCTCGGGCCGCACGAGCCCCTCGGCCGCGCGCACGCAAAGCAGCATCGAACGGAGCACGGCGGGCAAGGCGGGGTCGCGCGCCTTGGCGAGCGCCCACGGCGCGCGGGCGTCGGTGTACTTGCCGAGGAATCGCACGAGTCCGAATGCCGCCGCGGAGGCCTGCTCCAAGCGGTAGCCGTCCATCGCCGCCTCGTAGAGGGCCTTCGCCGCCGAGATCGCCTGGAGAGCCTCCTCTTCGGCCGGACCCTCCGGTACCACGCCACTCGCGAATCGGTGCGCCATGCTCAAGGAGCGATTGAGCGCGTTGCCGAGGTCGTTCGCAAGATCGTTGTTGTAGCGGCGGTCGAAATCCTCATGGGTGAACGTCGTGTCGTTCTCGTAGGGCATCACCGCCATAAGGTAGTGCCGTACCGCTTCACGCGCCAACTCCTCGGTGCAACCCGCGCGCCGCGCGAGGTCGGCCGCCAACTCGCCCGGAACCACCGCGTTGCCCCGGGACTTGGAAATCTTCTCGCCGCCGCCCAGCACGATCCAGGCGTGCGCCGCCACCGTGCCCGGGAGGGGCAGGCCGACGCCCATGAGCATCGCGGGCCAGAGCGTCGCGTGGAACCGGGTGAGAATGTCCTTGCCGAGCCACTGCACGACGGGCGGCCAGATGGCTTCGTAACCCGCGTCGGGCCAGCCGGTCGCGGTCACGTAGTTGATGAGCGCGTCGAACCAGACGTAGATGACCTGCGACTCGTCGCCCGGGATCGGAATGCCCCAGCCGGGGTTCTGCCGCGAAATCGTAAGGTCCCGCAGCCCCTCCTTCATGAACGACAGCACCTCGTTGCGGCGCGACTCCGGCACGATGAAGCCGGGGTTCGCCTCGATGTGCGCGCGAATCGCGTCGGTGAAAGCCGACAGCCGAAAAAAGTAGTTCTCTTCGCTCGTCCAGCGCACGGGGTTGCCGTCGGGCGAGAGGCCGTCCCTGATGTCCTCCTCCTTATAGAACGTCTCCGTCGAGACGTCGTACCAGCCCTCGTACTTGCCCTTGTAGATGTGGCCGTTCTCCTGCAGCTTGGCGAAGAACGCCTGCGAGGCCCGCGCGTGGCGCGGCTCGCTCGTGCGAACGAACTCGTCCCACACGATGCCGAACTCGCCGAAGATGTCGATGAACCGGCCTGAGATCTCGGCGACGAACTCGTGCGGATCGCGTCCCTGCGCCTCGGCGGCCTCCTTGATCTTCAGCCCGTTCTCGTCGGTGCCCGCCACGAAAAACACGTCGTCGCCGCGCATCCGGAAGTACCGGGCGGTGACGTCGCCCGTCAAGGTCGTGAGCAGGGTCCCGATGTGGGGGGTCGAGTTCACGTACGGAATGGCCGTGACGATGGTGGTCTTGTGGGACATTAGGTTAAGGAAGAGAGTTTACCGGCCATGCACTCCCCTCCTTTTGCCGTCGCGGAGTGAGGCTCTCGCCGGCGACAAACTCGAACGCGAGCGAGAGGAGGGGCCGGGGGTGGAGGTCGCGATGTTTTCTAGACCACCTCTTCGTCCACGTAGCACCAGCGCCAAGCTTCGCCGGGCTGGATCGAGCGCATGATCGGGTGGCCCGTCGCGTGGAAGTGCTTCGTGGCGTGCCGGTTCTTCGACTGGTCGCAGCAGCCCACGTGACCGCACTCCAAACACATCCGCAAGTGGACCCAGGTATCGCCGGTCTTCAGGCATTCCTCACAGCCCCGAGTGTTGGGCCGAACGTCGCGAATCTGGTCTAAATGGGCGCACATGTTCGTAGTTTACGTCCCGGGAAACCTTTAACCGGGTAACTTGCCCCCCGTGTCGCACCGCCGCAATTTTGCTTGGTCTCTCCTCCCCCTCCTTCTCGCCGGCTGCGGCGGCTCTAATCATCACGCATCCACGAGCAACGACACCATCGGACCTCAGATCGCCCTCATCTGGCCCGCGCGATCCCGCGCCTTTGCCGCGCCGAGCGCCGCGACCGTCGCGATGATCACTTTTCCTGGTGCGGGCACGAACGGCGCCGACCTGAGCGAACTCGTCACCCGGCCCACGGGAGCCGCCGCCGTGACCAAGACTTACCAACTCGGGGTCGCCGTTCACCCTGGCCGCCACCTTCTGCGCGTCGACTTCCTTGCGGATACCACGTCGCCCTCGTTCACGAGTCCGCTCGCCACCGCGAAGATCAACGTCTCCGTCACGAACGACGGGGCGTTACGGACCCTCGACGGCAAGAGCCTCGGCACGATCGCCTATGGCTCGAACGTAACGAGCCTCGCGGTCGCGGCGAACCAAACCGTCGAGGTGGGTGGGACCTCCGACATCCTCGTCGTCGCGACCACGCCGAATGGCTTTGCGGCCTTGGCTCCTGGCTCCGTGACCTTCGCCCTCGCCTCGGGCGCCGGAAACCTTACACTCGGGACGGACGGCACGGTCACCGGCGTTGCGGTAGGTTTGGCGACCCTCACCGCGACGGTCGACGGCC
The DNA here is from genome assembly GCA_964251345.1 of uncultured Fimbriimonas sp. Taxonomy (GTDB): domain Bacteria; phylum Armatimonadota; class Fimbriimonadia; order Fimbriimonadales; family Fimbriimonadaceae; genus Fimbriimonas. Next base: position 19,151 of record CAXUKB010000021.1, on the reverse strand, counting down.
TGACGACTCCCGCCCAGACCGTCACCGTCCTAGCCGCGCCGGTCGTCGCGCGAACCGTGGCGCTCACGACGGCGGACATGGTGCCGGACGCCATCCGGGGCAAGCTGTGGGTCACCACGACGAACGGGGTCGCAAGCCTCGATCCCGCGAGCGGCGCGCTTGGCGCGACCATCTCGCTCAGTGCGCCACCCACCGCCCTCGCCCTTTCCGACGACGGCACGACGCTGTACGCCGGTCTGCAGAGCCTAGGCACCGTGCGTCGCGTCGATCTCACCACGGGAACCGCCGGAACGTCGTTTACGCTCCCGAACTCGAGCGTGGGAAGCGCGACTACCGCCCTGGACATCGCCGTCCAGCCCGGCAGCGTCTCGACGCTATCCGTCATTCGGCAAGACATCGGAGACGGCGGATTCGACGGGCCCGTCATCATCGACGACGGCGTCGCGCGGCCGAACGCCCTCGGCACCTACGACGCTGCGAGGTCTCTCTGGACGGCGACGGACCGGATCGTCGCCTATCCGGGCAACTTCGGGGGCTTCCAGGACGTTGCCGTCGACGCCCAAGGCGCGACCCTCACCCGAAACGTTTCCACCTCGGCCGACCTTGGCTTCCGCTTGGTGCTCTCGGGCGGTCGCATCTACGCCGCGAACGGCATCGTCGCCGACGCGACGACCTTGGCCTCGGTCGGTCAGTTCGTGAATCCGAATGCAGGAACTTCGGTCTACGCGGGGGTCGCGGTGGACGCCGATCGAAAGCGGGCTTATTTCGTCGAAATTCCGGGCTACGGAAGTCCCCGCCTTCATGTGTACGACACCGATACGTTTGCGGCGATCGCAGATCGCCGGCTCGCCGGCATCACCCAGTCGGGATCGAGCTTCTTCGGGTCCGCCGGAATCCGCTTGAGCCTCGTGGGCGATCGCCTCGCGTTCCGCTTGGACGACCAAGTCGTACTCGTCGACAACGTCTCGTCGCTCTGAGAATCTCGTCTTGCGTGGGTACCGGCCTATTTGGTTTTGGACTAGGCCGCCCACCCTCGACGTTCAGAAAAGCTTGGATTGTAGGTAACCGCGAAACGGTTGGTGCCCTCGCGAGGCTTTCACGAGGGGCACTACGCAAGCTTCGCATTCGGCACCACGCCTTCGGCGTAAGCGTTGTCGACCTCAAAATAGCTCGACCTGCGAGTCCTCTCATTGGGTAACTTGGCCCGCGTGTCGCACTGCCGCGCCCTTGCTTGGGCTCTCCTCCCTCTTTTTTTCGCCGGTTGCGGCGGCTCGAGTCACCATTCTTCGAACCCAACCACGAGCACCGACACGATCGGTCCGCAGATCGCGCTCGTGTGGCCCGCTCGCGCCCGCGACTTCGCCGCGCCGAGCGCGGCGACCGCCGCTCAGATCACCTTTCCCGGCGCCGGAGTAAACGGTGCCGACCTCACCCAAGTCGTCGCCCGTCCCGACGGCGCCGCCGCCGTCACAAAGACTTATCAACTTGGTATCGCCGTCCACCCGGGCCGTTATCTTCTGCGCGTCGACTTCCTCGCGGATGCTTCATCGACGGGCGCATCGCTGGCTACCGCGATGGCAAATGTATCCATCACAAACGATGGTGCTCTCCGTACGCTCGATGGGAAAGATTTAGGCACGATCGCCTATGGCTCAAATGTCGTGAGCATTGCCATTGCTCCTGGACAAACCGTCGATGTTGGCCGAACCGCCCAACTCGTTGTTACGGCAACGACGGCGGGTGGGATCGCCGCCCTCGCTGCTGGCTCTGCCAGCTTCTTCGTCTCGTACGGCTCGGCGTATCTGACTGTCGACGCCACCGGTACCTTGACCGGAATCACTCCGGGAACGGCCAGCCTCTTCGCGAAAGTAGACGGCATCGATAGCCCAGCGGCCAATATCGACGTCGTTCCCGCAGGCATTGTGGCCCGCACCTTAAGGATTGCGAGTACGGATATGGTGGCCGACTCCACGCGAGGCAAGTTGTGGGTCGCCTCCGCGAACGGCGTCTCAAGCCTCGACCCTACGACCGGAACGCTCAGTACATCGATCCCGCTTTCGGGGAATCCCAGTGTCCTCGCTCTCTCCGATGATGGCTCGACGCTTTACGCGGGGCTTCAGGATCTCGGAACGGTTCGTCGACTTGACCTCACCACGAATACTGCCGGATCCTCGTTCTCTGTTTCGACAACGAGGTTCGGATCGGCCGGATACGCAACGGACATCGCCATTCAGCCTGGGAGCGATAACACTCTCGCGGTGATCCGTCGGGATTCGGACTCTTTTAACGACGAAGGTCCGATAATCTTCGACAACGGCGTTCAAAGGGCGAACTATCTCGGATTTTACTCGGCGGCGCAATCCGTGTGGACCGCACCGAACCGGATTGTCGCCTATCCTGGCAGTTTTGAAGGACTTCAGGAGGTTAGCGTCGATGATCAAGGGGCCACCCCCGTGCGGAGCGTAAACACCTTGGCAGACCTCGGTCGTCGTCTCGTCTTGGTGGGCACGCGACTTTACTCGGCCAATGGTGTCGTCATCGACTCGACGACGCTGGCCCCCATCGGTTCGTTCGTTCAGACGATCCTTGAGGGCTCGAATCCGATCTACTGCGGTCCTGCCATTGACGTCGGCCGTAAGCGAGCCTACTTCATCGAGGTCGGTGCCACCGGCAGCTACGCTCGGCTCCATATCTACAATACGGAGAGTTTCGCCGAGGTGGCGAGCCAGCGTATTTCAGGAATTACGATCGCTGCGTTACCGAACAGCCCGTTCGATACACGGCTCTCGCTGTTCGGCACCGATCGACTTGCGTTTAGGCTACCGGACCAGATTGTGTTCCTCGACAACATCTCCTCACTCTAACGGAACCGCCTTGCGCCGCGCGCGGCCTAACCCTCCCGTGACCGACGTCGATACCGCCCTCCTGTTTGCCGACCTTCAGGAGGGCATCGTGCAGGGCTCTCGCACGAACCCCGAAGCCGACATTCGGAAATCGGCGAAGGCGCTTGCCGACGTCGCCCAGGCCTTGCGCTTACCCACCTACGTCAACATGGTCCAGACCGGCCCTGAAGCTCCGAAGGCGATCGCCGAGATCGGAGAAGTCCGCAACCCGATCGTTCGGCACGGCGCCAAACCGTTCGAGTATCAGCCCCTTCGATCGGCGCTGCTCGATTCGCGCGGCGCGAATCTCGCCATCGCCGGGGTGATGAGCGAGATCGTCGTGCTCCATGCCGCCCTCGGAGCGATCGACGCCGGGCTCTCGGTTCAGATCGTGGTCGACGCCTGTGGCGGGATGTCGGACCGCACCGAGCGCGCCGTGTTCAACCAGATCGAGCGGGCCGGGGGCGTTTTGACGTCCGTCGCCACATTCGCCACCACGCTTGCGGGCGACTTCACGAGTCCCGAGGGCAAGGCCGTTTTGGCCGCCCTCGGGCCGCTTCTCGGCCGCGGCTAACGGGCGTTCGGCTTCAGTCGAACGTCAAGGAATTCGACGTTCTTGTAGGCTCGTAATCGCACGCGGTATTCGCGGATCTCTTCGCCCGCTTCGTGAAAGTGGTAGCGGAAGAAGAAGTCGTCTCCGTGGCGCGCGTTGTCGTTCCAAAACGGCTTGACCGTCCGACCGTCACGCAGGATCGCTTTGACCTCGGCGGCGTACTCTCGCTCTTCGTCCGGAGGAGCGAAGGCGAAGGTTGTGGCTGGCGCGTTTGCGCGCAGAGGAACGCCCTTTTTGTCGCGCTGGTACATGCCGTGGGCATTCCGCAGGACGGGATGAACCGTTCCATGAGAGAGGCGCACGTCCCGCAGGGCGACCGGGTGGCCGTTCGCATCCTCCGGTCGACCATCCTTTACCGGAGGCACACGCCAGGACGATCCTTCCGCCCCTCCGGGGATCGTGTAGGAGCGCCAGGGCTCGTTGCTCAAGGCGAACGTAAAGGAGGATCGATCGCCATCTTCCTTGGGCACGCTGATGAACTGGTAGGACTCCCATGTGTCGTGAGTCGGGCCGGGTTGGTTCCGATTCGAATTGAACTCCATCATGCTGGGCTCGCCTTCCGTCGTCGGTCCGCTGCCGAGACCGCCGTCCGCTTCAACCGTGCGCTTTTCGTATCGAACGAGGATCGATCGGTAGTGCACGCCAAGGTGTTGGACTTTGCGACGCCGGGCTTCGGGGATCGGTTCGCCATCAGGCCTCCAGGAACGGATGCCCCGTGGCGTTCGCATCGAAATCTGGACGACCTGGGCGGTGGTCCCATCGGCGAATCGTCCGACAAAGCCGTTCGCGGGGGCGCCCGGCTTCGTCTTTCCAAGGCGAATATCCACGTACGGCGAACTGGTCTCGATGCTCTTTGGATCGAGGTGACGGCGCTGGGCGACGGCGAATGCGGTCAGAGGGACCAAGAGACCCCCGACCATAAGGCCGACGAGCGCGAGAGTGGCGAAGCTAACGCTTCCACGGGAGCGGAGGGGATGGAGCACAAGACGGATCCTTCGGGTGACGTCGGGGCAGGAGGCCATCGGGAGAACGAGAGCGGAATGACGCCGCTTGGGCGCGAGGGCGAGCAGATGGTCCGCGTATGCCGTCGGGGCGAGGCCGGATCGTAAGACGGCGTCGTCGGCCGCATCCTCGATCGCGCGGCGAAGCGCGCGGGCAAGAAGCCAAACAAAGGGATTGGGCCAGTACAGAGCCACGACGAATCGAGAAAGGAGAAGCGCCGCCCAATCGCCGCGTCGGATGTGCGCGGTTTCGTGCAGAAGCACCGCTTGACGCCGGTTCTCATCCCACTCGGTCGAGCTTTGCGGAAGGAGGATCGTCGATCGGCCGGCCCAAAACGCGCAGGGTACGGCGACTTCGTCCGACACTCCAACCGTCAGTCCCTCAACAACAAGAGACTGACGATCCGACCGACGGGCCCAGCCGACCGCCACGCCCCAACCGACGAGCGTACGCAAGATCAGCCCCGCCGCACCCAGGGCCCAGCCGCCGAGGGCGATCGTTTCCCAGGGAATCGGCCGACTCACGGCGGGAGGCAAACCCATCGGGGTCTCAACTGTCCCAGTCGGGTTTCGATCGAGGGGTGCCACGATCGTCAGTCGTTCCGAAACGATCCGTGAGACGGACATGGATCCCGGCGGAAGCAGCGTTCGGGGTGCGAAGAGCAGACCCAAAGGCAAGGCAAGCATCGCTGCGAAAAAGACGATAGCCATCGCCGCACGCGTTGCCGCCGAGGACCGACGAAGGAGGGCGAGCGCCAGAATCCCGACGCCGCTCAAGACGATCCCACGAATCAAGACGGTGAAGAGAAAGCTCACCGGCCCTCCTTTCGCGCCTGGTCGATGATCTCTCGCAGTTTGACGGCGTCCGCCTCGCTGAGCGCCTCGTCGTCCAGCAAGGCCGCCACCGCATCGCGCACGGAACCGCCAAAGAAGTTGCGCAGCACGCCCGCGATCGCCCGTCGGCCCGCCGAGGGCGCCTCCTCGGTCGCCCGGTACACGTAGGTGCCGCCCTCGTCGTCATGAGCGAGCCACCCGCGATCCTCGAGAATCTTGAGGAGCGTCCGCACCGTCGACTTCGCGGGAGCGCCCGGGAGCTCGGCCGCGACCTGCACCGCCGTCGCACGGCCGAGGCGATGAACCGCCTCCATGATCTGCTGCTCCCGTTTACTTAGATAGTCCGTTCGCATAGGTAGCTAAATTATTCGCCACCTTCGGTCGAATCGATGATCGATTATGCTAATTTTTTCGCCGGTGCCCGGATCCAGGGATCGGCCTCGCCCAAAATTGCCCGGCGATCTCCAGAACTCGCCGTATAGTGAGATCAGGTCTATGTCGCTGCCGCTCCTCGTCGCGTTGCTCGCTCCCGCCGATCCGGCCGCCGCGCTTGCCCACGCCGAAGCCCTCCGTCGCCGGGCTCCGGTCGCGTTCCCGCTCCTCAAGGGGCAGGCCGTCTCGCCTCGCGACTCCTTGGACGAGCTCTGCCTTCGCACCGGCCTCGTGGCCGTCTCCGGGGGGTTCGCTCGCCCCGACCGTCCTCTTCTCCTCCCCGCGCGGTCCCAAAACAACGACTTGGCGATCCGTACGGCGCCTGCCCTAGGGGTGCTGAGCCGTCTTGTGGCCGATTCCCCGAACTCCGAGGTTGCGAAGATTCCGGGCGCGGGCTTTATGCGAGAGCTCGACAGCATCCCGGAGCCGGACCGTTCCACGGTTCGGGAGGGCTACGTTCGGCAGGGCATCACCCCGAACGACTTTGACTTCAAAAACGCGACCTTCGGGCTGGTGCCCTACCTTCAGGTTGGCCTAAAGGGCCGGGACGGCCGGTCCGTCTTCTTCGGGGTCGACGGCCACACGGCGCCCTACGACCCCACGTCCATTCTCGACGCGATGCGCTTCGTGGATCCGGATCCCGTTCCCGAATCTCTTCGGCAGGCCGTCGCTGGCCGCACTCTCGTCGTTCCGACGACGCCGTTGACGCTTGCGGAGTGGACGAAGCGCCTGGCGGGCCGCGACCTCGCCCTCCGCGTCGATGCCCGCGCGGCGGAGTGGCGAACGGTGGTCGGCGCCCCGGGGACGACGCTCCCGCTCGACCGAGCGTTGCGGGCGGTCGCCCGCAGCCAACGGCTCTACTGGCGGCCGGTGGGAGGGGGCTGGATGCTCGCCGCCTCGCCGGGGGATCCACGCGCGTGCGCGCTTTCGGTTCTGAAGGGTGAGAGGATGGAGAGCGTCTTGGTGATCTTCGACCGTCTGGCCCGCCTCGGGTTGGTGCCGCCGGAGGCCCTCGCCCTCATGGCCAAGGGCGAGTCCCCGGTCAAGACGCTCTCTCGGGAGGAGCGAGCCGGTTTGGACCGCCTGATCGCGAGCGCGAAGCCCTGGCCCGGGCAAGAGGCGGCCCTCGCCAAGTTTCTCGCCGATCCCGCTTGGATCGCTGGAAGCGAGGTCTCGGCGAGCTACAGCATGAACATGGTGCTGCGAGAAGGACCGAGCGGTTACGGACCCTCCGGCAGCAGCATCGGAATGGGGACGGTGGTTCCGTGATCCTCTTCGTCGGCCCACCGCCCCTTTGGCTCACCGCGAAGAGCCTTCCCGCGGTCGAGATCGCGGAGGCGGTGGCCCGGCCCTACGTCGTCGTGCCCACCTCGCTCGCCGCCGAGCCTCGCGTGGCCGAACTTCGCCGCTCCGGGGCGCGGCTCGTCCTTTCCTTCAACCTCTACTCGTTCGCCGCCAAGCCGGACGACGCCCCGATCGGGTGGTTCGCCCAGAACCAGTGGGGCATCGACAAGCCCCAGCGAAGCGGGGGAACCCTGACCCTCGCGAACGACGATGCCTTTGCCGACCAACTCGGCCGGGCCAAGGCGTTTGGGGCGAGAACGGACGATTGGGCGGGCGTGATCCTTTCCGTCGATCTCCGCACGGACCAGATGTCGTTCCGCTACGACGAGTCCGAGCGCGCTCGAGCCGTCGCCGCCTTGGGCCTCGATCCCATCGACTTCGACGATCCGCTGGACTGGAGTCCCGAAGCGGCGAAAAGGAGCCCGATGCCCGCCGCTCTCTTGAACTACCTGACGGCCGACGGCCGGGCGCGGGCGCGCCAAGTGGCCCAAGCCATCGCCGCTCCGTTCGCCGCCCAAAAGAAGGCGGTGGCGCTCCGCGTCGATCCCGGTTTGGTGGGGGCGACTCCGGAACGGCACATGGTCGCCTACGGCGACTGGACGACGATGCTCGACCTTCCCGGACTCTCGGAGCTTTGGATTCCGGCCGCCGACGCGGCGAAGGCGGGCGGCGTGGCCGCCATCCCCGGCGCGTCCCGGCTGCGCCTGGGTCTGTTCGGTGCGGGAAAGGACCTGCCGACCGACGACCGGTTCGACACGATCGAACTTCGGCTTTAGCCTTCTTTTCGAACGATCCTCCCAACCACGAGTTCGTCGATCTCGACCTGGCCGAACTTCACACGACCGACGGCAAGACGGCAGATGGCGAGCGCGCTTACCGCAAAGCCCGAGACCTGCGACTGAATTTCGAATCGATGCGTAAGCTGCGTTCTGCGGCTTATCCTCCAACGAGATGTCCTGGCTGATGGAGAACACGAGCACCTTACGGCAATTCTCTAAGCCGTCGTTGCCGAGCACGGTCGGTCACCACGATTCTTACATAGCTGGTAAGAGGGGAGCGCGGATATGTTCCATGCCTTCTTGGAGGGCACGCTACTGCCAATCCTAAAGCCGTAGTCTAGGGACGCGACTGAACTCGGCGGCGTTGTGGGTGACGAGGACGAGGCCGTTCGCAAGCGCAATCGAGGCGATCATGAGATCGTTTGGGCCAATCGTCGTGCCCGCCCCGCGCAGGTGGGCGCGGAGCTTGCCGTACTCCTCCGCATCGGGATCATCGAAGGAAAGGGAAGGGCAACCGTTCAGAAAGGTGCGCAACTCGGCGACGCGCAATGAGAGACTGAGGTCGGCCTGCCAACCGTAGAGCATCTCCGCTCGAACGACGCTCGCGATGAACTGATGCGCAGGCAAGATCGAGCGGCTCTTCGTATCGATGGCGTCGTCTTTGCTTCGCAGGATGTTCGACGCGGCATTGGTATCGAGTAGGTACCGGTCGATCGGCTAGAGGCGCGGCTCGTTTAGCGGCAACTCCTCAGGTTCTTCGGGGGCGTCCGGGAATGCGCCAGCGAACCGCTCGAAGAAGCCGACGGGCCATCCCTTCTCGTCCCGAGGAACGACGTCCCAAGGGTTCGGCTATCGCACCGTAATATGCACCTCGATGGGTCGGTCCTTCATCGACTCGGGCAGGCACAGCGTCACTTGCGCATCGGCGTCCGTGTGGGCCGTCAGGTGGACCGTCTCCATGAGGCTATTCTACGACACGGACGGGGCTTGGTCGACGCGGTCCCGCGAAGGTAACGGCGCGAGGCTCTCGCGTCGTCATCGGCCTAAACGCTTACGTCCCGTTCTTTTCGATCTTCTGTACTCGCTGGCTGTAGCCGCGGCGAAGTCCCCGTAGCGAGCAATAAAGCACTCGACGACGGGGAATCCTCTTAGCCCTTCGTCATGATCAGCGTCACGTTGTGACCACCAAAGCCGAACGAGTTGCTTAGGGCGATGTCGACCTGGGCTTTGCGGGCGACGTTCGGGATCGCGTCGATCCGGCACTCGGGATCCTGCTCGTCCAGGTTGATCGTAGGCGGAAGCACGCCGTCGCGCATCGCGAGGAGGCAGATCGCCGCCTCGATCGCGCCCGCCGCGCCGAGGGTGTGGTCGACTATCGACTTCGTCGAGGAGACGGGCACCTTGGCCGCGTAGTCGCCCATCACGCTGTAGAGCGCCTTGACCTCGTGGACGTCTCCCACCGGGGTGCTCGTGCCGTGCGCGTTCACGTAGCCGATCGATTCGGGCTTGAGTCCGGCGTTCTTCAGGGCCATGCGCATCGCGGACGCCGCGCCGCGGCCCTCAGGGTGCGGGTTGGTGAGGTGGTACGCGTCGGCGCTCATGCCGTAGCCGAGAATCTCGCCGTAAATCTTCGCCCCGCGTTCGAGGGCGAAGTCGCGATCCTCTAGCACGAGAACGCCCGCGCCCTCGCCCATCACGAAGCCGTCGCGTCCGATGTCGAACGGACGGCTCGCCCGCTGGGGCTCGTCGTTGCGCGTGCTCATCGCCCGCGCCGCGCAGAAGCCGGCGAGGCCGATGTCGTTGATCGCCGCCTCGCTGCCGCCCGCGAGCATCGCGACCGCGTCACCCCGTTTGATCACGTGGTAGGCGTCGCCGATCGCGTTGCCCCCCGTCGAGCAGGCGGTGACGGGCGCGACGTTCGGTCCGCGCAGGTCGTTCAGGATCGAGACCACGCCGCTCGGCATGTTCGCGATCATGTAGGGCACGAAAAACGGCGACACCTTGCTGGGGCCGCGCTCCAAAAGGGCGCGGATCTGCTCCTGCATGGTCCAGAGGCCGCCGATGCCCGAGCCGACCATGACGCCGAACTCGTCCCGAAGCTCGGGCGTCAGCACAACGCCCGAGTCCTTGAGGGCCTCGGAGGCGGCGGCCACGGCGAACGCGATTACGCGGTCGACGCGCTTGGCGTCCTTCCGGTCCATCCAGTCGGTCGCGTCGAAGTCCTTGACCTCGCCGCCGATCTGGGTTGTGTAAGGCGTCGGGTCGACGAGGGTGACGCGGTCGATGCCGCTCTCGCCCGCCACGAGCCTCGGCCAAAACGTCTCGACGCCCGTACCGAGCGGCGTGACGACCCCGAGACCCGTAACGACGACCCGCCCGCTGGGGGCGCGATCCATCAGGCCGACTTCTTGGAGATGTAGCTAACGGCGTCGCCGACGGTTTTGATTTCGCCGACTTCGTCGTCCGGAATCTCGATTTGGAACTCATCCTCGAACGCCATGACGAGCTCGACCACGTCGAGGCTGTCCGCACCCAGGTCCTCCGTGAAGGAGGCCGACTCCACCACTTCCTCTTCCTTGACGCCGAGCTCTTCGACGGTTACCTTTTTGACGCGATCCAGGATGTCCCCAGCCATAGGCCGGAAGATACCCGCAACGGATGCCGACTCGTGGCATGTTCGCCACGAGTGTTCCTTAGCGGAGTGCCAACCCTTCCTCCTTCGGGATCGCCACTCCTTTCGCGGACCCCGCCTCGTTCACGCCGTAGCCCTCTTTCGCGCCCACGCGCGAGTCGGTGTCGCCGACGAATCGGTCGATGGGCCGTTTCGACCGATCCTCGAACCCTTTCGGTCCCTTTCACTCGATACGAGCGAGGGTTAGAGAGAGGAATCGAATCCGCAGACCGCCCTCGACGGAGGCCGGAATCGGCCTACGCTACGGTGTCGAGACTCTCCCGAGTCTCGTGCTTGCCATTGTGCGAGACCCGGGAGAGTCTCGACACCCTCACTTGAAGCCGCCCTTGTAAAACGCAATCGAGGCGACGTCGCCCTTGGGCGTGTAGTTCGTTTTCCGCACGAACGCGCCGTGGGTGCCGACCTGCCAGCCGTAGTCCGGTCGAACGGTGGGAAGGTTGAACACGGTCGGCGGGCCGTACTGGAAGGTGAGGTTCAGCACCCCGATCGGCACCCCGCCCTCGAGCGCGTAGCCCACCATATTCTTCTGCGGGGAGCGTCCGGTCCGGCCGACGGCGAGCGTCGCGCGCAAGCGTAGGGCGTGGGTCGCCTGCTTGCCGAAGGGAACCGTCGCGCTAAGGTCCGAGGCGTACTGCGTCACCCGTGCATCGACGCGGTCGCTTGCCCCGCGGGAGGCCACGGGCGAGAGCTTGATCGGGTTCTTGTCCCAGGTCGCTTCGACGGTGAAGGTCGGTTGTCCGCTCGTCGCGTCGCCGCTTCGGCGTCGGGGCACGAGGACGGTGGCGGTGCCGGCGTCCCCGCGATTGCGGTACTCGGTGGTGCTCTCGATGGTATAGGTGTCGCCCTCCACCCGAACCGTCACGTTGTGGCCCCGAATCTCGTAGGGCGTGGTCGCCGCGATCTGCGGCAGGCCCGTGTAGTCCAGCGTCGTGTCGGGGGGGAGCATCAGGGCGACCAGCATCCGCTTTCGGACGTGCGCGAGGTGGGGTGGGTTCGCCAAACTGGTAGGAGTGCAGGGAACACCCAGGGCGAATCGCGAATCGTGGATTGGGTTAGCCGGTCGAAAATCCTGGTTTTCCTTTGCCTTTGCGTCGTTCCTCGTCGCGGGTTGCGGCGATCGATCGACGATGCCTTATTTGGGAAAGTGGAGCGGCAACTTCACCGTCGAGACGGTCGGCAAAGGCGCGGCGGTCGCGGATCCTCGGCGCAACGATCTCAAGGGCTTCCTGCAGCTTTACCGGACCGACGCACGCTACGAATTGCATCTCGACGGCGAGCAGTTTGGCCTTGTCGCGGGCGGCTCGTGGGCGCAAAAGGATGGCCGGGTGACCCTCTCGCCCACGAGCGTGAAGATCGACGACGGCGGCGGCGAGGAGGCCCGCAATCCCAATCGCGCCTGGCTCGATCCGGCGGCCCTGCGAGAGGCGTACTCCCGTCCCCTGTCCCTTCGGCTCTCCAAAGACGGCCAGCACCTGTCCGGCCTTCTTGTGGATGTGGGGCCTCTGACGGGCACCCACGCGTTTGTAAGGGAAGGTTTCGGCCGGTAAGTCGTGGCCCTTTTCCGGGAGGCATCTCGGTGGTGCTTTCCTTCCAGGAGGCATCTCCGAGCGTCGCTCCGGCTTCCAGCCGGAGCGGATCCATCCTCCCTCAACGGACAGGAGAGACTCCGGACCATAATCCCTCCTATGCTCGACCGAGAACTCCTGCGCCGCTCACCCGACCTCGTGCGCGAAGGAATCTCGCGAAAGGGGCTCGACCCGACGCTCGTCGACGCCTTTCTCGAGGCCGACGCGGCGTGGCGCGCGGTCCACAAGGAGTTGGAAGAGGTTCAAGCCGAGGGCAACCGGATCGCCAAGAGCATCGGGGCGCTGATGGCCCAGGGCAAGCGGGACGAGGCCGACGCCGCCAAGGCGCAGTCCAAGGCGATGAAGGAGCGCACCCCCGAACTGGAGGCTCAGGATCGCGCCGCCGAAGCCGCCCTCCGAAAGATCGAGCTCGATCTTCCCAACTTGCCCGCCGCGAGCGTCCCCGACGGCAAGACCGAGGAGGACAACGTGGTCGTCCGCGAGTGGGGCACGAAGCCGGAAGGCGACTTTAAGCCCCATTGGGAAATCGCGGAGGCGCTCGGTCTACTCGACCTGCCGCGCGGTGCGAAGATCAGCGGCAGCGGTTTCGTGGTCTATAAGGGGCTCGGCGCCCGCCTTCAGCGCGCCCTCGGCACCTTCATGATCGACCACCAGACCGGCCGCAACGGCTACCGCGAGGTGTACCCGCCCTACCTCGTGAACTCCGCCAGCCTCATCGGCACCGGCAACCTGCCGAAGTTCGAGGAGGATCTCTACAAGGCCGACGACGACCTCTACCTCATCCCCACCGCCGAGGTGCCCCTCACCAATCTCTACCGCGACGAGATCGTCGATGCCGACGCGCTGCCCCTGCGGCTCGCGGGCTTCAGCGGCTGCTTCCGCAAAGAGGCCGGCGCGGCGGGCAAGGACACGCGCGGCCTCCTGCGCATTCACCAGTTCGACAAGGTCGAGCTCGTGAAGTTCGTCCGACCGGAGACGAGCTACGACGAACTAGAATCGCTTACCGCCGATGCGGAGAGCGTGCTCCAAGCGCTCGGTCTTCACTACCGGGTCATCGAGCTTTGCGCGGGCGATCTGGGGGCGAAGGGCTGCAAGTGCTACGACATCGAGGTCTGGGCCCCGGGCGTCGGCCGCTACCTGGAAATCTCGTCCTGCACGAACTTCGAGGCCTACCAGAGCCGCCGCGCGAGCGTACGCTACCGCCCCGAGTCGGGCGCGAAGCCGGAGTACGTCCACATCCTCAACGGCTCCGGACTCGCCACCCCCCGCCTCTTCGCCGCCCTCCTCGAGACCGGCCTCCAATCTGACGGCTCGGTGCGCCTGCCGGAGATCCTGCGGCCCTACGTAGGCACGGATCGGCTGGCGTAACGAAAAGGTGGGGTGGGGGCCGTAGCCCCATTTTGACCGGAAGCTTTACATTCCCGGTCTCCATAGAGCACTCGGCCGATCGTCGTTCAGTTTCGAGTCCGACGTCGTCTTTGCGTAGCCGAGAACTTCGGCCCTCGTTCCGGGTCTCCCGCGAGAACAAAAGCCCACGGCTACAGAGAAGCATGGAGAACGGTTGAAAAGCCCTGTGGCGTGAGAGCCGAGGGCGGGCATCCCACCTTACGGCTCGGATTGGCGGCATCTTTCATCCAAGAGCCGAGCAGGATGAGATGCTAAGGGCGTTCGGTTCCTCGATCTCGGTCGTTCTGCTTTTCTCAGTTCAACTAAGCCGCCGCTTTCGTCCTCCGACTTTGCCTCTGAATCGATGCCTTAGGCCGCTCCTCGCTGGGCTTCATGACCAACTCCACCCCGAGCGCCTTCGCGTAAGCAAGGATGCGGGCTAGGGCGACTCCGTCGGGCGAGTTCTCCATGCGGGCGACCGCAGGCTGGGAGATGCCCAGGCGCGTCGCGAGTTCTCGCTGGGTAAGGCCGAGCCGATTCCGCTCTCCGATCAATCCCCCCATTAAGGCGTAGGGAGCCCATATTTCGGCGAAGCCGGAATCATCTTTGAGATCGTGCGCGATTCGTTCCTGCAAGTAGTCTTTCTCTTCGCTCATCGTTCGCCTCTCCTGAATTCGAGGTATCTCCCCCGGCGTTCACGCGCGGCGTCGATCACGCGAGTCGGCGCGTCCTGCCCCTCTTTCTTGTAGAACAGCAAGGCGACGAGTCCGGCGGGTTCCTCTTCGGTCTGGGTGAAAAATAAACACCGGCCTTGCCTTTCACCCTTCGCCTTCAACATCCGTAGTCTTTCACGATCCATCCCGTTGGGTCGCCCAAGCCGTATCGCTCCATTGCCTAGTAGAGCGCGCCTCGATCCGGCTGACGAATCGCCAAGAGTTCGGCATTCGTCGTGTCGGGATCGAAGCTCGTCCACTTGCCCTTCACATCAGGTTTATTATGCGGTATTTGTTATCATGGAAAGAACTGCCGGACGCTCGTGGCTCGGGCTTTTTCGAGACTGCGCGCTTTCATCCCTACATCGGCGATGACCGGCTGGCGTAGCGAAACCGGCGGAGTGTCCGGTTTAGTACCGCCGGTATCGGCCCCTTTTGGGGCGTTGTTCTCTCGTCATCTTCAACTTGGCGCGGAGCTCAAGCTCTTGATTAGACCGGTGCTGAAGCTCGCACTCTACAGAAGGTAAAGGCTTCCTCCCGTAGTCCTGCGGGGCCGCCGCGTGCGTCGAAGGCGGAAAGGGCTCTTACACCATGGCCATGATGCTCGGCACCGCCCACCGACTGGAGACCTCGCTCCGGGTCGACCCCCGGCTGGTCGTCGCGGCGCGGGTCATGGCCCTCGCGGCGATCGAACTCGATGCGGCGATCGACGCGGAGGTGGCGGAAAACCCCGCTCTTGAGCGCACCGAGCGCGAGGAGCCGGTCGTGGCGTTCCGCCTCGTCGATCAGGAAGATCGGGAGTCTCAGCGTTCCCGCCCGACGGACGACGCGCCGCCGGACCTCGCGGAAGGGGTCATCGCCCCGACGCGGACCCGCGACGCGGTCCGTCTCTCGCTTCTCGACTGCATGCCACGCCGGCTACGCCACCTCGGCGAGTACCTCGTCGGAATGCTCGACGCGCGGGGCTACCTCCGCGAGTCGGACGAGGAGATCGCCCTCGCCACTGGCGCAAGCCTCGAGCAGGTCGCGGAGGCGGTGACGGCGCTTCAGGCGTGCGACCCGCCGGGGGTCGGCGCGCGGGGCGTTCGCGACGGGCTTCGGATCATGCTGGAGCGAGACGGCACCCCCGCCGCGCGCCTCGCGGCGCGGATGCTCGACGAAGCGCTGGAGGATCTCGTCGCCCGGCGGACGGCGCGGCTCGCCCGGCGGTTCGGGATCAAGGCGGCGGAGGTCGAAGGGGCCTACGCGGCCCTGCTCGCGCAGGATCCCTCTCCGTTCGGCGACGAAGGATTGGCGGTCGCGCTGCCGGCCCAGCCGGATCTCGCGCTCGTGCGCTCCGAGGCGGGCTGGACGGTCGAGGTCGCAGGGCCCGGTCTGGCGGAGGTGCGGGCGAGCCGGGCCTACGTTCGCCACAGTCGCCGCCTCGCCGCCGACTTTCGCGCCGATGCCGTCGAGCGACGCCACGTCGAGGCACACCTCGAGCGCGCCGAACGGTTCATCGCCGCCCTCGAAGGTCGGCGCGACACGCTTCGCCGCCTCGGCGAGGCATTGCTGCGGGAGCAAGGCGGCTTCGTCGCGACAGGCGACGTGCGGTTCCTCCGGCCCCTCACGCGGGCGGCGATGGCCGAGGCGCTGGGGGTGCACGAGAGCACGCTCAGCCGGGCGACCGCGAACAAGTTCGTGCGGATCGGAACGGGCGAGACGGTCCCCTTCGCCACTTTCTTCACTCCGGCCCTTCGGATCCAGAGCATGATCGACGAGATTCTCGCCGTCGAGAACCCCGCGAGCCCGCTCAGCGACGAGCGGATCCGGGTGCTTCTCGCAGAACGCGGGGTGACCGTGGCACGGCGGACGGTAGCCAAGTACCGGACGCGGGGAAGGACGCTCTCGTCGCGAGAGCGTCGCGAGGCGTAGGGAGGATCGCAGAAGGGTGAAACGTCTTGCCCCTGCGGTTTCGTCCTATCCTCGATGCGCCGTCTCGTCCGTTTGGCCTTTCTCGCCCTGCCCCTGTTGCCCGCCGCCGCTCAGGCGCAGAGCAGCATCCCGTTCCTGCCGGAGTTCGGGGTGAAGCTCGGTTACTCGCAGGGCGATCTGCCCGGCGTGATCGGCGGCCTCGACTTCAAGCTTCCGACGGCCCCGGTCCGGCTCGACGGCGACGCCTGGGCCTCGTTCGCCGACTTTGGCAAGAAATCCGCCGGGACGGCCTTTACGGTCAACTACGTGAAGAGCATTCCGTTCGTGTACCTCGGCGCGGGCGTGGGTTACGCCTACGGGGTGAACAAGGACCGCGACCACTTCGACAGCTTCGCGGGCAAGATTTTCGTCGGTGGAAAGATCCCGTTCCTCGGGACGAACCTGGAAGCGGCGCTGCTGTTCAGCGACCACACCGTCGGTTCGATCTCGCTGGTCTACCGCTTCTAGGTCTGTCTCAGAACCCCTTTCCCCTTTGGGGGAGAGGGGTAGGGGTGAGAAGCCCGCGAGCCCAGACTTGGAACGCCCGTAGGCACGGATGCTCTCGTGCCGGCCTGGGATCGCACGCAGAGGCTGCGTCAAAGGCTCAGTAGCGATCCCACGTCCTTTCCGCCCTGCTGTCCACTTGGGATCGCCTTGGCGACCCCGGTGAGCACGAGGTAGGTCGGGCAACCAGCGGCGAGGCCCGCTTCGATGTCGGTATCGAGGCGGTCGCCGACGACGAGCGCTTCTTCGGGCCGCAATCCCGCCTCCCGCAGGATGGTCTCGATGAGGAACGGCTTCGGTTTGCCCACAACGAAGGGCTCCGTGCCCGAGGCGGTCCGGACGGCGGCGACGACCGAGCCCGCGCCGGGGCTGAGCCGGCCCGCCTCTAGGGGGAAGGTCGCGTCGGGATTCGTGGCGATGAACTGCGCTCCGTCGTGGATCGCCTCCATCGCTCCCCAAAGGAGATCGTAAGTGAGAGTCCGGCAGAGACCGACCACGACGGCATCGGCCCGCCGCGGATCGGGGTTGACCACCCCGTCTTCTCCCGCGTTCACGACGTCGAGCCCGGCTTCGTCTCGAAGGGTGGTCACGAGCCCCGGCATTCCCACGACGAACGCCGAGCGCAGGCCCGCCTCCTTGAGGTGGGCGGCGGTGCCGGTGGCGGAAGAGGCGACTTCCTCGGGCCGGGCGGGAAATCCCATGCCCTGGAGCTTGGCGGCGAACTGGGCTCGGGTGAGCGTAGCGTTGTTCGTGACGTAGCGGACGAGCACGCCACGCTTGCGAAGGGCAAGGTCGGCGTCGACTGCGCCCGGAATGGCCTCGGCGCCGCGGTAGAGGGTGCCATCGAGATCGAAGAGGACGGCGCGGTAGGGAAACATCGTGATTAGGGGGCGAGGGTCGCGATTCGTCCCACCCAGGAACCACTATCCACGATTCACCATTTCCGCCGTTTGCGGAGCCGCTTGCGCCGCTGATCCTTAGAGAGCATCGCCTCCGTGATCTCGACGAACATCTTCGTCCGGGCGGCGACGCCCTTCACGAACCCCAGCTTCTTCTCCTTGTGCGCGTTCGAGACGCCGTAGAGCACGACGCGCATGACGCGGGCGCGCCGTCGCTTGGCGGCGTTGTTCAGGGCCACCTCGATCGCGAACCCGAGATTCTCGATGTTCGCGATCGACTCGAACAGCTCGCGGCGCATCGCGCGTTGGCCGGAAAAGGCGGGCGAGACCTTCATCGCGGCGTCGCTCCACTTTCCGCCGCCGCGGAAGATGCCGACGCACATGTCGCAGTCGTCCACGAAGACGGGAAGGGCGATCTTGTCGATGTGAATTCCCTTAAGTCCTTCGAGGTCGGCGTCCACGAAGAGAATCACCGGCGCCGCGGTGGCCCTTACGCCCGCTTGCATCGCCGCCGCCTTGCCGACGTTGACCTTCAGGTCGATGACCTTGACGCCGGCAAATCCGCGGGCCACCTCGGCGGTTCCGTCGCGGCTGCCGTCGCTCACCACGATGATCTCGGTCGGAAGCGTCGCCTGCAGGACCGCCCGGATGACGGCCGCGATTCGCGTCGCCTCGTCTTTCGCCGGGACCACGACGGCGACGGCGCGCTGGGTCTCCTCGGGCATGGTCCCGTAGGTTACCCGGCGTACCCCGGGGGACCGGAGGGGCCCAAAGACCTACGGGGTTTATCCTAAATCCCCATTAAATTTTCCTGATTCGAGGAACCTGTAGGAGGGTTCACCCGTCATGTTCGCCGTCGAGGCATTGCATTCTTGTGCAAGGCGCGACATAATCTGTTCGGTGCGCTGATGGATCGGTGCTCCCGGACCGAGAGGCAAGGATTGCGATGGCCCTAGGAAACTTAAGGACAGTTGGGGTTGGAGCGTTCCGTGTCGATTGGGAAGGTGGCGTAGAGAAGACAGCTGCACCGTTCGATTCGACAGGAACAAAGAATGAAGCGCAGCACTAAGCTAGCTCTCTCCCTCGTCCTGGCCGCCGGTACCGTTGCTCCCGCGTTCGCGCAGGACAACTTCCCCGACGTCCCGGCCAACCACTGGGCCTACGAAGCCCTCGCCCGCATGAAGCGGGACGGTCTGCTCGTCGGTTATCCCGACGGTCTGTACCGCGGTGGTCGCCCCGCGAGCCGCTACGAGCTCGCCGTCGCGATGCATGCCGTCTACACGAACCTCAAGAACGTGACCGACGGTCTCGACGCGCAGATCCGCGCCCTCCAGGGCCAATTCGCGTCGCAGAGCGACGTCAACGCGCTCAAGGACGCCGTCGCCGCCCTCCAGGCCGACGTCGCCGCGATGAAGGGCTACGGCGACGACATCGCTGCCCTCAAGCGCGCCGCCGAGACCTTCGACCGCGAGCGCAAGAGCCTCGGCGTCGACGTCGAAGCGATGAAGAAGGACGTCCTCGACCTCTCGGGTC
>CAXUKB010000020.1:20096-23836 GCA_964251345.1 uncultured Fimbriimonas sp. | reverse complement strand
GAACTGGTGCGCGCGCACCATCAGCTTCGAATCGAGGATCTTCAAGCCGTAGCCGAGGCGCTCCTCCTCCATGTGCATCTCGTCGTTCCAGTCACCCCGGAACTGGGTGAGACGAGCCTCTTCGGGGCCGAAGTCGGGCGCTGACGAGGCAAAGGCGTGCAAGGTGACCTCCCCGGGCTCGTCGTGCGAGATCTCCGTCCACGACTCCACGACGTCGTGTTCCGGGTAGGCGCGGAAAAAGAGATCGACCGAGAAGGGATAGTTCGGATCTTTCAGCGTGATGCCGATCGCACCGTCTCGCTGGAAGCTTACGACGAAGCGCAAATCGAGCGAAGTGTTGCCATCGGCGTGGGTGACTTGAAGCGCGGGCTCGTAGATCCATCCGTCGCCCCAGGCGGGATAGGCGGGCGTCCCTGAGCCTTCCCCCTCGCCTTTGGCTCCGAAGCCAAGCTGCACGAGGCGGCCGTCTTCGACGCCGAGCACGATTGCGAAGCCATCGGTCTCGATGAGGACGGGGGGAAGGGCCACGGAGAACGATTGTACCGACGCCGAGCCGCAAGGGCGATGAAACCTGGACACGAGCCCATTAGCGTTCGTCGAAAGCGCCGCGGAGACGAACGTCGTCGGATGAGCTTCCGATCGTCACGTCGAAACGGCCGGGCTCGATCGTTCGTTTCATCCGTTCGTTCCAGATCGCCATGGCGTCCGGTTTAAGGGTGAAGCTCACCGTCCGTCGCTCGCCCGGGGCGAGGTGGACGCGAGCAAAATCTTTCAGCGCCTTCATCGGGCGCACGACCGACGAAACCGCCTGATGCAGGTAAAGCTGCGCCACCTCGTCGCCCGCCACCGCGCCCGTGTTCTGAATGTCGAACGTCACCCGCACCGGCGCGTCCTTGGCCGCCTTATCGGGCGTGATCTTCAGGTTCGAATACGCGAACGTCGTGTAGCTCAGCCCGTAGCCGAAAGGGAAGCGGGGGCGGCCCGTGAGGTTGACGTAGTCGTAGCCCCGCCCGGAAGGAGCGAGGTTGTAGTAGATCGGGCACTGCGACACGTCGCGTGGGAAGGTCATGGGCAGCTTTCCGCCGGGGTTGACGTCGCCGAACAGCGCGTCCGCGATGGCGGTGCCGCCCTCCTGGCCGGGGTACCACGCTTCCACGAGAGCGGGAACTCGGTCGATCCAGCCTTCCATCGTGACCGGAGATCCCGCGATGAGAACGACGACGACCGGCGTTCCCGTCGCCGCGATGCGGCGGATCGTCTCCTCCTGCGTCCCGGGTAAGCCCAGGAGGGCCCGATCCTGTCCTTCGCCTTCCACGACTCCCGCGACGACGATGGCGACGTCGGATCGCTTCGCGAGGTCGACGGCTTGCTCGATTTCCGGAGAGGCTTCGGCGTTGAGCCCCCAACCCAACTGCATGCTGGCCTCGCCTTCGTCTTCGAAGTACTCTAGCCGAAGGTCGAGCGGAACGCCCGCCTCGACGTGAAGCTTTACTTCGCTTGCCTTCGCGGGATGCACCGACCAGTCGTCGATGAGCATTTTGCCGTCGATCCAGAGCCGGACGCCGTCGTCCGCCCGGAGGGAAAGCGTGTAATCGCCCGATTTCTCCGGCACGATTCGGCCGGTCCACCGAACGGAAAAGTGATCGTTCGGAATCGAAGGGTCGGGCGATCCGCTTGCCCAGTCGAAGGCGAGCTGAGCATCGTTCCGCACGAGCTTCGGCGTTCCCTTGAGCTCCTGGTTGTCGAAGTATTCGCCCTTGAGTCCCCGGAACACCGAACCCTGAATGGGCGGAAACGCGCGCTCTCCACCGAAGGTGGCGCCCATCGCCCACTCCACCTTCACGTTCGGTCCGACCTTGGCCCGGATCCCGTCGAAGACGGAGACCATCGGTACGTTGACGCCGCTGTACCCGCCGAGCGGGATGCCGTCCTTCGCCGTCGGACCGATCACGGCGATGGAGCGCAGCGATTTCTTGAGCGGCAGAACCCCATTGTCGTTCTTAAGCAACGTGATCGCCTCGCGGGCGGCGTCGAGGGCGGTCTGCCGGTGCGCGGGCGACTGAACGATCTGAAGGACGTGCGCGGGGTCGGCCCAAGGATCCTCGAACATTCCCGTCTTAAACTTGATTCGCAGTACACGGCGAACGGATTCGTCGATCGTCTTCGTCGAGATCAAACCGTCCTTCACCGCGTCGTCGAGACCCTTGCCCCAAATCTGGACGCTCGGCCATTCCGCGTCCATGCCGGCGTTCAGCGCGGCGGCGGCAGTCTCCTCTTCGTTCGCCGTGTTGTGGTGAAGGGTGAGAATGCCTTCCGTCGCCCCGTAGTCGGACGCGACCCAGCCCTTGAATCCCCACTCGCCCCGGAGGATATCGGTCAGCAGCCAACGATTCGCGGACATCGCGCGTCCGTTCACCGAGTTATACGAAGACATGATCGAGCTGGCGCCCCCCTCCTTTACCACCGCCTCGAAGGGCAGGAGGTAGACCTCGCGTAGCGCCCGCTCCGAGATGTCGATGGCGAAGCTATCGTGGCCGCCGTCGCCCGCGTTGATCACGTAGTGCTTCGGATTGGTGGCGACGCCCCGCGACTCGAACGCCCGCACGTAGGCGACGCCCATGCGGGAGGTCAGCAACGGGTCCTCGCCGTACGTCTCCTCGACGCGGCCCCAACGGGCGTCGCGAATGACGTTGATGACGGGCGCAAGAACGTGCCGCACGCCGCGGGCCCGGGACTCCTCGGCGATGGCGGCGGCGACGCGGCCGGTCATCGTGGGGTCCCAAGTCGCCGCCATCGCGATCGACTGCGGAAAGCTGGTAGTGCCGTCGCCGATCAGTCCGTGAAGCGCTTCGTCGTGGATCACGATCGGAATGCCGAGGCGATTCTTTTGTGCCATACGCTGCACCTCGTTTGCCCGCGTGGCGGATTCCAGGCTCTTGAGCGGCCGCAGAATGTCGAGCGTCTCTCCGTAGCCGGTGGTCGAGACCTTCGATTCCCAAAGCGTTCGATCGCAACGGAGCTGGTTCAGCTTCTACTCGAGCGTCATCCGCTTGAGGAGATCCTCGACGCGAGACTCGATCGGGAGCTCTGGGTTTCGGTAGGGGAGAAGGGTCGCGTTCTGAGACGGGAGAAAGGCGAAGATTGCGAGCGGCGAGAGCATAGACGGTTCCCGATTTTAAAATTACCCTAGGGTAATCAGTCCTTTACGCTTCACTATACGCAACTTCGAAAGAATCGAGCCGGTACCCTAGGGCGGTGGCCGAGCGAAGATGGGAAGAGATCGTCGGGCGCATGAAAACGGCGATCCGCGACGGCGAACTCCGCCGAGGCGAGCGACTCCCTTCCGAAACGGAGTTTGCGACGCAGTGGAACATCAGCCGCATGACTGCGCACCGAGTTATGCGGGAGCTCTGCGCCAGCGGTCTCGTCGAGCGCCGTCCCGGGGCGGGAACGGTGGTCTCTTCCCGACGCTCCCTGCGGACGGTGGCGGTGCTCTTGCACGACACGCGCCTCAATCCTCAGGCGGGCTACCTTCAGGGAATCGCCGAAGTGGTCGCCGGTACGGGGGACCTTTTGCTCTGCGACACCGGCGGTTACCCGAGGCGGGAGGCCGATCTCTTGGACGGCCTGCTCGAGCGTGCCGACGGCGCCATCGTTTTTCCGACCGCCGACTCGGAAAACTCCGGCCGCTTGGAGACCCTTCGTCGCGTGATGCCCCTGGTCTGCATCGACCGCGTGCC
>CAXUKB010000020.1:19567-20086 GCA_964251345.1 uncultured Fimbriimonas sp. | reverse complement strand
CTCGAAGGCCTTCGTCTGCTCACCGCCCGAGGGCATCGGCGGATCGCTCACGTGACGAGTGGCACGTTTCACATCAGCAGCGTCCGGGGGCGCTTCGATGCTTATCTCGCCGCCTTGAGCGAGGTCGGGGCCTCTTCGTCCGAATGGCTCCGAATCGTGGATGACGGCGGGCCATCGTTCCGAGATTTCGCGGAACGGGTGCGCTCCGCCTTAGAGGGATTGATGCGGCTCTCCTCGCCCCCCACGGCTCTGTTTTGTATTCACGACGATGCAATGGCGGCCGCGCTGGCCGCCTGCGAGCGCATGGAACTCGACATTCCCCGAGACCTTGAGATATTGAGCGTCAACGACACCCCGGCGCTCCCGATCTTCGGCCTCGAGTCGGTGCATCGAATCGTGCCGCCGACGCTCGCGCTTGGAAAGGCCGCCGCCCAACGGCTGATCGAACTGGCCGAACGCCCCGACTCCGTCGCCGAAGTCCGGAGGATGCGTTCAACGCTGATTCCTGCCGTCTAGAGG
>CAXUKB010000020.1:0-19557 GCA_964251345.1 uncultured Fimbriimonas sp. | reverse complement strand
CGTTCGAGCCATTCCAGAAGGATGGAGATTCCTATGTAATTTGTGCCCTGGGAGCCGCCTTCGTTCAAGGCCTCGTTGCGGGCCAGCCAAGCTTCGGGGCATAGACGAGGCCGAACTAAACAGCTCCAGGGTAGGGGAGGAAATCACGGACCGAAAGAGGTTCGACTAAACTGGCCGAACCGCAATGGTCACGGCGCTTTTTCTCCTCTCTGCCTCGGTCGGTAACGGTATCGATGTGCTCGCCGACGGCTTCAAGACGCCCCCACCCTCCGCCCGGCCCCAGACCTGGTGGCACTGGATGGACGGCAACGTCACCAAGAAGGGCATTACGGCCGACCTTGAAGCCATGAAGCAGGTGGGCATGGGAGGTGCCCAGATGTTCTCGGTCTCGCAAGACATTCCGTCCGGTCCCGTCAAGTACGGTGGAACCCAGTGGCGGGCGATGACCGCTTTCGCGGTGAAGGAGGCGGCTCGGCTCGGCCTCGAACTGTGCCTCCACAATGGCGATGGCTGGTCCAGCAGCGGCGGGCCTTGGGTCAAACCGGAGGACGGGATGCAGGTCGTCGCCTGGTCGACGGTGAAGGTCAAAGGACCGGTAGCGGTTTCGCAGACGCTTCCGCCGGTCGCTGCGCCGAGGGTCGTTTCGGCCGTTCCGCTCGCCCGCGACATCGCGGTGTACGCCTACCGCACCCCGGCCGCGGGCGACGAGGTCGTGCCGCGCCCGAAAGACTTTCTTCAGAAGACCGGCGTCGAACGCGGCGATGGACTCCACGTCGATTTGACGCCGCTCGCCCAAGACGTCGCGATCCGCGCGAGCGACGTGGTGATGCTGACCGATCGGCTCGGCAAAGACGGCCACCTCGTCTGGCAGGTTCCGGAAGGCGACTGGACCATCTTGAGGATGGGCTACGTCCCAACGGGCGTTCACAACCATCCCGCGACGCGCGAAGGCGACGGGCTCGAGATCGACAAACTGAGCAAGGAAGCGCTGGATCGGCACTGGGCGGCGCTCGTCGGTAAGGTGGTCTCCGATGTGGGACCCAAGGGAACGAAGACCCTCAACAACGTCCTCATCGACAGCTACGAAGTCGGCGACCAGAACTGGACCCCCAAGTTCCGCGAGGCGTTCCGGAACCGTCGGGGATACGATCCGTTGCCGTTCCTTCCGGTCATTGCCGGAAGGATTATCGACGACAAGGAAAAGAGCGAGCGATTTCTTTGGGACCTCCGCCGCACGATCGCCGACCTCTACGCGGACAACTACTACGGCCACATGGCCGCGCTCGCCCACCAAAATGGGATGATGTTCTCGACCGAGCCTTACGGCGACGGAGGGTTCGACACGATGCAGAGTGGCGCCCGGGCCGACATTCCGATGGGCGAGTTTTGGCTGGGAGGCTCGGCGATGGAGACCACCAAGCTCGCCTCCTCGATCGGACACACGAACGGTCGGCCGATTGTGGGGGCGGAGTCGTTCACGGGCGACGTGAACCCGGGTCGGTGGCGCGAGGAGCCGTACACCATGAAAGCGTTGGGCGACCAGGCGGTTTGAAACGGGATCAACCGGTACATCTTTCATCGCTCTGCCAGGCAGCCGTGGCTCGATCTCAAGCCGGGCATGACGATGGGGCCCTGGGGAACCCACCTCGACCGAACCCAGACCTGGTGGACCGAGGCGGCGACGTGGCTGAAGTACGTCGCCCGCTGCCAGTACCTGCTCCAAGCCGGGCGATTTCAGGCCGACGTCTGCGCCTTTTATGGCGAGGACTCGCCCGCCGACCTTCCGGGCCAGCGCCCTGGGCTACCCGCGGGCTACGACTACGACGGTTGCGACGCGGAATCGCTTCTGAAGATGACCGTTAAAGACGGCCGGATCGTGCTGCCGAGCGGAATGTCGTACCGCCTGCTCACCCTACCCAACACGAGGTTTATGACGCCGCCGATCGCCCGAAAGCTCAAAGAGCTGGTGGCGGCGGGTGCCACGATCTGCGGCCCCAAGCCGCGCCAGTCGCCCAGCCTTTCGGGGTATCCCGCCTGCGATGACGAGGTTCGTCGAATCGCCGACGAACTCTGGGGGACCGACGATGCGACGAGCACGGTGTATCACCACTTCGGAAAGGGAAGCGTCCACTCGAACGTTCCGCTCGACGTCGTCCTAACCTCATTTCTCCATCTCCCTCCGGACTTCGGTTACGCGCCGCGAAATGTCGGAAATAAGCTCGTCGATATCCACCGCAAGATCGGCGATGCCGACGTCTACTTCGTGTCGAACGGTCGAAATCACGCTTGTGAGGCCTCATGCACGTTCCGAGTCGCAGGCAAGGTCCCGGAGCTTTGGCATCCCGAGACCGGCGAAACCGAGGACGCTCCTGTGTACGAGCAAACCCGCACCGGGATGACCGTCCCGCTCCGGCTCGACTCGGCGGAGTCGGTGTTCGTCGTGTTCCGGAAGCCCGCGACGAAGCCCCATCTCCAGGGATTCGCCCTGGAATCGGCGGGAAGCGAAGGCCCGCACGTTCCCACGATCGTCATCGACCGCGCTCGGTACGAAGCGGCGGACGGCCGGGGTGAGGACGTAACCGACCGCGTTCGTCAAATGGTGCGCGATGGCGAAGTCGAGATCCCGGCTTCGAATTCGCTGTTTGGGGATCCCGTCGGAAACGTCGTCAAGCGTTTGGTGATCGGCTACCGACTCGACGGAAAACCCGTAGTGCGAACGGCGGCCGAAAATGAGTCTGTGGAGCTGGTCGCCGCGACGGGCGGCGGTCTCCAGCCGAAGCCGCTCACCGTCCGAACCCTCCCCGGGCGAAAGGTCGAGGTTACGAGCTGGCAAGGTGGCCGCGTTGCGGCGGTGGACAGCTTCGGCGGCCGGCATGAGATGAACGTCGGAAACGGATTGCCGCCGCTCGTTCTCGCCGGTCCCTGGCGCGTCGACTTTCCGCCTTACCTCGGCGCCCCGGCGAGCGCCACCTTCGCGAAGCTGATCTCGTGGCCAGAGCACAAGGATCCCGGCATCAAGTACTTCTCGGGGAGCGCGACCTACACGAAGGAGTTTTCGGTCGCGCCGTCGCTTCTGTCGCTGGGCAACGCCGTCCGCTTGGATCTTGGCGACGTGAAGAATTTCGCGACCGTCACCCTGAACGGTCGGCAGGTCGCGGTGCTTTGGAAGCCGCCTTTCACGCTCGACGTGACGGGATTGTTGAGGCCGGGCGTGAATCGTCTCCAAGTCAAGGTCACCAACCTGTGGCCGAACCGAATCATCGGCGACGAGCAGTTACCGCCGGACGTCGAGTGGGACGGCAGCCATCTTAAGCGCTGGCCCGATTGGCTCGTCGAAGGTAAGCCGCGCCCGGCTACGGGCCGGGTGACCTTTGAAACGTGGCGCTACTACGACAAAAACTCGCCTCTTCTGAACTCGGGTCTCATCGGCCCGGTCACCCTTCGCGCGGCGAAGCGAGTGATCCTGAAGTACTAGGCCGTGTCTAGTGGATCATTTCCCCTTTCCGGGGGAGAGGGGGCGGGGAGGGTGAGGGGCCCGGGAGCCCCGCGCATTCTGCAAAGACGCGGCTTCGCGCGCCGGCACGAGCGCATCCGACGCCTACAACTTCACCGCACACGGCCTAAGTCTCTGCCCCCGGTTGCCTTCTGGGGAAGGCAACCGGGGCGGGTCGACGTCCAGCCTCGGCGATGTCCCGGGAACGGGTGAAAGGAACGATCGTTAACCCCCTCACCGAGCACTCTGACTAAATTTTTGGCTTTCTTCGGGGCTCGCTGCGAAGGCCGGGTGTCATCGGAATCGGAATGCCACGTATAAGGGAGATGCCTGGGGTGGCGATGCGAGCCGCCGTCTGCGGGATTGCTTACAGTCTCTGAAGGCATAATGTAGAGGACACTGTGGGAAGACCAAAGGGCTACGAGCGAAACGAGGTCGTCGACCGTGCCTCGGAGCTGTTTCGCGAACGCGGATTCTCCGGAACGTCCGTCGAGGATCTCGTGCGCGCGACCGGGATCAACCGCTACAGCCTCTACGACGCATTCGGGGACAAGCGGGGTCTTTTCTTGGAGGTCTTGGCGCGCTTTCAATTCGAGAAGCTGCGGGACGCGGATCTCTTGTTGAGCGGTCCGGGGCCGAAAATGCCCCGTTTTCGCCGCTATTTAGAGATGATTCGTGACAAAAGCCGGTGTGGCGGTCCAGTGAATTGTCTCGTCACGATCTCCGCGGTGAACCTGGCAAGCTCGGACGCGGAGGTCGCGGCATCGCTTCTGGAACACTTCCGGGCCCTCGAAGCGGTCTTCGTGGCCGCGCTCGGCGAAGCGCGGACGCAAGGGGAGATCGCGGCCGATCTCGACCTGTTGCCCCTCGCCCGGGCCGTCATCAATGCGGGACGCGGAATGCGAATTATCGCCCAATTCGAGGGTCTCGATGAGACTTCCGACGATATCGTCGAGGTAACTCTCGCTCTTTTGCGTCCAACCCTTGCATTTCAGAACGCTTGTTCTGAATAATGGTGTACAGGCCCCTAAGCGGCGTGGCTTTCGCGGCGACCTTTCCCTATGTGGATCGTTAAGCTCGCCCTCCAGCGTAAGTACACCTTCATCGTGATGTCGATCATCATCCTGATTCTCGGGGTGGTAACCATTCAGAAGACGCCGACGGACGTCTTCCCGAACATCGACATCCCCGTCGTCTCCATGATCTGGTCCTACTCGGGCATCTCCCCGTCGGACATGGAGAAGCGGATCACCACGATCACCGAGCGCGCGGCGACGACCACCGTCTCCGACCTCGAGCACATCGAGTCGCAGTCGCTCCCCGGCGTCTCGGTCATCAAGTTCTACTTCCAGCCCGGCGCGAAGGTCGAAGCGGGCGTCGCGCAGCTCACGTCGATCTCCCAGACGCTTCTGCGCATCATGCCGACGGGTACGACCGCGCCTCTCATCATCCGCTACAGCGCCTCGAGCGTGCCGATCCTCCAACTCGGCCTCAGCAGCAAGACGCTCTCGGAGACCCAGCTCGCCGACTACGGCACCCAGGTCATCCGCACGCAGCTCGCCACCGTGCAGGGAGCGTCCGTTCCCTCGCCCTTCGGCGGCAAGACCCGCCAGATCATGGTCGACCTGGACATCCCGTCGCTCCAAGCGAAGGGGCTCTCCCCGATCGAGGTCAGCAACGCGATCAACGCGCAGAACCTTATCCTTCCCAGCGGCACCGCCAAGCTCGGAACGCGCGAGTACAACGTCTTCCTTAACAGCTCGCCGAATGTCGCCGCCGACATCGGCAACATGCCGATCAAGGTCGTGAACGGTGCGACCGTCTTCATTCGCGACGTCGCCCAGGTCCACGACGGCTTCGCGCCCCAGACCAATCTCGTTAACCTCAACGGCCACCGGTCCGCCCTTATCAGCGTGCTCAAGAGCGGCGACGCGTCGACGCTCGACGTCGTCAACCGCGTCAAGGCGGCCTTGCCGAACATCCAGGCGCAGCTTCCGCCGGAGCTCAAGGTCGAGCCGCTGTTCGATCAGTCGATCTTTGTGAAGAGCGCGATCACCGGCGTGGTGCGCGAGGCGATCATCGCCGCGCTTCTCACCGCCGCGATGATCCTGCTGTTCCTCGGCTCATGGCGCAGTACCCTCATCGTCGCGATTTCGATCCCGCTCTCGATTCTCTGCTCGATCATCGCGCTCGGGTTTCTCGGTCAAACGCTGAACACGATGACCCTCGGCGGCCTTGCGCTCGCGGTCGGCATCCTCGTGGACGACGCGACGGTCACGATCGAGAACATCCATCGCAACATGCACGAGGGCAAGCCGCTGAAGAAGGCCATCTTCGACGGCGCGGCTCAGATCGCGACACCGACGCTCATCGCGACCCTCTCGATCTGTATCGTGTTCGTCGCGGTCGTCTTCCTGACCGGCCCCGCGAAGTTCCTCTTCACGCCCCTTGCCCTCGCGGTCGTGTTCGCGATGCTCGCCTCGTACATCCTGTCGCGAACTCTCGTGCCGGTGCTTACGATGATGATGCTGAGCAAAGAGGCCGACCTCTACACCGCGCACGGCGACGGCGAGGCGGCGCCGAAGGGCGACATCTTCTGGCGCATCCATCAAGCGTTTAACGTCCGCTTCGAGCGATTTGGCGACCGGTACGGCCGGGTGCTTCAAGGCATGCTTCAGAACCGCCGTCGCTCGGTGCTTACGTTCGTGGCCCTGTTCGTCGGCTCGATGTTCCTGCTGCCCTTCATTGGCCGCGACTTCTTCCCGCAGGTCGATGCGGGTCAAATCCGTCTCCATGTCCGCACTCCCTCGGGCACACGCCTCGAGACGACGACGGCGGAGTTCTCGCAGGTGGAGAATACGATTCGGCACATCATCCCGCCGAAGGATCTCGACCTCGTGCTCGAGAACATCGGCCTCCCCTCGTCGATCAACCTGGCGTTCACCGACAGCGCCACGATCGGCTCGGCGGACGGCGAGATCCTGCTTTCCCTTAAGGAGGGTCACGCGCCCACGCAGGGTTACGTCGACGCCTTGCGAAGAGAGCTCCGCGAGAAGTACCCCGACTATACGTTCTTCTTCCAGCCGGCGGACATCGTCAGCCAGATCCTGAACTTCGGCCTGCCCGCGCCGATCGACGTCCAAGTCGTTGGGCGTAGCCCAAAGAATTACGCCGTCGCCCAGAAGATGGCGGACGAGATCCGCAAGGTACCGGGCGCGGTGGACGTGAACATTCACCAGGTGCTCGATACGCCCTCGATTAACGTCGCGGTCGATCGCGACCGCGCCGAGACGATCGGCCTCACCCAGCGCGACGTGGCGAGTTCGATGCTCATCACCCTCACGGGCTCGGGCCAGACGGCGCCGAACTACTGGCTCGATCCGAAGAACGGTGTGAACTACCCCGTGGCGGTCCAGGCGCCGCAGTACCGCGTCGATTCGTTCGATGCGTTGCGCAACACGCCGATCAACGCGCCCGGAAGCCCCGGCCAGATCCTCGACAACGTCTCGACCTCCGCCCGCGGCATCGACGCGCAGAACATCAACCACTACAACGTCCAGCCCACGTACGACATCTACTCGAACGTTTCCGGGCGGGACCTCGGCGGAGTGACGCGCGACATTGAGGCGATCGTCGCGAAATATCAGAAGGGCCTGCCCCGCGGCACGACCACGGTCATTCGCGGGCAGTCGCAGAGCATGAACCAGTCGTACATCGGCCTCGGAATTGGCATCGCCTTTGCCATCGTGCTCGTGTACTTCCTCATGGTCGTGAACTTCCAAACCTGGATCGATCCGGCCATCATCATCTGCGCGTTGCCCGGCGCCCTTTCCGGCATCGTTTGGACCCTGTTCCTTACGCAGACGCCGTTCAGCGTTCCCGCATTGATGGGCACGATCATGTGCATCGGCGTGGCCACCGCCAACGCGATTCTGGTCGTGACCTTCGCTAACGACCGGCGCCTCGTCGGCGACGACTCTCTCTCCGCCGCCTTCGCCGCCGGTCGGACCCGTCTGCGGCCGGTGCTCATGACCGCGCTCGCGATGATCATCGGCATGATGCCGATGGCCCTCGGCCTTGGCGAGGGCGGCGAGCAGAACGCGCCGCTCGGCCGCGCCGTCATCGGCGGTCTGATGGTCGCCACCTTCACCACCCTATTCTTCGTGCCGGTCGTGTACAGCGTCCTGCGACGAGGCCATGCCCACGTGGTCGACGAGGACCTCGAGAATATCGAAGCCCCCTACGAACCCGCCATGCCCCAGGTCGCCCTCCACTAAAAGCCTATGCAATCCGCTCCTTTGCCCTCCCAACCCCAGAACGGCGGCCGCATCTTCGTTCGCGTGATCGGCGGCGCCGCGCTCTTGGCGGTGCTTCTCGCCATCGGGCTCGTTCCCCGGCTTAACCAGCAAAAGGCCCTCGTCACGGAGTCGAACACCGAGGCCACGGCGGCGCCGGAGGTGGAAGTGGTCAGGCCACGTGTGGCTCCCGCCGATCCGTTGGTCCTGCCCGGTAGCGTTCAGTCCATCTCGAACACCGCGATTCAGGCACGAACGAGCGGCTACGTGAAGACACTCTATGTCGATATCGGCTCGCGGGTGAAGGCAGGGCAGGTCCTCGCCGAAATCGAGTCGCCCGACGCCGACCAGCAGGTGCTTCAGGCGAATGCCGATTCGGCAAAGAGCGAAGCGACGGTCGGCCAGTCGTTGGCCGCTGTGGTGAAGTCGAAAGCCGGCGTCGCCGAGACCCAGGCGGAAGTAGCCCGGCAACGGGCGGCGATTAAGCAGGCGCAAGCGGGTTATCTCGGCGCCCAGGCCAAGCTTGCGCAGACGGTCGCCGCTCGCGATCAGGCGCAGGCCAAGGCGGCCCAAAGTCGTCAAGCGATCGATGCGCAAAAGGCGAACCTCGTCCAGGCGGAAGCCCAGCTCGAACTTGCGGCGACCACCGCCAAGCGATATGCCGCGCTTCTCAAGGAAGGTTTTGTCGCCCACCAGGACTACGATCAGGCCGCCGCGACCTTTAAGACCGCGACCGCCAGCGTCCAAGCGGCAAAGTCGAACATCGAAGCCGCTCAGTCCGACGCGCGTGCTTCCGAGCAGAGCGTGGTCGCCAGCGAGGCGCTTATCCGCTCTGCGCGTTCCGACGCCGACGCGGCGAAATCGAACGTCGTGGCCGCCCAGGCGACAGCGCAATCGGTCGCCTCGACCGTCGCCGCCGCCCAAGCCGACGTTCAGGCGAACCAGCAGAACGTCTCTGCCAACCGGGCCGCCGTGCAGTCGAGTTTCGCCAATGCCCGCCGCTTCGAGGTGCTTCGCTCCTTTCAGCGGATCGTCGCCCCGTTCGATGGCGTGATCACCGCCCGCAATGTCGATGTCGGCTCGCTGATCAGCCCCGGAACTCTCAACGTCGCCTCGACGAGCGCGACGACGCAGACCGTCGGCCTTTTCGGCATCGCCCGCGTCGACAAGCTGAAGGTGCTCGTCGACGTGCCGCAGACGAACTACAGGTCGATCCGTCCGGGCACCCCGGCGACGATCACCATTCGTGAGTTCCCCGGTCGGAAGTTCGAAGGCAAGGTGGCGGACAGCGCCGGCGTGCTCGACGCCTCCAGTCGGACCTTGCTCACCGAGATCGATATTCCGAACCGGGACAATCTGGTCCTTCCGGGCATGTTCGCGGAGGTCAGCCTGACCTCGATGACGAACGGCAACGTGCTCCGGGCGCCCGCCAACGCGGTGATGTTCGGCGCAGGGGGGACGCGGGTCGCGGTGGTCGATGCGAGCGGGACCGTCCACTTCCGCACGGTGACCATCGGCCGCGACTTTGGCACCGAGTTCGAAGTCACCCAAGGCCTGTCGCCGACGGATCGGCTCGTGAACAACCCGACCGACAACCTGCGGGACGGCCAGAAGGTTCGCGTGGTGGAGGGCGGAAAGGATTGATCCCGTTCGCCCTGGGATCGGCTCTGACCGTCGCTCTCGCAAGGGGACAGGGAACCCCTTCCCAGACTCAAACCCCGACGTTGCCTCCCGTGCCCCCGGGCACCCCGACTCCCCGGGTGAAGGACTCGCAGGTGCCTCCTGCCATCGTGCCGCCGACCAACGCGAGCGGGCCGTTGCCGAACGAACCGCTGACCGCGAACGAAGCGGCGCGGATCGCCCTTCGGACACAACCCAACATTGCCAGTGCGCAGGGCGCCGTCCGGACGGCGCAGGGACGAACCCGTGAGACTCAGGCGCTTCAAAACCCAACTCTCTCCGCTGGCGCCGGCTATAACGGGGTGCAAAGCCTCTCCGGCAACTCGCCTAACGTGGCGCTCCAGGCTCCGACGGGGACCACCAGCCCCGGCGTCTCACCCGCCTATCCCTATTCCACCGCCCTTGGCGTGCGGCAGCTTCTGTTCGACTTCAACCAGACCCGGAATTTGGTTCGTCAGAATCGCGCGCTCACCGACGTCGCCATCGCGAATCTCAGCCGCACCCAGCAGAACGTCGTCAACAGCGTCGAAAACGCGTTTTACACCGAGGTCAACGCCAAGCGCCTGGTGGACGTCGCGGAGCAGAATCTCGCGAACCGCCAGCGCCAGCTCGACCTCGCCAACGCCCGATTGCGGAACGACATCGGCGTTCCCGTCGATGTCGTGACCGCCGAAACGTCCAAGTCGCAGGCGGTTCTCAACCTTCAGACGGCTCGCGACACTGAGCTTCAAGACCGGTACAGCCTGCTCCTGGCGATCGGCGTCGATCCGATGACCCCCATCAACGTGGGATCGAGCGACGAACCGGGGCTGCCCGTCGGCGATCCGAAGGCGCTCGTCAATAGGGGTCTCGAGCGCCGTCCCGAGGTGAGGGCCGCCTTCTCGACGGTCGCTGCCTCGAAGTTCGGCCTCGACGCGGCGAAAGCGCTGAACCTGCCCTCGATCTATCTCACCGCCGCCGCCGGTACGGTGGGCGGAAGCCTGGGCGACAGCCGAGGCGTCGCGTCGATCGGCCTCGGTCTGCAGTTCCCCCTTTTCGACGGGGGGCAGCGCAAGGGCGCGGTTCAGGCGGCGAACGGCCAGGTGGCGTCGGCGCTTGCCGACTTGAACAGTGCGACGCTGCTCGTTCGGAACGACGTGGCCAGCGCCTACGTCTCGCTCCTCTCCGCCGAGTCCCGGATTCCGACGGCGGACGAGGAGGTGGCGAACGCCCGCGAAGGCGTTCGCATCGCGGAGGGCCGCTACGCGGAAGGGCTCGGCCTCTTCCAGGACATCACGACGGCCCAGTCGCAGCTCCTGACCGCCCTTCAGGACCGCACCGTTGTGCAAAGCAACGTAAATCTCGCCCGCGTCCGGCTTCGATACGCGACGGGTGAGATCGGTTTGACCTCGTCGGCCGTCCCTCTGGGAACGGGAACGGGAACGGGAACGGGAACGGGAACGGGAACGGGAACGGGAACGAGAACGGGATAACTCCCTTCCTTGCTCATCGACGAGCAGGGAAGGGGATCGTCTTGGAGCCTCGTCGGCTTGTTGCCTGCGACACCTTATAGAAGGGCTTCCCTAATAATTGGGATGCTTCGTCCGGCTCTGGGAAACGCGTCGGAAAAAACTCCCGGCATTACTGAAAATTTTACGAGTTTTGGGAGAACTTCGGGAACCCTCGTGCGTAATACCCCTCGATATGCGGATTAAAGTCTCGCTCGTCGCGATGGCGGTTTTGGCCCTCGCGAGCATTGGTTCGGCACAGCGTCAGGGTGGCATGCGGGGAATGCAGATGGGTGCTCAGCGCCTTACCCAACTCGTCCGCAACACTCAGGTTCAGACCGAGCTGAAAATCACCGACGATGAGAAGACCAAGATCGAAGCCCTTCCCGGCGGCCGGCCTGCGGGTGGCGGAGCGGGCGGCGGCGGTGGCGCGGGTGGTGGCGGGCGGCGCGGCGGCGGTCAGCGCGCGCCGATGACGGCCGACGCGATGGCGAAGCAGTACACCGACGACAAGGCGGCCACCTCGGCGATCCTCACGCCCGACCAGGAGAAGCGGCTCGAAGAGATCCGCATCCAGTGGGCCGGCCCTATGGCGGTTCTTCTGCCCGACGTGCAGGATGGACTGGCGCTCACCGGCGACCAGAAGACCAAGATCACCGACCTTCAGACGAAGATGAACGAGGCCAATCGAGCGCTTCGCGAGAAGATGACGAGCGGCGAGGTCGATCGTCAGGAGGGCATGACGACGATGATGACCAATGCCACCACGATGCGCACCGAGCTCGACAAGGTGCTCACCGACGATCAGAAGGCCAAGCTCAAGACCATGGGCGGCGCCGAGCTGAAGATGGAGATGCCGCAGCGCCGTCCGGGCGGCGGTGGCGGCGCGCCGCCCCGCGGCTAAGACGTGGTGCCTCCTTCCAGGAGGCATCCCTCTTCCGTAGCCTCGGCATCCTGCCGGGGCTTTTTGGCGTCGAACCGGCATGACCAAGCGTCTCTTCGACGTCGACGAAGCGTTTCAACGACTTCGCGAGGCCACCGCGCCCCTTCCGAAAGCCGAGATGTTCGCTCTGCGCGACGCCGGTTACACGCGCGTGTTCGAGCAACTCGTCTCGTGCATCCTCTCGATTCGCACCTTGGACGAAGTCTCCGGTCCTGCGGCGTTGCGCCTTTTTGAGGTCGCGCGTGGACCGGACGAAATCGCGGCGTTGAGCGCCGAGGCAATTCTCGCAAGGATCGATACGGTGGCGTTCGCACCTGCGAAGGCCATCCAGATCCGGGAGATCGCTCGACGCACCGTCGAGGAATTCGGAGGCGAGCTACCCGCCGACTTCGCGACGCTCACCTCGCTGAAGGGTGTCGGCCCGAAGTGTGCCAACCTGACCCTCGGCGTCGCCCGCGGGATTCCGGCCATTGCGGTCGACGTTCACGTCCATCGCATCACGAATCGTTGGGGCGTCGTGCACGCTCCGACGCCCGAGACGACCCTGCCTCAACTTGAAGCGTGGCTCCCCGAGCGATATTGGGTCGAGATCAACGAGCGGCTCGTCCCGTTCGGCAAATGGATCTGCACGGGCCGCGCGCCCAAGTGCTCCAACTGCCCCCTGCTCGACATGTGCGCCCAGGTGGGCGTCAAGAGCGTCAACCTACGGGGTGAGGGCTGATCGATTGAACCGCACGCACGAGGGCGATTCCATAATCAGAGGCGACGGAGACGCATCCGCCTCTCCATGCTCTGGATCCCCCAACGAAGGCTAATATTAAGAACTTCAAGAGAATTCATGCTGCTGGTGGCATGCCTACCAAACCAGACTTGTGAACTTGGACGCGGCATCCTTAAAGGAACGGCGAGGCAACGCAAAGGCGTCTCCGAACGGCCCATGGATGCGAACTCATGCTTAACGGCGTCATAATGGATTCGCATTGCCCGATCGTCCAATGGCAGGACAACAGACTTTGAATCTGTGAATCTAGGTTCGAATCCTAGTCGGGCAACTTCCCAGTTCAGGCACTGGGCCTTGAGGATGTCTTTTCCGTAAGGTGCATCTCGTACTCCCTCTACTTTAGGCTTGACGTGGCAAGCAGACCGAGAGCGCCCGCAAGCAGCAGGAGGGGCGTTGCGACGAGACCGACCTTGAAGAAATCCTTCGCGCTCACGTTCTCGCCGCCTTTGCGGGCGGTGGTGATGACGAGCATCGTGGCGAGCGAGCCCGCGACGGTGAGATT
Source organism: uncultured Fimbriimonas sp. (assembly GCA_964251345.1). Classification (GTDB taxonomy): domain Bacteria; phylum Armatimonadota; class Fimbriimonadia; order Fimbriimonadales; family Fimbriimonadaceae; genus Fimbriimonas. The sequence goes on along the minus strand of CAXUKB010000020.1, from coordinate 6,376 downwards.
CGGCCCGACGTTGCAGCCGATCAACGCCGCGTAGCGGGCCAGGTCGTCGCCGTGTCTCAAGCTGGAGATCGAGAGCAACGCCATCGGGATGTTGTTCACGACGTTCGATCCCAGACCCGCGCCGAACGTGCCGATGAGGACCGTCAGGACCTTCGAGCCGTGCCCCATCGCGAGGCCCCGATTCATCAAGCCTGCGAGCCCCAGATTTTCCATCGCACGCACCACGACGAACAGGCCGATCACGAAGGGGAATACGGACCAGGAGATCTCGCGGACGATTTTCGGCTCGACCCGCCTCGTGCGGAGGCCAATGGCGAACAGGAGCGCCGCCCCCGCGAGGGAGAAGGCGTAGGGCGGGATATGGAGCGCCGCCCCGACGAAGTAGCCGAGCACCACCGCGAGGAACACGCCGACCGAAGCGCGGAAGAAGCCCTCGTCTGGGATGACCGACTGAGGCTCCGGCAGCTTGTCGCGAGAGAACTCCTTCGGCAGGCTCTTGCGGAACAGCCACTGGAAGACGAGATAGTTGGCTGCGATCGCGAGGATCTGGGGAAGCGCCATCCGGAGGGTGAACGCACCGAATCCCCATCCGAACGCCGCGGCGAAGAGCAGGTTCGTGAGGTTGCTCACCTGGAGCAGGAGCGAGCCCGTGTTCGCGACGAAGGCGCAGGCGAACAGGAACGGCTTGGCCTTGAGGTCGAGGCGTCCGACGAAGGCCAGCACGACGGGCGTCAGCATGACGGCAGTCGTGTCGAGCGAAAGGAGCGCGGTCACCGCCGCGCCGAGCAGGAAGACATTGCGGTAGAGCTTTCTGCCATTGCCCCTCGCGCTTCCGGCCGCGTGCACCGCCGCCCACTCGAAGAAGCCCGAGACGCGCATGAGCTCCGCGAGGAGCAGGAGGCCGACCAGGAAAAACAGCGCGTCCTTGCCTTGGTCAATCATGCCCCAGCCCTGCGAGGGCGTCTCCAGGCCGAAGAGGAGCATGAGGAACCCGCCCCCGCAGGTGAACCAGGCCTCGCTCAAGCCTTTGGGACGGGTGAGGACGAGGATTAGGGTGGCCGCGAAGATCGCGAGCGTGAGGAAGGTCGTCACGCGGTCGCTCCGGCTTGGGCGACCCGACCACCCTTAGAATCGTCTCCCTTGCCCCCCTCGCGGGTCTCGGGCATCATCCGCCAGAAGAAGGCGAGCCCGGCGGCGGCGATCGCCGCCAGCATCAGGAAGGCGGCGTTCACGCCCGCGTGCTTAGCGACGAAGCCCCCCACGGAGTTGCTGAGGAACGCGCCGATGCCGACCGCCGAGGCGATGGCGCCCTGAGCGAGGTTGAAGCGCCCCGTGCCCTTGGTGAGGTCCGCGATGATGAGCACGCTCACGACGCCGAAGATGCCCGCGCCCAGCCCATCCATGCACTGCACGGCGATGAGGAAGAAGGTCGCGTGGCTCAGCGTGTAGAGAAAGCCACGCAGGGCGAGCGCGGCGAAGCCGAAAAGGAACAAGGGCTTGCGCCCGAGCGACGAGGCGAGCCGCCCGGAGAGGGCCGCCGCGACGACGAACACGAGCTGCGAGGCCACCATGTACCCAGCGGTGTAGGCTACCGCCTCGCGCCCGCCGCGCTTATCGCTCAGGAGCTCCGTCACAAGCGGCACCATCGCCGCGTTCGCGAAGTGGAAGATCACCGCCGAGACGAGGAACACCCTGATGTTCCGCTCGCTCGCGACGGTCTTCAGGCCCGTGAGTTGCGACTTCAAGGCGGCCTTGAGTCCTTTGGACAGCTCGGACTTGTCATCCTCGCTCGCATCCTCGTCGCAGCTCCGTGCGAGATCGAAGTCGATGTCGTCGTCTTTGATGCGCGTGGCGAAGAAGACGGCGGCGGCGCAGAACACGACGATGAGGCCAAACATCCAGCGCAGGCCGAAAAACCAGCCGATTACGCCGATAAGGATGGCGGCGGCGCAGTTGCCCGCCGCATTAAGGGCCTGGTTCTTGCCCGTCTGTCCGTCCATACGCTTCCGACCCACCATGCCCAGGGTGATCGCCGAGAGGCAGGGCGGGAAGATCGCGCCCGCCATTCCGATCAGGATCTGAGCGCCCAAGACGACGGGGAACGCCGGGAGAAGCGCAATCGCGATGCATGCGACGAGGATCATCACCGAGCCGACCATGATGAGCTGCCGCTTTTGCCGGAGCTGGTCAATGAGGCCGCCGGTCGGGGTCTGGGCGATTACCTGCGCGATGTTGCCCGCCGCGAGCGCGACCCCGATCTGCGCCGGTCCCCAGTGGGCGACCGACTTGAGGAAAACTGTGACGTACGGCCCCATGCCGTTCTGCACGTCGGCCAAGGCGAAGCTCATCCCTTCGAGGGCCTTTATGCTGCCGTCGCCTGACTCGCCGCCTTCGTTCTGCCCGCTCTTCTTCTCGTCTTCGGCCACGCCTACCACTCTCTCCCGTTGGCGTTCGGCCCGAGCCTCGTGCCGAGCAGTCCTCGCTCTTCCCGAACATCCAGCGTGTTGTCCAGATCGCGCGAGTGGCGTTCGACGTTCGGGCGCGCGGTGCTGATCGTGTCGGTTGCGATGTTCCCCTCCTCGTCCTCCGCCTCGACTATGAGGTCGCCCTTGTTCTCGAATCTGACCATGCCGACCCAAACGTGGCTGCCGGGCAGAAGCGTGAGTTCGATGGACTCCCCGCCCGACCTCGACCGAACGCCGCGTACGGGACTGGCTCCCCCGACCCGTACCCTCACCTCGGTTTCGCCGTTCGGGATGGGGCCGCTATCTCGCGTTAGACGCGCGTCGCATGGGCGGACGATCATGGCCTTCACAGGCTCGCCCAGCGGGTAGAAGCGCCAACTGAACGAGCCACCGTCGAGGTTCGACACGGAGTAGCCCACCGGTCCCTTGTCGATCTGCCCTGTCGAGCGCGTCGCGGTATAGATCACCCGCCCGTCGTTCGACACCTCGTTGTAGTGGGTGTGTCCCATATCCACCACCCGGACGTCGTGGCGCCGAATCAAATCTCCGACCCTCGGACCGTTCGCCTTGAGTTCGCTCGGGTAGCAGTGCAGAAGCACGACCTTCGTTTTTTTCGTTCCGGCAAGCTCCGCGTCGAGCCAACTTGCTTGCTCGTCTGACACGACGAACGAGTCGGGGCGCGGCTCATCGAAGGCATTCATCGCTACGAACCGCACCCTGCCCACGGAGAACGCGTAGCGCAGCTCCGGTCCCATGAAGCGCCGAGAATTGTCGTACGACTTCTCATGCACGTCGTGGTCGCCGACGATCGCACACCACGGCACGTTTAGCCGGTTGAGCGTCTTGCGGACGGTCTGGTGCGACCGAACGCTCCGGTCGTCGGCGTTGTCGCCGGGAAGGAACACGAAGGAGAGACCGTTCGCGAAGTCACGATTGACCTCGTCAATGATCGCGTTTAGATCTGCGGAGTTCTGGCCGTCGTCGCCGAGCATGTGGAGGTCACCGACGTGGATCCAGGACACGACGCCCGAGGCATCGCGAGGCGTGGGGGTGAAGCTAAGGTTTGTGTCGGTCATGGCTGGCAAAGTCCCGCGCTCAGGCGACGTGGGCCGGGTGAAACTCCGGCACGCCTTTCGGCGTCTCGTGGCGGAACTTGGTCTGGGCAAGAAGCGCCAGAAGCAAAGGAAAGCGGGAAGGGCAACGGCCACCATCGCAGTGAAACCAAAGCCCTGGCCTTTCCGCCGCTATCACTCGTAGAGGGAAAGACCAAGTGCATTTGCGTAGCTCGGAGAACGGGTGGTCGGACGGATGAATCGGGAATCCAGGTTCCGCAAGATCTGATGTCGTGAGACGCTCGAGTATTGTTCGGCACCCTGCGCGCAGGGTGCCGGATTTGAGCTCAGGGCCGTCCTTCGACGGGCGGTCGGGGCGGCGCTCCGGCGGGCGGCGCCGGGACATTACGGTCCTCTCGGGCGCGGATGGCGCGGAGCTTGATCTGCTGGGACTTGGTGAGGATCGCGTCGATCTTCGCCTCCTCCGGCGGGCGCGTTCCCGGCTTGGGCGGAGTGGGAGGCTTTCCGCCGGGCTTGGGCTGCAGGGGACGGATCGCTCGGATCTTCGCGATCTGCGTCTTGGTCAAGCCAAGCTCTTTCTGGATTCGAGGGTCGAGCAGCAGGCCCGGTCCTCCGGGAGGAGGCATCATCCTTCCGGTCCCGCCGGGATCGCCTGGACCGCCAGGGGGTGGAGTCTGAGCCAACGCGCCGAGGCTGAGGGTCGCCAGACCGAGAGTCAATAGATTTCGTAGTCTTCGCATCTAATGTTCCTTCGCCACCCTTCCTGGATGGCTTAGAATCAAGATACGAAACCGTTGTGAGGGTTTCGTGAGGAGAACTTTACGTGGCGGATCGTGAAAGCGAGACGCGGACCTCGGTGCCCTCGCCGAGCTGACTCTCGATGGTCACCTGACCGCCGTGCGCCTCCACGATCTCGCGCACGATTGCGAGCCCAAGCCCCGTGCCGCCCGTCCCACGAGCCGCGTCGACGCGGTAGAAGCGATCGAAAACGTGTGTCAGGTGATCCTGATGGATCCCTTCTCCCTCGTCGCGCACGACGATCTCGGCGCCTTGGGTCACCGAGACGAACACGCGGCCGGGCGGGGCGGTGTGGCGAAGGGCGTTGTCGACAAGATTCATCACGGCACGTCCGAGATGGGAAGCGTCGGCGAGCGCCTCAACGGGCGCGTTCGGGAACTCGGCGACGACCGGAGCGTCGCCGATCGCTTCCGCGACGACCACGCGGAGGTCGACGGGAAGGAGTTTTAGTCCAAAGCCCGTCGCGTCGGCCTTGGCGAGGGTGAGAAGGGAGTTGGTGAGCTCCGAAAGCGCGGTCGCCGAGCGCTCGATGGCGGCGACGTCGGGATCGTCCCGAAGCCGCTGGCGAAGGGCACCCGCCGTCAGGCGCAGGCGGGAGAGGGGCGTGCGAAGCTCGTGCGAAGCGTCGCTCACGAATCGGCGCTGCTCCTCGAAGGAACGTTGAAGGCGCTCCAGCATCCTGTTCAGAGTCCGGGCGAGCTCCGAGAACTCGTCGTCGCCCTCGACGGGCAATCGACTCGCGAGGTCCGACGCGCCCATCGCCTCGGCGGCCCGTGCCATCTCCCGCACTGGGCGTAGGGTGCGCCGCGCGAGAAGCCACGCGCCCAGGGCGGCGAGGATTGTCCCAACCGGCAGAAGGACCATCATCGCCTCCGCCTGCGCTGTCGAGAGTCGGTCGAGATCAACGGTTTCCCGCGCCACTTGCACCGCCCCGCCCTCGGGCAGCGGCACCGCGTAGACGAACAGCCCACTCACCTCCCCAAAAGAAGGCTTACCGTTCAGAGCCGCATCAAGGTTCGTGGTCGCAAGCGACACGTCTCCGTTCCCCTGCGCATCAAAGAACCGAGGACGGCGTACGTCCGCGATTCGGCGCGCCTCTGCATAAGGGTCGGCATTCAGGGCCGGGCCGGGTGCGGTCGGCGGCTTGGGGCGTTTGGGACCTCGTGCCGCGTCGTCGCCCCGCTTCCGAAGGTCGTCCACCAACTCGCCTCGCAGGCGATTAAAGTTGAACGCGGCGAGGCCTCCCGCGAAGGCCGCCAGGAGCCCGGCGAGCGCGGCGGCGTTCATCAGCACGAGTCGCCCGCGAAAGGTCACGGGCTTGCCTCGGGCGTCCGAAGCGAGTAGCCGAAGCCGTGGACGGTGCGAATAAGCGGCTCTTCGCGTCCTCTGTCGACCTTCTTGCGCAGGGAGGAAACGTGGAAGCTCACCGAGTTGTCCGTCTGCTCGTCCGCGTCGAACACCGAAGCGAGGATCGTCTCGCGGGTGAGAACTCGTCCGACGTTGCGAGTGAGCGCCTCCAATAGAAGGTACTCGCGTGGTGTAAGACGCAGGGGCTCGCCCGCGCGGGTAGCGGTGCGGTCGGCCGTGTCGACCACGAGGTCCGCGACCTCGATGCGCCCCGTCTTGAGCGTCTTCTCACGCCGCAGGAGGGCACGGACGCGCGCGAGCATCTCGCGTGGATCGAAGGGCTTCACGAGGTAGTCGTCCGCGCCGCCTTCGAGCCCTCGCACCCGGTCGTCGATGGCATCGCGCGCGGTGAGCATGAGCACGGGCGTCCGAACCCGCGCCCGCCGCAATCCCGCGAGCACGCCCCAACCGTCGAGTCCGGGCAGCATGATGTCGAGCACGAGCGCCGCGTAGCGGTCGTCGAGGGCGAGGTTCAGTCCCTCAAGCCCGTTGCGTGCCACATCGACGGCGTGGCCGTCGCTTCGCAAGAGCGATGACACGCCCTCCGCGATTTCCGCGTCGTCTTCGACCACCAAGAGGCGCATGATCCGAGTGTGACGACCGAAGGGGCGGCAAGGGTGAGGCCGGCTTTGG